>CAIJGS010000091.1 GCA_903820285.1 uncultured Verrucomicrobia subdivision 3 bacterium | reverse complement strand
GTAGAGCGCTCTTATGATAAAGACGGTAACTTACTGATTGCAGCAGGCTATTACTATGGTGTGCTGAATGGCCCTGCCGTGGTCACAGATCCGGTTACGCACACCACCAGTACGAGGTATTATCATTATGGCCGGTTAACATCAATTTCGAAATGAGATATCTCCCGATCCCTCGTCCCGGCAGGAGGGCACCGAGCGCAGCCACCAAGGTGGTTTGAATTCTGGCTTTGGAGGGTTTGGGTTGATTCATGTTATGGCTTGGTTTAAGCCACTCCCTTCCAAAAGGAAGGTGCGGCATCGGGTCTCGGTACATCCGGGCCAACTGGTTCGTATGCTGACAATTTATTGGAGGGGGCAGACCCTGACTCACCATGGGTTGCCATTGATAAGACATCTTTTGGCTGCTGAAACAGTCAGGCAGCCGGATTTACGAATTCAATTTTGCACCGGATGGCGGGGCCGGATAAGGTGAATCCCCTGAAAATGCCGATCAATCAATCAATGCTTACACCCGCCCTTGCCGGATGTACAACAATATAAGGTTAATTGTTTTTTGCGGCGGGAATTATTAAAGGTGTTTTAGATACAACACGGCGGGATGCACGGAGCAAAATAGTCAAACGCTCGCCCTCACCCCTGCCCTCTCCCCCAAGGAGAGGGAGAAACGGTTCCAGCGTATTGGCTTGGGTCAAGCGGTTGGGTGGTTCATGCCCTGCAAAATCAGATGTGGTATTTGCCGGGCAATCAATGCTCTGTGCGACGGCCAATGGAGGTTATGCGGGCTGGGGCTGAGTGGCGGCGATGAATTCGGCGACGAGGCCGGTGGCGTTGTCCAGGCGGCAGATGGCGCCGACGGGGATGGGCGGGGCGGCCGGGCGGAGCGGAATCAGTTTCAGTCGCGGACCGACCATGCAGGCGAGACAGTTGGGGACGAGGGCGAAGCCACGGCCGGACTCGACATCGGGAATGAGGCTGCTGATGCCATCGTGCTCTCCGATAATGCGCGGCACGCGGCCCACGGGCGCGAACAGCCGGGCGATCTGGTCGTGATATTCAGGATATTCTTTGCGGCTGTAGGCAATGAGCGGTTCGCGCAACAGGGCGGCGAGGGCGATGGAGCGCAAACGCGCGAGCGGATGGCTGGGAGCCACGGCCACAGACAGGGCGTAGCGGGCCAGGCTGGTGTACTGGAGTCCGCGCAGGGCTTTGGCGGGAGGCTGGACGGTGAGCGCCACCTGCAATTTGCCGGAGCCAATCTGCGCGAGCATTTCCTCCGTGGACAGATCGTGCAGGGCCACGCGCACCGACGGAAATTTTTCCTGAAACCGGCGCAGGGCCGGCGGCAGAATCTGGATGGTGAGCGAGGGCGCGTAGCCGACATTGATTTCGCCGGTGATGCCGCCGGCGGCGGCACGGGCGGCAGCCACGGCTTCAGTGGCGCGCTGCAGCACGGCGCGGGCTTCGGTCAAAAACACTTTGCCAGCGGCGGTGAGACGCACGGACTTGGCACTGCGTTCGAGGAGGAGAAAGCCGAGTTCATCCTCGAGGTCGCGGACCTGGCGGCTGAGCGCGGGCTGGGAGACATGCAGTTTCAGCGCAGCGCGCGAAACATTCTCCGCCTCGGCCACGGCCACATAATAGCGCAAATGACGCAATTCCATCCGGCGAGCATACCTTTTGAGCATGCTAAGGCAAGAAACATGATATTTCACGGATCAGAAAGGGGCGCGTAGAGTGTTCCCATGATGATTATTCGCAATTCAAATGAACGGGGCCACGCCAATCACGGCTGGCTGGACAGCTACCACACCTTCAGCTTCGCGGACTACTACGATGCCAACTGGCTCGGGTTCCGCACCCTGCGGGTGATCAACGACGATCTGATCATGCCCGGCATGGGTTTCGGCACCCATCCGCACCGGGACATGGAGATCATCAGCTTTGTGCTGAAAGGTTCGCTGGCGCATCGGGATTCGATGGGCAACGGCCGGGTGATCGGCGCGGGCGAATTCCAGTATATGTCCGCCGGTAGCGGCGTGCAACACAGCGAGTTCAACCCCTCCAAAACGGAGGCAACGCGCCTGCTGCAAATCTGGATCACGCCTGACACGAAGGGCGTGACGCCGCGGTATGCGGAGAAGACCTCTGCCGAGACGCCAGCCGGGAAACTGAACCTGATCGCCAGCAAGGACGGACGCGGCAATTCGATCGCCATCCACCAGGATGCGGAGCTGTGGCATGCGCGGCTGGAAGGCGGCCAGGAAGTAACGCATCCGCTCGCGGCGAAACGCCATGTCTGGCTGCATGTGGCCGAGGGCGAAGTGACGGTGAACGGCCGGACTTTGTCCGGCGGCGACGCGGTTGGCGTAACGGACGAAAGCGCGCTGGCGGTGACGGCGGTGAAGCCGTCGCAGGTGCTGCTGTTTGACCTGAACTGAAGCACCGATCAAAACGAAACGATTATGAAACGCGCTTTGATCCGTTTGGCCGTGCTCGTGGTACTGGCGTCGGTGGTCACATGGATGGCCACCGGCACCAACCGGGGCTGGACCAAAACCAGCCAGACCATCAAGACCCTGGATCCCGTCACGGGGATCGAGGGGATTACCTATCAGCCGAAATTTTCACCCGGCGTGGATTTTCTGGGCGCCGCGTTTGCGGCGGGCGGATTGCTGGCCGGGGCCTCCCTTTTGTTCCGCAATAATAAACCAACCAACGACAAACACTGAGTAAGCAAACAAAGATATTTAACCGTAGCAACCAACAACTGACTTAAACAAAACAAACCAATACACAAATATGAAACTGAATCATCTCCTCCTCCTCACCAGCCTCTCAATCTCCGCGTATGCGGCGCCACAGAGCTTTGACTTCAAAGATCCGAAGGGCGTGAACAACGCGATCTTCAAGCTCGATGCACCGCTGGAATCCATCAACGGCAGCGCGAGCGGCATCACGGGCACGGTGAGCTTTGACCCGGAAAATCCGGCGGCAACCACGGGCAAAATCGTGGTGGCGAGCGAATCGTTGACGGTGCCCAATCCGATGCAGAAAGAACATCTCCACGGCGCGAACTGGCTGGAGGTGGCGAAGTATCCGGAAATCACCTTTGAAGCCAAATCCCTGGCGAATGTGAAGACCGACGGCAATGCGACCACAGCGGATGCGACGGGGACGTTCACTTTGCACGGCGTTTCCAAGGATTTGACCGTTCCGATCAAGCTGACCTATTTGAAAGACAAGCTCAGCGCCCGGGTGCCGAACCTGAAGGGCGACCTGCTGGTGGTACGCGCGAATTTCACGATCAACCGCGAGGATTTTAACATTCAGAAGGGACAATATGAAGACAAGGTGTCCCCGACGATTGATCTCTCACTTGCCATCGCCGGTGCGGCCATTGCACAATAAGCACCGACGGTTTTAACATCCAAACACTTAACCAAAAGAACATTATGGCAACCGTATCCATCATTTATTTCAGCGGCACGGGTCACACCACCAAGCTGGCCGAGGCCGTGCAAAAGGGCGCGGCGTCCGTGGCTGGCGTAACCACGAATCTCATCGCCATCAGCGGTGACGACATCATCAAGGGCCGTTATCAGAACGACGCGGTGCTGGCGCAGATTGATGCGAGCGACGCGGTGATCTTTGGCAGTCCCACGTACATGGGCGGCCCGGCGGCGCAATTCAAGGCGTTTGCCGATGCGACCGGCGGCAAGTGGTACACGGGCGCGTGGCGCGACAAGCTGGCGGCGGGGTTCACCGTCTCCAACGGCCCGAGCGGCGACAAGCTCAGCACGTTGCACTACTTTTTCACCCTGGCGATGCAGCTGGGCATGATCTGGATCGGTCTGCCGGAACTGCCGATGAACGACAAAGGCATCAACCGTCTCAGCAGCTACAGCGGCGTGATGGCGCAGGCGGGCCAGGAAGATCCAGCGGTGGCGCCCAATGCAGCGGACAAGCTCACAGGCGAATTGCTGGGCCAGCGCGTGGCCAACTATGCGCTGAAGTTGAAGAAGTAAGACTTTTCATCGAGTCGACAGGGCATCCGCTTCGCGAGGGGCGGGTGCCTTTTTTTGGCATCATAATCCGGGCTTTTTTGCGGGCGGCAAATTCCGTATGGTGGGCGGGTGAACGAATTCACGGTTTTGTTGCAACGGGCGGGCGCGGGTGACACCGGGGCGCAGGAGGAGATCCTGCCGCTGGTGTATGAGGAGTTGCGCAAACTCGCGGCGCAGCGGATGGCGCGGGAACATCCGGGTCAGACGTTGCAGGCGACGGCGCTGGTGCATGAGGCGTGGCTGCGGCTGGGCGGAGATCACCAGCCAGCGTGGCAGAATAGAGGTCACTTTTTCGCCGCGGCGGCCGAGGCGATGCGGCGCATTCTCATTGATAATGCGCGGCGTAAAAAAGCTGCCCGGCATGGCGGCGGCGCAGAACGGGTGCCGCTGGATCCGGAGAGTCTTGAACTGGCGGCGGCGATGGATGATGACCAGTTGCTGGCCTTGCACGAGGCGCTGGATCGCCTGGCCGAGCATGACGCGGCCAAGGCGGAGTTGGTGAAGTTGCGATTTTTCACGGGGCTGACACTGACTGAAGCAGCCGAGGTACTTGGCATTTCCGAGCCGACGGCGAAACGGCATTGGGCCTACGCCCGCGCCTGGCTCTTCCGCGCCATCCAGCGTGACGCTGGACCCGGTTGATTTTGGCCTTTGGCCCCTATGTCCCAGTTTAACTTTAATTAGGAAGTGGCTTTCATCTGGGAAACAATGGGAATTGATGCCAAAAACAGCGCCGAAACCCCTCCCGTGCCGGGGAAAAGGCAAGCATGGACTGAAAATGACTCGCAAACGTATGGAACAGGAAAAAATCATATCTAACAGTCACGCCAGCCGTGGGCCAGGAACCAATCGGGAACAACCACTCAAAATAATTTTTGGAATAAGCGATTGATAACCGGTTGAAAACCGTTGAAAACCGGGTAGTATTGGCGAAAAAGAGGGCCAAAATCCTTATGAAAACCATTAGTCTTGCCGT
>CAIJGS010000090.1 GCA_903820285.1 uncultured Verrucomicrobia subdivision 3 bacterium | reverse complement strand
TGCATCAGCCACTTTCTTGAGGACATCCTTTACTTCGGGCGATTTTGGATTTTCGGCAGGAATCTGTAAGCTTGCAGATAATGAAAAGCGTTTGGCCCATTTGTGAATTTTCATGTCAGAAAGGCCAAGCGAGCCGGTTACGTCTGGCGGAGCTCCTTTCCAGCGTAGGTTCAGCGCCCTGAGGTCAAACGAGGTACTGCGAATCGACCGAGGGGAACTCAGCAGCAGCCTCTCAACCAGAGCGAGAGCATCGACTGGCAGCAAATGCTCGGTTAGTACTCCGCTGAAAGTGCTTAAGCCACTCGGCTTGCACGCAACGAATTGGCCGGCGGTCAGGGCACGATTCAATCTCATGGTGCGAAACCCCAAGGTTGCGGACGGCAGAAGTTCTGCCAAACCGATCAGCACGCCACAGTCGGAAGTACAGATCAGCCCCAAGTGGACTTGAGAACCTTCCAGGCTAATGGTGTTACCGCGTAGAAGACAAATGCATTCGGTGACCGCTTCGCGCGGATCCTTGGTCTTCACAGGTAGTTGGACACTCGCAGCGATCAGCATGACAACCTTTTACGTTGCATGGTTAAAAATGTCACGAAATTTCACAACGTCGTAAAACGCCTCTGGAAATCCAAACTGGTTTATCTCGGATTTTATAAGCTGGCTTGTCCCACAATGATTATTACTCGAACAACGTCTGCTTTTCTTGAAGTTCCCAGTCTTCGGGAGACTTGATTTCACCGGGGATCGTTTTGGGCTGAAAAATCTCTTTGAAATCCGCCCGTTTCCTCGCCACAATGAACGTTCGCTTGGCGGCCGGCATTCAGTGTCTGAATCCGGCTTCCGCATATATGAAACGCACGCATCATTGCAACGAATTACGCCCGTCACACATCGGGCAAACCGTCACGCTGTCCGGCTGGGTTCATTCCCGGCGCGATCTGGGCGGCCTCATCTTCATTGATATCCGCGACCGCGAGGGCCGCACGCAGACGGTGTTTGATCCCTCGGATCTGACGAAGGAGCTCTTTGACCAGGCGGCCGCGCTGCGCAGCGAATGCGTGGTGAGCATCACGGGCAAGGTGCGCCAGCGTCCCGCCGGCACGAATAATGTCAAGATTCCCACGGGCGAAGTCGAAGTGGGCGTGGTGGCGCTGGAAGTGCTGAACATGGCGGAAGTGCTGCCGTTCCCGGTGGATGACCCGGAAATCGCCAGCAAAGTGAACGAGGAATTGCGGCTGCAATACCGTTACCTGGACCTGCGCCGCCCGGAAATGGCGCGCAACTTGAAAATCCGCAGCAAAGTGGCGATTGCCATCCGCTCGTTCATGGATGACCAGGGCTTTCTGGAAGTCGAGACGCCGACGCTGTTCAAGTCCACGCCGGAAGGCGCGCGCGAATTTCTGGTGCCCAACCGCCGTGAGCCCGGCACGTTTTACGCGCTGCCGCAGTCGCCGCAGCAATTCAAGCAGATCCTGATGGTGGCCGGCATTGAAAAATATTTCCAGCTCGCCCGTTGTTATCGCGACGAAGATCTGCGCGCCGACCGCCAGCCCGAGTTCACGCAGGTAGACATTGAGATGAGCTTCATTGACCGTGAAGACATTTACGCGCTGATCGAAGGGCTCGTGAAACGCGTCTGGAAGACGGCGCTGAACATTGATATTCCCACGCCGTTCAAGCGCATCAGCTTTGAAGAAGCGTTGAACCGCTACGGCATTGACAAGCCGGACACCCGGTTTGGCATGGAGTTGGTGGATTTCACCGAAGAATTCCGCACGAGCACCTTCAAGGAGTTCAGCGGCGCGATCGCCAATGGCGGCGTGGTGAAGGCGCTGAACGCCAAGGGCCTTGCCGGCGCCACGCAGGGTCAGATCGAGACCATGACCGATTACGCGAAGAGCTTTGGCGCAAAAGGCCTGGCCTTCATCAAGGTGGAGAAGGGCGAATGGAAGTCGCCAATCGTGAAGTTTTTCACGGATGCGGAGAAAGCCGCGTTGACGGAAAAACTGAAGATCGAAGAGGGCGACCTCATTCTCTTTGCCGCCGATCAATGGCTGAACGCCTGCGAAATTCTCGGCAAGATCCGCCTGTATTGCGCGGACGTGCTGAAGACGCTGGGCAAGCTGGTGATTCCGGCCGACCAGTTCAATTTCCTGTGGGTGATCGAATTCCCGCTGCTCGGGTTCGACCGCGAACAGAATCGCTGGTACTCGAGCCATCATCCGTTCACCGCGCCGGTGGGCGAAGATATTCCGCTGCTCAAGACGGACCCGAAGAAGGTGCGTGGCCAGCATTATGACGTCGTGGTAAACGGCGTGGAACTGGGCGGCGGTTCGATCCGTATCCACCAGCCGAACGTGCAGAAGACCATCTTTGAAGAACTCCTGCAAATTCCGCCGGAAGAAACGAAGCTGCGATTCGGCTACATGCTGGACGCGTTCAAATTCGGCGCGCCGCCGCACGGTGGCATTGCGCTGGGCTTTGACCGGTTGATCGCCATTCTCTGCAACACGCCGAGCATCCGCGACGTGATCGCCTTCCCGAAGACGGCGAAGGGCACGTGTCTGATGACGGATTCACCCAGCCAGGTTTCGCCGCGCCAGTTGCGCGACCTGTATCTGGAGGTGAAGGTGGCGAAGAAGGAAACGGTCTAAAACGAAGGTGGAGGATTGAGGTTGGAGGATGGCTGAAAAGCCTGACCGACATTCGATCCGCCACAATTTTTATAGCGCGCCCGGAAACGGGCGCGCTTTTTTTATGAAGGCAACTATTGATCTTCCTGCACGCTATCAAACGAAGCGGAGGCTACTTTGGACTCCATGACTAGGGCTTTGAATCGCCAGGCGCCGTGGGGGTCGAGGCTGGGCTGGTAGTCGGTGCATTTGCCGATGAACTGGTCATTGGTGTCGTACAGTTTGAACTGCACTTTCACGCCGAAGCGCTGGTGGTCGGTGAGGTTGCGGATTTTCCCAGTTACATAAACGAGGGAGCTGCCTTTGGTGCGGTCCAGTTTGATGGCGGACAGGGCAAAGTCGTGGTTAGTTTCTTCGTCGAGGTGCGAGGCCTCGACCGCTACCACCGGCGGGGCAGGGGTGACCGGCGGGTTGGTTGGGCTGCTGGCTGCGGGCAATGGATTTTGGGCAACGATGGGAGCAGCCGCCTTTTTCGGGTGGTGAAATATCACCAGCAGGCCGATGGCGACGATGGCCCAGCAGGCAGCGATGCCGATGGCGATGGCTACGCCCGGCAATTTGCGGCCGGGGCGAGCCGGGGAGCCAGCCGCCAGAACGGTTTTCTGGCCGCAATGCGGACAGTCAATCTCCTCGCCGGCGGCCTCCGCCGGGAACTCCAGGTGACCGCCACAGTGGCGGCAGATCCCCTTTACGTAATCAGTGCCATTCATCCCAAAGTGAAATAATTTCAATTATTAAGAAACCAAACAGTCGAAATAAGAGTCATATAGTGATATACTGTTTATACTATGAGCCCCGACGAAAAATACAAACAGGAACACGCGGTTCAGATGTCGGATCATTTTTTGACCCGGCGCCAGTTTTTGCAGCGGGCGGGCATGGGCTTCGGCGCCCTGAGCCTGGCCGCGTTGATGGGTGAAGGGTTTTTTGGCTCCGTGGCCAAGGCCATGGAAGTCGAGCCCTCCCTGCTTCCCCGATCCCCCATGTACCCGGCCAAAGCCAAGCATGTGGTGCATGTGTTTGCCCAGGGCGCGCCTTCCCATGTGGATACTTGGGACCCCAAGCCGTCGCTGGCGAAGTATGACGGCCAGGAAATCCCCGGCATGAACGGCGGGGTGGCGATGGCGTCGCCGTTCAAGTTCCAGAAGCAGGGCCGGTCGGGCATTGAGGTGAGCGAGGTGTTTCCCCAGCTCGGGCAGATGGTGGATGACATGTGTGTGATCCGCTCCATGTACACGGACATCCCGGCGCATGAAGTCGCCACGACCATGATGAATACTGGTTCACGGTTGGTACGGCCCAGCCTGGGTTCCTGGGTGCTGTATGGCTTGGGCACGGAAAACCAGAACATGCCGGGCTTCATTTCCTTGCGGCCCGGCGGCGCGCCGCCCGGCGGCACGGCGAACTGGCAGTCAGCTTTTCTGCCCGGCATTTACCAAGGCGTCAGCATCAACACCAAGGTGCCCACGCTGAACCAGCTCATTGAGAATATCCGCAATCCCTACACGCCGCTGGCAGAACAGCGGCGGCAATTGGATTTGGTTCACAAGCTGAACGAATTACACAGCCAGAATCTCCAGAAAGAGGCCCAGTTGGAATCGCGCCTGGAAGCTTTTGAAATGGCCTTCCGCATGCAGACGGAGGCGACGGATGCGTTTGATTTGAGCAAGGAAACCCCGGCGATGCGGGACATGTATGGCCGCACGCCGCAGGGCAACCAGATGCTGATCACGCGCCGCCTGATTGAGCGCGGCGTGCGCTTTGTGCAGGTCTGGGCCGGGGGCTGGGATCATCACCAGGATCTGGAAGAACGTTTGCCCGAACGGGCCAAGGACATTGATCAGCCGCTGGCGGCGTTCATGAAGGATTTGAAACAGCGCGGGCTTTTCGACAGTACATTGATTGTCTGGGGCGGGGAATTTGGTCGCAAGCCGGTGCGGGACCGCAACGGCAATGACAATCCGGGTCGCGATCACAATGCCAAAGCCTTTACCACCCTGCTGGCGGGCGGCGGCGTGCGCGGCGGCATGACGTATGGGGCCACAGATGAATTTGGCGCAGCCTCGGTGGAAAACAAGGTCCACGTGCATGATCTGCATGCCACGATTCTGGCGCTGCTGGGTTTTGACCATAAGAAACTGACGTATCGTTACAATGGCCGGGACTTCCGCCTGACGGAAGTTTACGGCGACGTGATTAAACCGGTGATAGCATGAACAAGATTCGGTGGCTGATGTTGCTGACGGCCTTTGGGGTGGCCGTCCGTGTGCCCGGGGCGGATTTGACGCCGGCCCAGACGCAGTTTTTTGAGGGGAAGATCCGTCCTATTCTGGTGGACAATTGCTACAAGTGTCACAGCGCCCAGGCCGAAAAAATCAAGGGCGGTTTGCTGCTGGACACGCGTGACGGAGTGCTCAAGGGCGGCGACAGCGGGGTGGCGATTATTCCCGGCAATCCGGACGAAAGTTTGCTGATCAAGGCGGTTCGCTACACGGATCCGGATTTGCAGATGCCCAAAAACCGGAAGCTGCCGGACGACGCCATTGCGGCGCTGGAGACGTGGGTGCGCATGGGTGCGCCGGATCCCCGGACGGAAGCGATCCCCAAGAAATTTGCCGAATCTTCCAAGAATCATTGGGCGTGGAAGCCGGTCAAACCACCCGCCATTCCCGACGTGACGGACACCAATTGGTGCCAGACACCGGTGGATAATTTCATTCTGTCCAAGCTGGAAGCCAATGGGCTGAAGCCCAACGCCCCGGCGGACAAGCGCACGCTGATCCGGCGGGCGACGTTTGATTTGATTGGCCTGCCGCCCACGCCGGAGGAGGTGGAAAATTTTGTGGCCGATGATGCTCCGGATGCCTTTGCGAAGGTGGTGGACCGGTTGCTGGCGTCGCCACATTACGGCGAACGCTGGGGACGGCATTGGCTGGATGTGGCGCGTTACAGCGATACCAAGGGGCAGCCCCGCCGGCAGATTGAAGATCAGGCATATCCGTTTGCGTGGACGTACCGCGACTACGTCATCCACAGTTTCAACGAGGACAAGCCCTACAATGTTTTCATCATGGAACAACTGGCGGCCGACCGGCTGACCACGGCCGTCAAGGATCCGACGAATCTGACGGCGCTGGGCTTTTTGACGGTGGGAGACCATTTCATGGGGATGCAGAATGATGTCATCAATGACCGGATTGACGTGGTTTGCAAAGGCTTCTTGGGATTGACGGTGACGTGTGCACGGTGTCACGACCACAAGTTTGATCCGATTCCGCAGCAGGATTATTACTCACTTCACGGCATTTTTGCGAGTTCGGTGGAACCGACGCTGGAGCCGGTGGTGTCCAAGATTGTGCAGACACCGGATTTTCAGGCTTACTACAAGCAACGGCAGGCGCTGGGGCAGAAGTCGGTGGAGCTACAGGCGAGTTTGCCGAAGCTGCGCAAACAGGGCATGCGCGAGGAATTAAAGCAGGCGCAGCGGGATTTGAAGGAGACGGATCATGCGATCTCCGAGCTGGAAATGACCAATTCCGCCGCCCCGGAACGGGCGATGGTTTTGGAGGATGCACCCAAGCCGCACGATTCCCCGGTGTTTTTGCGCGGGGACGCGGGCAATAAGGGGCAGCTGGCGCCCCGCCGCTTTTTATCGCTGCTGTCGGGCCCGGTCCGGCCGAATTACACCGTCGGCAGCGGGCGGCTGGAACTGGCGCGGGACATTGCCAGTAGGCGGAATCCGCTCACGGCGCGGGTGATGATCAACCGCATCTGGGAGCATCACTTTGGCGAAGGGTTTGTGCCGACGCCGGATGATTTTGGCACGATGTCCGAGCCGCCCAGTCATCCTGAACTGCTGGATTATCTGGCGTGGAATTTCATGACGAACGGCTGGAGCATCAAGAAGGTTCACCGGTTGATCCTGCTCTCGAGCGTGTATCAGGAAAGCTGCGCCAACAATGCCCGTTTCGCCCAGGTGGACCCCGGCAACCGGCTGCTCTGGCGGGCGAACATCCGCCGGCTGGAGTATGAACCGCTGCGGGATTCGCTGCTGGCGATTGGCGGTCTGCTGGACACGAACCTGTACGGGCGGCCCGTGGATTTCAAACGCAACCCGGATTCCACCCGGCGCACGATCTATGGATACGTGGACCGGGCGAACATTGATGACGTGCTGGTGAACTTTGATTTTGCCACGCCGGACATGGTTACCGGGGTGCGCCATCAGACGACTGTGCCGCAGCAGGCGCTGTTCCTGATGAACAGCCCGCAGGTGATCGAACTGGCCAAGCGGCTGGTGGCGATGCCGGCATTTCTAGAGTGCACCAACGATGAGGAACGGCTCCAGTTTCTCTATGAGCGCATTTACCAGCGCTTGCCCGCCGCTGAGGAGACAGCCTTAGGGATGGAGTTTGTGAGTCAGACCCAAGTGCTGGATGAGCCGGTGCCGGCCATGGCGGATCCTGATCCGCAACCGCGGCTGAAGCCGAATGGCAAGCCGTTCAAAAAACCGGGGAAGGCGGGCGTTAGGAATGCCATTCTGAAAAAGCGGGCGCCGCTGACTGCCTGGCAGGAATATGCCCAGGCGCTATTGCAGGGGAATGAGACGTCGTTCGTGGATTGAGCGCGGTTTTCCCACCGGCGGGGCGGCTGTGATAATTGCCAAATAATTTGAGGTAAATGCCCAGGGCTGGGCCGGGGCTGGACTTCGGCCGGGCCAAGGTACATGTTGGAGCAAACCCATTGCATCCTATGAATTTGAAACACCTTTCCGGTCTCGCGCTGGCGGCTTTGCTTGCTGCCAGCTCAGTTCACTCCCAAACCACCGACGCGACCACCAATGCGGTGCCACCGACGGCGCCGGCGGTGAACAAACATGCGGTTCCCATTCTAGCCGCCCTCAAGCTGGGCGATGCGGCCAAGGAGGCGAAGGTGAATGAAGTGGTGACCACATTTTTTACCGGCCTCAATGACTGGCATCACCAGAATGATGCGGCCTTGAAGGGACTATGGAATGATTTTAACCATGGCCGCTCCAAAAAAGATTTGGCGGCAGCCAATGCCGCCTTGGACAAAATTGATGCGGTCTATGCCACATTCAAACCGCAGCATGACGGGTTCTTGAAGGGCCTGGGCAAGGTGCTGTCACCGGAGCAGGTGGAAACGGTGGAGGATGTGCTGACCGTGCGCAAGGTGGAGGTGACCTATAACGTGTACACGCAGATTTTTCCCACGCTCACGGAAGACCAAAAAACCGTGGTATTGCAAAATCTGAAAGCCGCGCGTGAGCAGGCGATTGATGCCAGTTCCATGCTGGAGAAATCGGCGTTTTTCAAGAAGTATAAAATCAAGATTGAGGACGTTTATCTGACGGCGCAGGGATTCGATCCCAAGAAGGCGCGTGAGGATTTTGCCGCGAAGTCGGCAAAGGCCAAGGTGGACGACGGTGATGCTGCAAAGTGACTGGCGCTTTGGGCGGCGGCGGTTATCTTGGGCGTGCCGGATGAAGAAATACCTGTATGTCATCAGCATTGGGTTGCAGAGCAACCTCGCCTACCGCTTCAATTACCTGACGCGGACGCTGTTCAGTTTCATTCCGCTGTTCGCGATGCTGTCGCTGTGGCGGACGATTTACACGAATAATCCGGGGGTGGGGGATCATTCGGGATTCACCCAGGCCCAGATGATTTTCTACTACATGCTGGTGGCGGTGGTGGATGTGCTGACAGCGGTGAACGAGGACGACTGGCAGATTGCCGCCGATATCCGTGAAGGTAACATCAGCCAGTTTTTGCTGAAACCGGTGGATTATCTGTGGTACCGGCTGAGCCTGTTTTTTTCCGGGCGCATCGCCTTTGTCTCCATGGCGGCGCTGCCGCTGGCGGGATTCATTTTCTGCTATCGCGGTTATTTTGTGCCACCGGCCAGCGGGGAGGCGATGGGTGTGTTTTGCGTGTCGCTGCTGCTGACGGCATTGCTGCAATTCTTCATTTCGTATGGCATGGCCATGCTGGCGTTCTGGCTGCTGGAAATTTCCACCTTCATTTTCATCCTGTTCGCCTTTGAATACCTGGCGAGCGGGCATTTGTTTCCGTTGGATGTGCTGCCGCCGGTGGTCAAACACATTCTTTTTCTGACGCCGTTTCCGTACCAGTTGTACTTTCCGATCAGCGTTTACATGGGCAAGGCCGCCGGCACGGATCTGTGGCAGGGGTTGTTGATCCAATTCATGTGGGTGGTGGCCGCTTACTTCTTTGCGCGGGTCATGTGGCGGCAGGGCATCAAAAAATATTCCGCGTTTGGCGGGTAGTGGTAAATCGCAGCCAGCTTTCGGCGGCATGGTTCGCTCAATGCAGCCGGAAAAAGGCGGCGGCGGCGTTGTTGCTGAATGTGACGGCAATGACGTGAACTCCATTGGTGGCCGGAACCCACGGGCCGGTGGCCACGTTGGTGGTGGTCTGCAACACAAAGTTGGTGCCGGACAAGGGATAGTAGACCACCACTTGGCCACCGCTCTGGGCGATGGTGACCGGGGGCGGCGAATTGGTGACTGAGTTGGTGGTAACGTTCAGTGACAGGGCCTGGTAGTTGGTGAAATTGCCGCCGTCCGTCACGCGCACGGTGAAGTTAAACAGCCCGTTGGTGGTGGGCGTGCCGTTGAGCGGGCCGCCCGAGTAGAGCGTAATTCCCGGAGGCAGGGTGCCGGAGGATAACGTCCAGTTGAAATTGCCGCTACAGCTCGAGGCTTGCAGGGTGGTGCTGTAGTAGGAGTTCACCACCCCGTTCGGCAGGCTGGTGGTGAGCACCAGAATGCCATTGCACAATTGAATGCTGAAATTGACCGTGCCGTTGTTGCCGGCAATGCTGGTAAATTGGTCGCTCGGACACTGGTAGCTGCCGAGGTTGCTGAGACTGTCGCTTGCGCCACTACACGAAATGCCCACCTCCCAGTTGCCATTGGCCACGTTGAGGGAATAATTTCCGTTGGTATCGGTATCAGTGGAAGTTTGAAAGGTGGTTCCGCTGATGGTGGCAAAGGCGTAAACCTGGACGCCTGAGATGGGATTGCCGGAGCTGTCTTTGACGTAGCCAGTCAGACGGTTGGTGGCCAGTAGCACGGTAAAGTTTTGCAGGATGGCCTGCCCGGCAAGGATATTGGTGGAAGAGGACTGGCTGACCACATAATTCGTCAGCGTGGGATTGTTACCACTGACACCCACCTGCCAGGAAGTGCCGCCGACCGCTTCCGCGAAATAATTGCCATTCGTATCGGTCACGTCATCCTGGGCGTACTGGCTGTTGCCGTCGCTGCCGTAAATATCAACGCCGGGCATGGGATTGCCCAGGGTGTCTTTCACGCTGCCATAGAAGAGGGCCGTGGCCCGGGGCAGGGCGGCCTGAATGCCGGTGGTTCCGGCGTTCACTTTGGCGCTGCCATTTAATCCCAGATATCCATGAACGTTCAGGCCGCTCGGTTCGCCGCTGATCTTCCACTGGCCGGGCACGACCCCGACGGTGAAATTGCCGTTGGTATCCGTGACGCAGGTGCTGACATAGCCATTGGTGGAGGTGGTGCCCAAAAAGATGCCGGGTATACCCACGCTGGAATTGGTCGAATCAATCAACTGGCCGGTGATGGTCTGGGAGGCATTGGTCAGGCTCAAATTGGTGGAGATCGTTGCTCCACTGGTAAGGTTAAGTAACGGTGAGGTGCCGCCATTGGCCACATAGTTCGTATGGAAGGCCAGCAATAAATAGGTTCCCAGCGGAACTTTTAAAGCATAGCTGCCGGAGCCATTGGCTACGACTGCGCCGGCGGGCAGGCCGAGTCCGTGCGTGGGCGATGGCGGCGGAAAGGCGAACACCACGGCATAGGGCAGGGTGGTGGCCGAGTAGTTGCTGACCACATTGCCGGTAAAGGATTGGGCGTAGGGAAAGTTGGTAACGGTGAACCCGTTGGTCAGCGGGGCGAAATTTCCGGCCGGACTGGAGATTTTATAAAGGTAGCTGCCGACAACGTTCTGCGCGGAATCCGCGTTTTGAAAATTGAGCTGACAGGTAATGGCCCCGGTGGCGGAATTCAAATCGCCCGCAATGTTTAGGTTGGTGACGGTGATGGCTCCATTGGTATAGGTGCTGGCCAGGCCGTCGGTGAGCGAAAATTGTTGGACCAACTGGTCATTGCCATCGATGATGCCATTGGCATTCAGGTCCAGATATTTCTGGACGACCACGGTGCCGCCGGCGGGGATATTACTGATGAGCAGGGTGAGGGTGCCGACGTAAGTGTTGCCGACCGTGGCCGGCAGGTTGCTGAAGGTGACGGCATGCAGGGGGGGACACAGAAACAGGATTCCCGGTAAAACTAATCGGGCGGCGAGTGAAGCTAAATTATTTGTTTTCATGCACAGTAAAATCCGATTGCTGGAAACCACATTTCCCTTGGCACGACAAGCTTGCCCCGCTGAAGCTCCTCTTAGCATATAAGCTGGATTGGTGGTTTTGTCCAGTGACATCCATATGTCGCAGGGGGGCATGTGAACTCAAAAAATGCGCCAGACATAAAATATCTGGCGCAATGTTGTTTAAAACGTATTGGAAGCTTATGCCTCGCACCCGATTATTTTTCGTCGGGCTTCACGATGGCGATGACGGCGTTTTCCGGGCGCAGATATTTTTGGGCGATGGCGCGGGTTTCTTCCAGCGTTACAGCTTCGTAGCGGGCGTCGTCGAGGTCGGCGCGCTGCCAACCGAGGCCGTAGAGTTCATCCAGCGCGGTGCTGGAGGCGAGGTTGCCGAGGTCGGCGCGGGCGATTTTCTTCTGGCCGACGATCTTGGCCTTGGCGCGTTTCAATTCGGCTTCGGTCAGGCCTTCGGCGCACAGTAGGGCCGCTTCCTTGAGCAGTTCGGTTTCCACTTGCGCGATTTTGGATGGCTCCGTGCCGGTGTAGAAGGCGAAGTACCCGGGCACGAGGCCGGCGAAATTTTGGGCGCCCACATAGTAGGCCAATCCGAGTTGTTCGCGGATGCGCAGGAAGAGGCGCGAGCCGAGGTCGCTGCAACATTCCTGGACGAGTTCGAGGGCGTAGCGGTCGTCGCTATCCAGCGTGGTGCCGGGGAAGCCGATGACCAGTACGGCCTGTTTTTTATCGCGGATTTCTTCGACGCGCTTGGGCGTGCCGTTGATGAGGAACGGAAAATCTGCCGCCACCAGCGGGGTGGCCGGCTCGGGTTGCCAGCCGGCAAAGACTTTCGCCACGGCCGCCTGGATGTCAGCGGTGTTTACATCACCGAAAATGGCGAGTACGCAGTTGTTCGGCACGGTGAGTTTACGATGGAATTCTTTCAGGTCGCTGACGGCAACTCTTGCCACGGTTTCCTCGGTGCCGAGGGAGTCGAGTCCATAACCGGCTTCGCCAAACAGCGCGCGGCGCATGGCCAGGCTGGCGCTCTTAAGCAATTCATCCTTGCGGGAGCGGATGCCGGCGATCTGGATTTCGCGTTCGCGGTCGAGTTCATCGGCAGGGAAGATGGGATTCAACACCACGTCGGCCAGCAGGTTCAGGCCCAGGCTGAAATCACTGCTCAAGACTTCGAGGTTTATGCCGAAGCTGTTGTTGCCGCCGTAGGTGTCGATCTGGCCGCCGACGGATTCGATCTCAATGGCGATCTGCTCGGCATTGCGCGTGGGCGTGCCTTTGAGGAGAAGTTTGGCAAGCAGCATGGTGGTGCCGTTGCTCGCGGCGGTTTCGGCAAGGACGCCGCCCTGGAACACGGCGCGGAATTCCACGAAGGGCAGGCGATGATCTTCCTTGATAAGCAGGCGCAGGCCGTTGGGGAGTTCGAATTTTTGGATGGGCTGGTCGGCTTTGGCGGCCGCCTCGGCCTTGGGCTTGGGCGCGAAACCTTCGGGCAACAGCGCGTAAAGCGTCCGGCTGTCCGCCGAGAGATAATGGCGAGCCACGCGTTGGATGTCGGCGGCGGTCACGCGTTTGACGGCGGCGAGGTAGCGTTCGGAGAAATTGAGATCATTGGCGGCGAGCCAGTTGCCGCCGAGGTTTTGGGCCTGGCCTTCCATGGTTTTGCGGGTGGCGAGGGAAGCGGAGATGAACTGCTTAATGGCCTTTTGCAGTTCCTCGTTGGAGACGAAATTGGTTTTCACCTTCTCGACCTCGGCGAGCAGGGCGGCGCGGGCGGGCTCAAACTGTTCGCCATCCACCACGGCGCTGACGCCGAAGAGGCCAGGCAGACCGGGGCTGTAGGTCCAGGCATCCACGTGATGGACGAGACCGGATTTTTCACGGACCTGCTGGAAGAGGCGGGAGCTGCGGCCGCTGCCGAGCAATACGGCGAGAACATCCAGGATGGGGATGTCGGCGTGGCGCAATTCGGGGATGTGCCAGGCAAAATGGATATGGCCCAGTTCGACGGGCGCTTCCTCGATGATTTCGCGCGCGGCCATCTGGCGCGGTTCCATGGGCAGCACCACGGGCGGCATGGCGCGTGATTTGGTCTTCGCGTAGGACGCTTTGATTTGCGCGACGACCTCGTCGTTTTTCACATCACCCACGACGACGTAGAAGACGTTGTTGGGCGCGTATTTTTCGGTGTAATAATTGCGGATGTCCGCCGGCTTCACCTCGTTGAAAATATCCGGGTAGCCGATGATGGTGTAGCGGTAGGGGCTCTTGGTGTAGGCGGTCTCGAAGAGACGACGGCTGGCGCGGCGGCCGGGGTCGTCGAAGCACATGTCCATTTCGCGGCGGATCACGTCCATCTCCTTGGCCAGCTCATCGGGCGGCAGGGTGGCGTGCTGCATGATGTCGCAGAGGATATCAATGGCCTTGGTGCCGCCGGTATTGGGGACGTCGATGTGATAGACGGTGCGGTCGAAACTGGTATAGGCGTTCATATAGCCGCCGGCTTCCTGGACTTCCTGGTCAATGCGGCTGCCGGGGCGGGTGGTGGTGCCTTTGAAAAGCATGTGTTCGAGCACGTGGGAGAGGCCGGCGCCGAGCCAGTTGCCCTCATGAATGCTGCCGGCCCCGCACCAGGCCTGCACGGAGACGACGGGCGCGCTGTGATCTTCGCGCACGATGATGGTCAACCCGTTATCCAGCGTGGTGAGCTTCACGCCGGACGGGATGGAGGGAATTTCGCACATGTCAGTCATTGCCAATGAATATCAGATAGAAAATAAGCGGGAATTGGCTGGCCGCAAATCAATTCTGGCGGGAATGGGTGACTTTTGGGTGAAACCTCCGTGACCATGCAAACTTCCAACGGAATTAATATGGCACGGGTTTTAGAAATACAATGGTCGGGGAGGAGTTTTTTGACACAATGACAGAATGGACAGGATGGGGAATATAACGCTGAGGCGCAGAGAGAGGAGGAAGTCCGCAAAGGGGACACGGAAACGGGCGGCAATGATGAATGACCTTCCCCTACGTCTTCCTTTTCATCTTTTTTACGTGCTCCACATCAAGAACTTGCTTGAGTCGCTCCGTCTGCAACGAACTCAATCGAGCGTGCTTTAGCATCCGAATTAACTTCGTGCGAATATACTGCGACCTAAAAAAGTATGGTTGAACCTCGACGAAAACCAAACCAAACTCGACAGCCGAACCCTCGCCAGCCTGAATCTTTTCAAAAGTCTTGGTGTATCCGCCAGGAAACATCCGGTCAATTAACTCCTGATACTCGGCCAGAAACTTCGAGCCGGGAATTTCGCTGTGAGCCTCACGGATCAGCTTCGCCATCTCGCGGATAAAATCCTGCAAGTTTTGCATCTGGGTAATTGGTGTGGGGAGTATGCCTAAAGTAGAAAGCTGAGTCACTGCCAACTCTCGACGGTAACCGCAACAGCGGAACGGGAAGTGCCAAACCAGGCGATTGCTAAGCCGACGGTTTGCCGGTGACTCCAGCGTGGTGTTTAGGAATTGCCATCATAGTGATGAACCAGCTTCCAAGCCTTGGACAAAGAGATGCCATTTCGCTGCTGATGATAAAGCGGATGCTGTGACTCCTCCAGAATTATGCGTGGGCGGAGACCGCCTCCCCGGTAGTGTGCCATCGTCTTCAAATCCAGGGTGATGTCCGGGTAATAGTCAATCTTGGTGCCAAGCCAGCCGAAGAACGGGCCGATCGCGTCGGTGTCAAACTGCTCGCGATACGTCGCGAAATTCTCCTTTTTGTGCGATACCCAAACGCCCCATCCAAATTCATATTCGTAGTCATGGACCGGAATTTCGATAACACCACGAACAAAGAAGTCGCGCCCCTCAATGATGCAGAGGTCGTTCGTTAAGAGGCTGTTCGGGTCTTTAGCTAATACATCCTCCCAATGGAACGGCGCGGCAGAGCCGATGTGAGGCAGATCGGTATGCACTTGTCCGCAGGTTGTGCAGGTGTATGGCGGCATAATTCACCTTTTCATGGGTTTCATTTAGGTTAAACTACTTGGCTTGTCCAGAGTCATTTAGATTTAAACGGTGTTTGTTATGAATCCGGAAAAGCGCACAAACCGGTGCGAGGTTTTTTGTTTGAATCCAAAAGGATCACCGAGGCAAATGGTGCGTGATTCCCGGTCGAAGTTGTCTTCCGTGTCAAAATCCTGATCAAATATTTTTTTAAATAGTCCGCCCATTCACGGCCCGGGCAATTTCACCGAAGACATTCTTGCTGGCCAGTTTGCCGGTTTTCCCGGGGGCCGGCTTCGCCCTTGTCAAAATTCGGCTCATGAGCGAGACTTGCTCCATGCCAATGACACTGGATCAAATTGTTGAAGAAACCCGCGAAATGCCGGGCGAGGTCGTGGCGGAATTGATTGACCGCATCCTGGTGGCGCGGCATGGCGGCATGGAGCCGTCCGTGGCAGAATCGTGGAAAACCGAAACCGACCGCCGGATCGCGGAAATCGAATCGGGGAAGGTCAAAGGTGTCACGCCAGAGGAAAACGCTGCCCGCATCGAAAAGATCCTCCGGCGGTGAAGCCGTATCTCTTTCATCCGGACGCCGACGAGGAATACGTTCAGGCTGTCCAATACTATGCGGACATCGCCCTCGAACTTGGCTGGCGTTTTCGCGGTGAGATGGAACGGCTCATTCAGGAGGCTTGCGCTGAACCGCAACGGTTTTTGAAATTTTCCCCGCCTGCCCGCCGGCATTTGAGCGGTGATTTTCCCTACGCAATCGTCTTTATCGAAAAATCAGAATGCCTCTGGATTGTTGCCGTGATGCATCTGAAGCGGCGTCCCGGTTATTGGCGCGGGCGGCTAGCCTGATTCCCCAAATTTGCCATTGCCAGCGGGGGGTTCTTTGATATTATATCCGTCCTCCGTTTGGGTGGTAAAATGCCTTTACGGGGGTAACGGCCTTCAAATCTGTCTCCGTGTGGAGGCGGGCGGCCATAATAACATCGAACAATAATTCCGTGTTCCGCGGGATGCCTTGGAAAACCAGGGTTTTAACAAAGGAAAATCGTGAGTACTATTGGTATTAAAGAACTGTTGGAAGCTGGCGTCCATTTCGGACATCAAACGAAGCGTTGGAATCCGAAGATGAAACCGTTCATCTTTGATGCGCGCAACGGCATTCACATCATCGACCTGAGCAAGACCGAGGCGCAGTTGAATGCGGCCTTGGAATTTCTGGCCAGCATCACCCGCCGCGGCGGCAAAGTGCTTTTCGTGGGCACCAAGAAGCAGGCCCAGCAGGCCGTGAAAGACACCGCCAAGGAAACCGGACAGATGTTCGTGACTGAACGCTGGCTGGGTGGCACGCTGACCAATTTCACCACGGTCAAGACCTCCATCAAACGCCTCAAGGAAATTGAGAAGTGGGAAGTGGACGGTACGCTCTCCAACTACGGCAAGCAGGAACAGGCGATGATCCGCCGCGAAGGTGCCCGTTTGTTCAAGTATTTTGACGGTATCCGTGATCTGGATAAGATGCCCGCCGCCATGTTCATCGTGGACGTGAAGCGCGAGCACAACGCGGTGTCCGAAGCGAAGAAGCTGAACATCCCCGTGGTTGCCCTCGTTGATACCAACAGCGATCCCGAAGACGCGGATTATCCGGTCGCCGCGAATGACGACGCGATCCGTTCCGTGCGCCTGCTCCTCGGAGCCGTCGCCCAGACGATCACCCAGTCCCGCGCGGAATTTGAATCCAAGCGCGCCCGCAAGCCGGAAGAAGCCGCTCCGGCGGTCGCTGCTCCGGCCGTGGAAGCCGCTCCCGCCGCCCCCGTGGCTGCCTGATTGATTTGACTGGCGGGCATGGTCAACCCCATGCCCGCCGGTCAGCCTTTTTATTCAACGTCAAATTTTCAACAATATGGCTGAAATCACTGCTGCAAACGTGGCCAAGCTCCGTGAATTGACGGGCGTTGGCATGATGGAATGCAAGAAGGCGCTCGTGGAAGCGCAGGGTAACATTGAAGCCGCCGTGGACGTGCTCCGCAAGTCCGGCGCGGCCAGTGCTGCCAAGAAGGCTTCTCGCGAAGCCCGTGAAGGCGTCATTGCCCAATACATCGCGCCCGATGGCAAGTCCGGCGTGCTGGTGGAAATCAACTGCGAAACCGACTTCGTGGCCCGCAACGACGCCTTCCGCGCCTTTGCCGATGAGATCGCCAAGAAGGTGGCTTCCAATCCGAACATTAATCTTGAAGCCGAGCGCGAAGGCGCAGTGGCGAAGATGGGCGAAAACATCAAGTTCGCCCGCAACGCCCGCCTCGAAGTGGCTGGCAGCGGTCTCGTGGCCGCTTACATCCACACCGGCGCCAAAGTCGGCGTGCTCGTGGAAGTCGCCGCCAGCAAGCCGGAGACGACCTCGAAGGAAGAATTCAAGCAATTGGTGAAGGACATCACGCTGCAGATCGCCGCGGGTTTCCCGCAAGTGGTTTCCCGCGAAAACGTGTCCCCAGAAGTTGTGGCCAAGGAACGTGAAATCGCCGCGCAATCCGACCGTCTGAAGGGCAAGCCCGCCGCCGCCATGGAGAAAATCCTGGCCGGGGTGCTGGACAAATTCTATCAGACCTACTGCCTGGTGGATCAAGGCTTCGTGAAGCGCAATTCCGAAGTCAGCGTCAAGGAACACGTGGCGCAGATCAGCAAGCAACTGGGTGACGAAATCACCATTGTGCGCTTTTTGCGCTTCCAGGTCGGCGAAGTCGCGGCCTGATGACTGGCTGGTAATAAATTAAGATATCAAGGGCGTCCTTCGGGACGCCCTTTTTCATTTTTATTGTCAGCGAGTGGCTGGCACGGTCAGTCGGTCCGAACGCGGGGGGGGTCAATGGCCGTCGCGCGGGATGCTCATGACATCATTTAACCTTTGGTTGAAGAGGTTCTGATTCATGGGGCGGGGCAGTGATTTGGCGGATTCATCCAGCGGGAAAATCATCTCAAGTGGGATGCTCACATCCATCCCCCCAAGGTTGGTGTTTTCACTCAGATGGATGATGGCGGCAGGATTCTGCGGATATAGTGCCAGCGCCTGTTCAAATCGTTGCCGGGCTGCGGCGGATTGGCCGGCGGTTTGCAGCCAGGCCCCCCAATCATCGAGAGCAACGGAGTACCAGATACCTAGCAGCCGGCTTTGACTTGACCGTGAGGGAGGCAGGGATAACAGTTGCCGGGCCCGAAGCCGGAAGGGCCGCTTCGGGATCGTGGCGGTAAATTTTTCCTCTAACTGCAAATCCGTAGCGACCGTCTGATCCCAGAAGGTCTTATTTTCCTGAAGAATGTCGGCTGAAGAAATTGCCCGGCCATTCGGCGGTTCCTCGGGCTGAGTAAGCCGGAATGCCAGTCCATGCGGTTCGGCCCGCAGGCCTTCAACAAAATGGCCAAAGCTGGGGTGAAAATAATAAATCCGGTTGGTCGCGGCCAATTGGTACAGCAGTGCCGCCACCTGCCGGTCCGTAAGCAGAGCATCCGGGTTGGTTTGCGGCCAAGCCAAGGGGTAATGGTGTTCCAAGGCCGTCCGATATTCCGGCCGGGCCAGCCAGTCGGCATTGATTAAAATCCACCGATCATGATCCGGACGTTTCACCAGGGCGGCTTGCAGCACCCACAAGCGCTGGTCATCTTCGCTCAAAAGGATGCCGCCGCCCGTTGGCAACATTTTCGCCGCCAGCTCGCCATATTGTTCCAACGGAGTCCGGTTGACTTGCTCAATCGTGTTAAAATTGCGGACTGCCAGGGCGATCAACATGACCAATGGGAGGACATGAAGCAGCGGCGGCAAAATGTACCGTAACCGTTCTGGCATATACGGTGGCGGACGAAACCGCTGATCATGACGTCGGATGGATTCCCAATCAGCGCCAAAAATCAGCAGAAAATGGGCCGTATAATAGCCCACGCCCAAGGCATTGATATAACACAGGCTTAATAGCGGTGAAGACGAGCCGTAATACCGGGCCATCATCTCCGTCGGTCCGCCATTCGGGCCCAGGGCCAGCCACAAGCCGGCCAGCAGGCAAAACCCATACAAGTATTCAAAAATGAGCAATTGCACGCGCGCCTGCAAGGAAACATGATAACTGCCTTCACGCTTGAGATGCAGGCTCATGGGCAGGGCGGCGAGGAGAAAATAAAGCAGCACCAGCAAGGTAAACAGCGGGTGAGATTCCCAAAACCCGATTTGCGCCGAAAAAAATGACTGGCGGAGTCCGGCGAGGGATTCCGCAAAAGTCGGCCCCGATGTTCCCCCCACGTGCGGGAGCAGGGAGCCACTGAGTGACAGGAGGATGACGGTTGAAAATGCTGCCAGCAACAATCCGGCCATGCGGTAAATGAATCGTGTCCGAACCTCATTCAACCCGCGTAGCCAGAAGAGTGCACCCAAGAACAGGGGCAGGGACAACTGCATTGTCCAGTTTTCCGCCATGCCGATCCCCCATACGACGGACGCCCGGTCCAACCAGGGATATTGGCGGGTCTGGCGGTATTCCAGCAGGCACCAGACGCTCACGGCCAGCAGCAAAACATCCAGCATTTCGCCGCTGGCGGAAGTGGCTTCCTGCCAGAAACCCAGTTCGAGTCCGCCGGTCACGACCGCCATGACCGCCGGCACCCAGGCATCCCGGCGGCTGAATAATCCCAGGGAGTTCCGGACAAACATCCGCTGAATTCGCAGGCGGTTCAGGGGGAGCAGTTGAACTGACCGGGCCAATACTGCCAGGGTCATGGCGGCAGTGAGAGCCGAAACCAGATTGAGCGCGACCGGCAGCCACGGGGCGGGAATCAGTTGCAATGGTGCACAGACAAGTTTCAGCAGGGGGTGGGCTGACATTGGTTGCCAAGTCCAGCCGGTCATCTGCGCCATGAGCGGCAGGCCCCGCAAACCCACCCCATGGTTCAGGGTCAGGGCATAGACCAGAAAAACAACTGCCCCAATAATGAACGGCAGGTGCGGGTGCTTTACCTGGACATTTTTTTTGGAATCGTCAGCCATTGGCCGGTTGTTTCATTTCTAGGTGATCTCATCCAATGGCCAGAACATCGGGATATGAAATATGCGTGATCCATGGTCTGGCATAGGGACTTAAACAGTTTTGCGGTTGATCCATCTGATTCTTAAACAAACCGCATTACTTCAGCAAAGGCCTTTTCCCTCCAAAAATCAAGCTCATATGGGATAAACTGTTACACCTGATCCGGTGCGGGCTTGTGTACTTAGCAAACGCATGAAGTTTGGGTGGTCTGGCGGTAGGTCAGGCGTTTGCCTGCAAAGCATTGAACGATCTTTTCAATGCGTTC
>CAIJGS010000089.1 GCA_903820285.1 uncultured Verrucomicrobia subdivision 3 bacterium | reverse complement strand
TCCTTTGCCGACGGCCACGTGGAATATTGGAAGTGGAAAGCCCCGAAAGTGAACGCCAATGATCTGGCCCCCGCTTACTCTGAAGCCGACCTCGCCGACCTGCAGCGCCTTCAGAACCACACCAAGCCCGACATAAACTGACCGGCGGCGGAAAGATTCCATGGTGGTTCCCTGAAATCATATCGTTCAGGCCAAGCTGAAACATTCTCATTGCAAACGCCGCCCGCCGGCCTATGTTAGCGCCATCGGCCATGTTGAATCAAAGGACACCCCGGCCTTCCCGGCAGACGATCAGTCCAGCCTTTACCCTGATCGAACTTCTCGTCGTCATTGCCATCATCGGCATCCTTGCCGCCATGCTGCTGCCCGCCATGACCGCCGCCAAAACCCGCGCGCAAACCATTGGCTGCCTCAGCAATCTCAAGCAGATGGAACTCTGCTTCCATCTCTACGCCGTGGATAACGACGACTTCCTCCCGCCCAACAATTTCGTTTACGACATCATCTCCGACCAGCCCATTGAAACCGGTCCTTCCTGGTGCACCAACCTCGCCATCTACGACACCGACCCGATTGGCATCCAAAGCGGGCTGCTCTTCCAATACAACACTGCCACCGGCATTTACCATTGCCCTGCCGACCCCTCCTCCGTCCAGGATCACTCCGGCAACGTGCTCAGCGGCCGGACCCGGCTCCGCAGCTACAACATGAGCCAGTCCATCAACGGCCTGCCCTACGGCTACAACCTGGATTCCGAAACGCCGTCCTATAACAAATTCACCGCTATCCGCAGCCCCATACCCTCCGAACTCATCGTCTTTCTCGACGTCCATGAAAATGAAATCCTGGACACCGAATTTGGCATCCCCGTGGAAGCAGCCTGGTATGAACAAGGATATTGGTGGGATGTGCCCGCCAACCGCCATGGGCAGGGCTGTAATTTCTCGTTCGCCGACGGCCACGTGGAACATTGGAAATGGAAAGTCCCCAAAGCCGTCACCGTTCCCCGCGGCTCCGTCCAACCCGTCGCTGATAACGAATGGGACGACTACAACCGCCTTCAGCGCGGCTTCCGGCAGAATATGGATTAGCGGATGGCTGCCCGCCGTAAATTGTTGAGGGCTGAATTTTTCCCCGTCACTGCGCCAGCATTTGCAACAATTGGGTCGCCGCCGGAAAATCGGGTTGCACCTCCAACGCCCTCTGCACGGCCGCCCGGGCCTCGGCGGTGCGGCCTGCTTTCGCCAGTATTGTCGCCCTCGCAAAGGGAATGCGGCCATCTGCCGGGGCAATGCTCTCTGCCCGCACCAGCGCTGTCAGCGCCGCTTCCGGCTGTCCGGCCGCATTCCGGGCCAGCCCCAGATTATACCAGGCCCGCGCATGACGCGGATCCAGCTTCACCGCCGATTCAAGTGAGGCAATGGTTTTGGCAACGTCGCCCAGTTCATTCCACGCCAGCCCGAGATCATAATAATATTCCGCCTCTTTGGGCGCGAGGCGGCTCGCCGCTTCCAATTGGGCGATCGCCTCCTGCGGCCGGCCCGCCGCGCTCAACGCCACCGCAAACTCATGCCGAAGCGGCGCCGAATTGCCATCCCAAGCCACCGCCTTTTGATAATGCCCCAGGGCCGCATTCAGATCGCCGCGCGCAAACTCAAATTCCCCCTTCTGCATCTGGCCCACCGGCTGGTCCGCATTGAGATCGAGAAAATGGATCAACTCCCGACCCGCCGGGCAATTCGTATTCACCGTCGCACGCAAGGCCCACGCCGCATTGATGCGCACATTGCGTGATGGATCATTCAGCAACGCGGTGAAACTGCCCGCCAGCGCCGAACCCGGCGACTGCGCCAGCGGTTCCAACGAACGCACCGCCGTGCCTCTTACAAGCGCATCCTGATTCGTCAGCGCCGCTGCCAGACCGGCCGCAACGTCCGGATCATCCGCCCACTGATCCAGCAGGCCCGCCGCCACCGCCTGCCAGTAGGCATTCGTGTCGCTCTGCAAAACCGCCAGTAACGGAGTCTTCGCAGCGATGTCGCCCTGCCGTGCCCGCGCCACCCATTCCGCCCGCGCTCGCGTCGGCCGTTCCATTTTTGCGCCATACCAATTCGTCACCGCCGCAAGCGACCAGTCCGCGCTCTTGTCTGTATGACAGCGATTGCATGCATTCGGAAGGTTGAACTTCACCGTCAGCAGCGGATCTGGAATCGTCAGCCCGTGGTCATGCCGTGGATGCCGCTGCATATACACCGTCACCGGCATGTGGCAGCTGATGCATTGATCCCCGGCCCCGCCCGCCGCATGATGCGAATGTTCCTCCGGCGAAATGATCGGTGCCTTCAGGTAGCCGCCCGCATGGCAGCGCAGGCACATGGCATTGCCTTTCAACGCCGGCGTGTGCAGCGACCGCGTATGACAGTCAATGCACGTCACTCCTGCCTGATGCATCTTGCTCCCCAGAAATGCCGTGTACTCGTAATCTTCATCGTGAATCTGGCCGTCCGGATAAAACGTTTCGCTGTGATCCACGATGGTGAGGTCGAAGTGATCGGTGAACTTGTCGCCGGGCTGGAATTCGCCTGTCAATTCCGCGCGCCGCGCATGGCACGAACCGCACGTATCCAGAATCTGCGCCGGCGTCCGCTTGGGCATCGTCGGGTCCGGCTCCTTGGCATTGTGATACTGCTTGCGCCATTCCACGTGTGCCTTAAGCGGGCCATGACAGGCTTCGCACGCCACCTTCATTTCGGACATGGTCGTGTGATAAGAGTCGGTCGCTTCGTCGTAATTCTTCCGGAGCCGCGTGTTGTGGCAGTCCGCGCACATGGTGTTCCACGTCATGCCCCGCCCCGTCCAATGCCCCCATTCCCCCGGCTGCCGGTCGTCCTGGCCAAATACATTAAACCACTCATTACGGTGCGGATCATATGATGCCTCCATTGTCTGCCAGCGACCGCCCGGTGCCGCCACCAGATATTGCTGTAACGGATCGTTGCCAATCACCCGGTCCACCCGATGCGCCGCCATCAGCCCGGACAGATCCTTGCTTGTAATGAAAAAATTTCCGTTGGTGAGCGACACCGCCGTGGTTTGCGAGCCGTGCTGAAAAGTCCGCGCCGGCGCAAACGCCGCCCGATCGCGCCCCGCCTCCACCGGCCGCTCCGCCAGACCATGATTCGACTTGCTCCACCGGTCATACGCCTCCGCATGACACTCCCGGCAGCTCGCCGACCCGGCATAGGCGGAAGCCTCCGTTTTCACCATCGCTTCGTACGGCTTGCAGCCCCACCACACCACTGCGCTGACCGCCAAGGCGATGAGCAAAACAATGGCTTTATTACGAATAATCACAGAAGGGAAATTCTAATCCGCAGTCGCACGATGTTCAATGAGAACCATGGCGGGAACGGCCTTCTCTCCTTCGGCGGTCAGCACTAAAATCAGACCGGCATTTCCCGGCCGGTGGTCGTCACGGTGAGCTTGCCATGTTTGACGCCCTTGGCGGTCAGCAGTTCATCCGCGATCTTTTTGATCTGCGCGGCTTTCCCGCGGACGACCAGCACTTCGAGACAGTTGTGGTGATCCAGATGCACGTGCAGGGTGGATACAATGGCGTCGTGATAATCGTGCTGGATGTCCGTCAGGGCGGCCTGGACGTGCTGTTTATGATGGTCGTACACCAGGGTGATGGTGCCGGCGATTTCTTCGCTCCCCATTTGCTGGTGATGCTCCACCAATCCGGCGCGCATCAGATCGGCGATGGCGAGCGAGCGATTTTTGTACCCTTTCTCACGCACCAACTGGTCGAATTGCCCCAGCAGTTTGGGCGGAATGGAAACACTGAAACGTTCGGCCAGCGAGGTTTTCATAGCTTCAGGAATGATGATCGTGCGGGTGGAGGTGATCCAAAATGTGCGGACGCTCGAGTCCGTGGGCAAGCATCAGGGCTTCATCAGCCAGCAATTCCACGGTGCGGCCATCGGCAATGAGCCGGCCCTGATCGAGAATAATGGCGCGAGGACAGAGCTCCACCGCCAGTTCGAGATCGTGCGTGGCGATGAGCTTGGTGGCCGGCAAGCGGCGCAACACCGCCTTGAATTCGCGCCGGCCACGGGGATCGAGATCACTGGTGGGTTCATCCAGCACCAACACGGCGGGTTCGCAGGCCAGCACCCCGGCGAGACAGACCCGGCGCTTTTCGCCATGGCTCAGATGATGCGTGGAGCGGTGTTCAAAGCCGGTAAGCCCAACCTGAGCCAGAGCAGTTTGAACACGCGTAGCCACCTGAGCGGCGCTTAAGCCGAGCTGTTGCGGGCCAAAGGCCACATCTTCCTCGACCGTCGGACAAAATAACTGGTCATCCGGATCCTGAAAGACGAGGCCCACCTGACGGCGGATGGCTGCGAGGTTTGGCGAAGTGATGGCTTCACCGGCAATGCGAACCGCGCCATCGTCCGAAAGTTTCTCCGGCAGGATGCCGTTCAAGTGCTGAAGCAAGGTGGATTTGCCGGAGCCGTTGGGACCGAGCAAGGCCACGCATTCGCCGGGCGCGATGGTAAAACTGAGGCCGCGCAGGGCTTCGGTGCCATCGTGATACCGGTACTTGAGCTGGTGGATTTCGATGGCGTTCATTTCCACCCCCGGGCGCACATGGCATCGTAAACACGCTCGGCGCGTTCCGAGGCACGGATGAAAAGCTGACTGACCACGGAAGAAAGTGTATGCCACTGAAACCGGCGAGTGTGGCTGAACGTGCGGCTGGCGCGTGCGCGATGCATGCGCCCCGCCTCCTCCGCCAGCACGAATAAATAACGGTGCATGAGGGCGATGGTGGTGATGAGCAAATTTGGCACCCGCACGCTTTGCAACACCCGCAAAATGCCGCTGAATGGCGTGGTGTTGGATACCAGGGTGACCGTGAGCAGACAGAGCAGGCTGCGTTCCGCCACGCCCAGCCAGTGCCCCTGCCCCGTTGTTTGAAACGCATTAACCGCCGCCACGCCCAAAACCAGCGGCGACAGCGCCAGAATCCGTTTCAACAAAAACCACGGCGATATCCGGCTTAGCGCTGCCACGAGGATCAGAAGGATGGCCACACCCAAAAACCACGCCTGCCAGGCCAGGGGAAAGCAGACATTGCCCACAATCAGAATCAGGGCTACCCCAAGTTTAAGCCCGGCGGGCAGATGGTGAATCACACTGCCCGTGTGGCGATGCTGGTGCGTGAGCAGGTTGAAATTCATGCGTCCAAAGATTTTTTGCGCACGAGAATTTTGCCCAGTAATAGCGCCAGTCCAAAAACCACCAGCGTGCCGATGGCACCCGCCATGGCAGTTGCTCCCACCGCCCAATGGATGCCGGGAATCTGGTAGCCGGCGGCCGGCGCGGCGGGTAGCCCGGCCAACGCCTTGTGTTCAAAACCGAATTTGGCCGCAACCGCATCCAGACCATCCGGCCAGGGACAGGCAAACGGAGCGATGAAAATGGCGATACCCAGCACCAGCAGCAAACCGTAGCCAAACCATTCACCTTTGCGGGCCGTGGTGGCGGCAGAGGCATTTTCTGAAATCAAATCCGGCCGTGTCTGGCGTACCGCGAGCAAGACCAGCGCGCTGATAATGCCTTCACCAATGCCGATGAGCATATGGACCGTAGCCATGGCGGGAAAACCCACGGACCAGCCGACCGTACCGGACCACGCCAACTCGCCCGCGCAGGCAATAGAGGCCAGCACCGCCGCACACCACCCGGCAAAAGCCATGGCTGTGAGCCGGCCGCGTTCGCCTGGCAGGCAGCGGCACACCAGACGGTAAACTGCGTAACCACCAAAGGAATTGAGGATGGCCATGTTGAAAATATTGGCTCCCAGGGCCAGCACCCCGCCATCCGAGAAAAGAAAACATTGCACGATCAATACCGTTGTCACCACCACCACCGCCGCACTGGGGCCGAGCAACGCCGCCGCGAGCACGCCGCCCACCAGATGACCGGAGGTGCCGCCCGCCACCGGAAAATTCACCATCTGGGCGGCAAAGAGAAAAGCCGCCGCCAGCCCGAGCAGTGGAATTTTGCGGGGCGGAAGATCGTGCTTCACCCGGCGCAACGCCAAGGCAACTCCGACAGCCGAAAGGCCGGCGGTCACGCCCGCCGTCTTCGCATCAAGAAATCCATCCGGAATGTGCACACCCCATTTTTGCCGGACGGGCAGCCGGAGACAAGCCAATGTTCACACGATTACGTAAAGACGTAATATTGGCACGGCCTCTCAAAGTCGCTTGGCGAGCTCGGCTTTGCTGCTGTTCCAGACGGTTTCGTGCAGGGAATTGCCATGGGCATCAATCGTGACCACGGCGGGGAAATCCACCACATCCAGCTCCCAGATGGCTTCCGGAGATCCAAATTTTTCCAGGAAATAGACGTTCCGGACTTTTTTCACGCACTCGGCCAGCACCTGGGCGGCACCGCCGATAGCGTGCAAATAGGCACAGCCGTATTCCTTGCAAGCTGCCTGTGTCTTGGGCCCCATGCCGCCTTTGCCAATGACCCCGCGCAAACCGAAATCGCGGATGACCTGCCATTGGTACGGCTCTTCACGGATGGAGGTCGTAGGGCCGGCAGCCGTGCAGATATAGCTGCCATCGGGCTGCTTCATCATCACGGGTCCGCAATGATAAATGATGCCGTCGCGAAAACTAACGCCGGGCGGCAGTTCGCCGCCTTCGTGCAAATACTTATGCACCGCATCACGGCCGGTGTAGACGACACCGGAAATCAAAACCTCGTCGCCGACGTTCAGCGAACGGATTTTTTCCTCGGTAAAGGGCAAGGTCAGTTTGGTCATGGCTGTTAAATTTATTTAAATCAAATACCGGACAAACACAATGGCAACTAATCAACCAAAAATCCGCCCGGATGTCCATGCAAACCGCAAACCCTCATTTTTTGAACTTCGCGATCACCCGCGCGATGGCCGCCAGGCCGATCTCCAGCTTCTCGGGTTCAGGCCCGTAACTGATGCGGCAGTAATTTTTATAGCGCGCGGTGGTGCGCCGATGGCCGGGATTCACGTCGAAAAATGCGCCGGGCACCACAATGGTCTTTTCCTTGAGGCATTCGCGAAAAAAGTTCATGCCATCATTCAATGGCGCCGGGAGCTTGGAGAGGTTGGCCCAGACATAAAACGCCCCCACCGGCGGAGCGTCCGCGACGATATTCATTTTCTTCAGGCGCGCAAGCACCATTTCCCGCTTCTGCCCGAAGTGCTTCTGAATTGCCAGCGTTTCCGCCTCGGCATTTTTGGGGTCCAGCAGCGGCAGCGCGGCGTTTTGGAACGGATGATTGGCCCCGCCGTCCAGGAAGGAACCGGCGCTGGCAATGGCCTCGATCACCGCCTTGGGGCCGAGCGTCCAGCTGATGCGCCAGCCGGGGTAGCGCCAGTTCTTGGTGAGACCGTCTACGATCACCACGGGATCCTTGTCTACGTCATCCACATATTGGGCGGCGGAAATCATCTTCGCCTTTTTAGCGCTGGTGCCGGCGTAGATGTAATGCGAATAAAATTCGTCAAAGATCATTGAGCACTGGCATTCGCGCGCGAGATCGCACCAGGCGGAGAGTTCTTTGCCTTCGATCAACTGACCGGTGGGATTCGCCGGATTGCTGACCAGCAATGCGCTCAGCCCGCGGCCGAGGATTTCCTCCTTCAGGTCGGCGGGTGAAATTTTATATCCATGTTCGCGGCGCAACAAAATGGGAATGGGCGTGAACGCCTTGAAGACACTGAGCAATTCTTCATACGCGGTATAATCCGGGATAAAGTGCCCCATGTTGATGTTGCCCAGCGCGCTGGCCAGCCGGGTAAGCGCGAGGCGACCACCGCCGGCAATGCTGACATTGTCGGCCGTGTACTGCGATTTTTTGCCTCGCCGATAGATGGCGTTGTAAAAATCAGCGACCGATTGCCGGAGGTTTTTGACGCCGCCCACGGTGCCGTATTGCTGCGCGGCCGGGGCAATGGTCACGGCTTCAATCCGCGCCGGCGCGCCGGGAATGAGACCGGTTTCGGGCGAACCCTGGCCAAGGTTGGCCCATTCGGGATGGCCGTAAACAAATCCGTGGCGGGTGGCCTCGTGGGTAACGTAGATGACGCCGGTGCGGGGCACCGAGCGGAATCCGGGAATGGTGGTATCCATGAAAAATCAGTTCAAAAGCTTCTCGAAACGCGCCGCCGCCGCATCCCATTGCGCGGATTCCTGCGGCAGGTACGTTATCAGTTCAAACGAATTGCGGACCACTTCGCGGGCGGCCGCGTGGGATTCCACGTGGCCCAGCGCGATGGCCTGCACCAGGATGTTGCCCAGGGCGGCGCATTCCGTTGGCCCGGCGAGCACCGGAATTTTCAGCGCATTGGCGGTGAACTGGTCCAGCGTGGCGTCCTTGCTGCCGCCGCCGACGATATGCAGGCGCTCGATTTTGCGACCCGTCAGCCGCTCCAGCTTCTTCAAGGTCACGCGATAGAACAGCGCGAGGCTTTCGTAAATGCAGCGCACGGTAGCCCCGATGGTGGCGGGAACCGGCTGGCCGGTTTCGCGGCAAAAATCGGCAATCTTCACCGGCATGTCATCAGGACTCAGGAAGCGCGGATCATCCGGATTGATGAGCGAAACAAACGCCGGGGACGCGATGGCCTGACGCTCCATTTCTGCAAAATCAATTTTCTTGCCGGTCTTGACCCAGTGCCGGCGCGACTCCTGAATGAGCCAGAGGCCAATAATGTTTTTCAACAGGCGGATGGTGTTGCCAAAGCCCACCTCGTTCGTAAATCCCAGGTTGCGACCTTCATCGCTGATGATGGGCTCCGGCAGTTCGACGCCCATGAGGGACCACGTACCGGAGCTCAGATAAGCCCAATTGCCATCGGTTGCGGGCACGGCGGCCACGGCGGCCCCGGTGTCGTGTGAACAACTGGCAATCACCTCGATCTGCGGCAGGCCGGTTTCCGTGGCGAGATTCTTCTTAAGCGGTCCGAGCCGGGTACCGCTGTCGCACACGGGCGCGAACAGGTCCAGACGCAATCCCAAGGCGGTAAAAAGGCGGCGCGACCAGCGTTTGTAAACGGGGTTATAAAGCTGGGTGGTGCTGGCGAGGGACACCTCGTTCCGCGCCACGCCGGAACAATAAAAATTGAAGGCATCGCCAATGAGGAGCAGGTGCTTGGCCTTGGCCAACCGGTCAGCCGGTTCGGTAACGATCTGGTAAATGGTGTTCAACGCCATGAACTGGATGCCCGTCAGGGAATAGATGGTGGGCCATTCCACCTTTTCCTTGACCATTTCCACGCCCTGGGCCGTGCGGGAATCGCGATAGCACCACACCGGCGACACCGGCAGCCCGCGCTCATCGTATACCACATAGTCCACCCCCCAGGAGTCAGTACTGACGCTGGCAATCGGCAGCTGGCGGGCACCGGCCTTTTTCAGTCCGGTCTTGAATTCGTTGATGATCCGGTCAAACTCCCAATGCAGCGCCCCGGCCACCTTGGTCGCGCCGGTGGGAAACCGATGGAGTTCTTCCAACGATACTTTTCCGCCGTCAAGCGTACCAAGAATGACCCGGCCGCTGTCAGCGCCGAGGTCGCAAGCCAGATAATATGTGGGCATAATGAAATTCGACGGGGATTTTACGCGGTAGCGGCCAACTGTCAAAAAGGTTCTCTGCCGGACCGGCGGAAATCATTTTACTGTAACATCTTGAACTGCGATGGAGTCTGACAGGTAGAAGTCACTGGCGGTTGGACCTGTGTTTTGTCCGCCGGCAGCAGCCAGCCACCAATCAATCCGTTAATATTTGGCCCACAATATGTAACATTGACAAAACTGCTGAAATGTGGTTAATATTGCTGCGCAAACACGAGCATCGGGTAAACAAACCAAATAAAAGTCCATTGGTGTCATGGAATGAAAGACAAAGCTCAGTTGTCTTGGGTGTTTGGCGTGGCGTGGGCGACCATGGTGAAGCCGGGAAGTCTGGGGTTCGCGGAAGACTCTTTGAGTCGGAAGATGGCCTGGCCGTGCGATTAATGACGAATAAGCTTGCTCCGGCCATGGTGGGGCAAAAAATTATTTTAATGGTCATCCCGCCCCCCTCTTTACCGGGCACTTCCTCGGAAGTGCGGAACCAATTTCTCGCCCCCTTGCACCAAGTCTATGCCCAGGCCACCACGCGGCGGAACTGTCCCGCCGAATCGGATTGGGACTGGTTGACCAAGGGGGTGGACCGGGTGCTGGCCAACGTGCGCAGCGGCCGGGATTTTCTCCAGACCTTCCAGCCATTTTGGGCGCGCGAACTCCAAGTCGGGCCTTACTTTGAAACGCTGGCGAGCGCGCGGCGGCTGGGGATGGTGGCGGAATGTTCCGCGTTGCTGCGGCGGCAGGTGGATGCCCGTCGCCCCTCGCCGCTGGACGCGTTTGCCGCGTTGGCGCCATTTGACCTGTATGCCGGGGACGGCCATTACCTGGAACATGCGACGCACGATGCGGCCGTGGCGGAAACTTACTGGGCGACGGGCCACTTCTTTGCGCTCAATCTCAAAAGTCAGAGCCTCTTTCCGCTGGCGCTGGCCGATCAGGTCGGCCGCAAGAAAGAGCACGATGTCCGGGCGCTCAAGCGGCAGAGCGTGGCGACGCTGCGCCAGGGCGCGGGCAAAGGCCGCAAGGTGCTGTGGGTATGGGACAAGGCCGGCGTGGATCTGGCCTTCTGGCAGGCGCGCAAGGCCTCCGGGATTTACTTCCTGTCCCTGTGCAAAACCGGCATGTGCCTGGCGGTCGAACGGGAGCAGGCCGTTGATTTCACCCAGCCGATCAACCAAGGCGTCACCAGCGACTGCCTGGTCTCCGACCGGCGCGGGCTGCGGCTGCGTGAAATCACCTTTTGCGATCCCCGCGATGGCGCGGTCTATGTTTACCTCACCTCCGAAATGACGCTCGAACCGGGGCTGCTGGCGTTGCTCTATAAAACGCGCTGGGAGATCGAGAAGGTCTATGACGAAACCAAGACCAAGTTGCAGGAGAAAAAATCCTGGGCCACCACCGCCACGGCCAAGACGATGCAGGCCCACTTTGTGGCCATCGTCCACAACCTCCTGTTGCTGTTGCAAGATTGGCAGCAGCAACAAGGCGTGGAGAACACCGCCGAAATCCAGCGCCGGCAAAAACGCCTGGACCAACAGCAAAGCGACCTGGCTAAAACCGGGCAGACACTTCCGCTGGTCTATCGCATCCTCCAGCGCTTCACGCAGGCGACGTTCAAGCTCATCCGCTGGTTGCGCGCCCACTGGCATCAAGCCACCTCCCTACCGCAAGCCCTGCACCAACTACGCTCCCTCTACGCCAAACTTTGACCCAGCAAACCTGACACCAATGCATAATAGTTTGACTTTGCGCCAATGCAGGCAAATCCACCCGCGTCCCAAACGAATTGGTGCCAATCAACCCAATGGTGCCAACGTTCTGAAAAACGGACAGTTCCGTCGCCCCAAAATTCACCACGGCCAAATCTGGCTTCCCGTCCCCGTCGAAATCCGCCACGGCCACATCCTGACTCTGGTTCACACAAGCCAAATCCACACGGGGAGCAAACGAACCAGCCGTCAAAGTCCCCGCCACACCAATGTTCCGAAATATGGATATGGTACTGCTCCCGCTATTGGCGCAGATCACATCCGGCCGCCCGTCACCATCCAGATCTGCCACCCGCACATGCCGCGGATCCGCCCCCGTGCTCAACACGACCGGGGTCGCAAATGAATCCGCCGTCAAGGTTCCTCCCGTCGAAATGTTCCGGTAGATAACCACCCAGCCTTGATTCATATCACAAACCAATATGTCCAGCTTTCCATCCCCGTCCACATCCGCCAGCGTCACCCCGTTGAATACTCCGCTACCACCGGACGGCAAAGGCAAATCAACTTCAGCGGCAAATGAACCCGGCCCCAGCATGCCAACGCCACCAATATTCTGAAACACCCCCACATGACCAGCTGAAGCGGCAATGACAAAATCCGGCTTTCCGTCACCGTTCAAATCGCCAACCGCACTGGCTATCGGCGCACCGGAAGTCGTTATGGTTTGTTGCACCCCAAAACTGGTTGAGCTAATGCTGGAACCATCTCCGTAGAATGTTGGCTCAAAATATACGCTGGAATATGCCACCAAACCATTCACCGTCTCCGTAACCGGCGCATGCGTCGCCCCGATCGGAACCAGCACCGCCAGGTTCGTCCCACTCGCACTTGTCACCACCCCCTGCACCGCTCCAAAATGAACAATATTACTGGCGGCCACTGACGAAAAACCCAATCCGCTGATAGTGACCACCTCACCTGGCACCGCTGTTTGAGGGCTGATTGACGTGATTACCGGCAAATCATAAACGCTCAATGTGGCATTGGAACTAACAGCTTCACCATAAATATTCGTCACCGTCACATAATAGATACCAGAACTGGCCACTTGCACATTCGTCAATGATAAAACAGAATTCGTTGCACCATAAATATTCGTGCCGTTCCAGCTCCATTGGTAAGAGAATGGTTTGCTGCCAATGGCAAAAACCGAAAATTGTGGAGTCCTCCCTGCGACAGAAACGAAATCAACTGGTTGCACCACAATCACAGGCGGGGAAGCCGCGAGCGAAAGCGTCGCACTTTCGCTGGTAACGCTTTGAGCTACATTGCTTACGATGACGGTATAGACACCAACATTGGTTGAAGAGACGTTTGCAACCGTTAATACGCCCGTTGTGGATCCTGCTATGCCGCCCCCATCAACCAGATTAGTGCCATTAAAATACCATTGATAATAAAGCGGAGTCCCTCCCGTAACGCTTA
>CAIJGS010000088.1 GCA_903820285.1 uncultured Verrucomicrobia subdivision 3 bacterium | reverse complement strand
GGGTTAAAATGGGGTCGGGCGAAAAAGTCGTGGGAAAATTTCCCCAATCCGGGAAAAAGCCAATGTTTTAACGATAAAGACGCATTATGGCGGAGGCCAGTTTTAAAGATTTTTCAACCACGGATGGACACCAAGAGACACGAATCAAGAGGCTTAACAACCGCATTTTGGAGGCGATATGGTGAATATAATGCAATATCCGGGTTGCCCTCCGGAGCGTTTTATGCGATTGAGTGTCGGTTCAACCGCCTGCCTTTGATTCTCGATGGCTAGGCAAGGCGTTTTACCGGTCTGGTAGCGCGGTTATCACCATATTTATGAAATGCCGGTTTTATTCGATTCTGTGGCTTGGATTGGTTTGGTTGCACACGTTGTGCCAAGGTCAGGATGCGATTTTGCGCCAGCAAATGGTTGGCAGCTGGCAAATCAAATTGGGCGGACAACTGTCGATCTCCCCCACCCTGGGGGCGGATGGCAGTTTCCAGACATGCTGGCGGAAGCTGGATGAAGGCGCCCAGACCAATGCAACGCTTTATGAGGGCTACTGGGTGGTGACCAACAAGTGTTTGATTTCCACCATTACCAACATCAGCGGGGTCTTTGTCGGTTACACCAATGCGAGCGGCAGTCATTTCACCAATACCGTGCAAGTCGGGCATGTGGCGCATTACCAGATTCTGGAGGCAACGGAGCGGCAGCTGGTTTTATTGAATGAAAACGGTTCGGTTCATTCGCTTCAGCGGATCCGGCAAACCAAAGACTGTCCCACCCAGAACGGATGCGAGTAGCAGTGAACATCGTGAACCAGGGCTGAAAGCATGATCCGGCTCCAATGAAAATAAAAACGGCGCGAAGAAAAATCTTCGCGCCGTGATGAAAAATCAGAATGTTTACTTCTTGATCAGCCGCTTGACCTTGAGCTGGGTGGTAGCGTGGACAACGGCGGCCTGGACGGTGGCAGCTTCTTCGTCGCTCAGTTTCTGACCGAGGCGGGCCTGGGCCTTTTGGAGGGCCTGTTCGGCCGCGGCTTCATCAATTTCATCGGCCTTGACGGCCATGTCGGTGAGGATGGCGACGCGTTCGCCAGTGATCTGAACGAAGCCGTCACCGACCGCGAGAATGATGTTGGCGTTGCCTTTGCGGGCGATGACTTCGCCCGCGACGAGCTGGGTCATGACCGGCATGTGCTGCGGATAGATGCCCATTTCACCGTCAATGCCGGTGAGGGTCACCATTTCCACGTCATCGGAGAACGCCTTGGCGTCCGGCGTGACAATTTCGAGTTTGAGAGTCGCAGCCATGTTAATTTCTTTCGCCCCTGGTTTCAGGCCGGCGACCAGGGAGGCCGACCGGCGGGAAACGGCAGAGCTGCGGGAATTATTCCTTAATTTCGTCGATGCCACCCTTCATGTAGAAATTCTGTTCGGGCACGTCGTCGTGTTTGCCTTCGAGAATTTCCTTGAATGCGCGGACGGTTTCGGCCACGGGCACCTGCTTGCCTTCGCGACCGGTGAAGATCTGGGCAACGGTGAACGGCTGGCTGAGGAAACGCTGAATTTTGCGCGCGCGGTAGACGGTGAGCTTGTCGTCGGGGGACAGTTCGTCCATGCCCAGAATCGCGATGATGTCCTGGAGGTCCTTATAGCGCTGGAGCACTTTCTGGACGCCACGGGCAACTTCATAGTGTTCCTTGCCGACGATTTCCGGCGCGAGGGCGCGGGAGTTCGATGACAGCGGATCCACGGCGGGGAAGATGCCGAGTTCGGCGATGGAACGTTCGAGCACGATGGTCGCATCCAAATGCGCGAAGGTGGTGGCGGGCGCGGGGTCGGTCAAGTCGTCCGCAGGCACATACACAGCCTGGAAGGAGGTGATGGAACCTTTCTTGGTGGAAGTAATACGTTCCTGGAGGTCGCCCATTTCCGCGGCGAGGGTCGGCTGGTAACCGACGGCGCTGGGAGTACGGCCGAGCAAGGCGGACACTTCGGAACCGGCCTGCGAGAAACGGAAAATGTTGTCGACGAACAGGAGCACGTCCTGGTTCTTTTCGTCGCGGAAGTACTCGGTCACCGCGAGGGCGGAGAGCGCGACGCGGAGACGGGCACCGGGGGGTTCGTTCATCTGGCCATAGACCAGACCGATTTTGGAGCCTTCGACGATGATCGGCAGGCCGTTTTCGCCATGCTCGGGATGGCCCTTGGCATCCTTCTTCACCTTGATGACGCCGGCTTCGATCATTTCGTTGTAAAGATCGTTGCCTTCGCGGGTACGTTCACCGACACCGGCGAACATGGAGATACCGCCGTGGAGCTTGGCGATGTTGTTGATGAGCTCCATGATGACGACCGTCTTGCCGACGCCGGCGCCGCCGAATGCGCCGACCTTGCCACCCTTAAGGAAGGGACAAATGAGGTCGATGACCTTGATGCCGGTGGTCAGAATCTGGGGGCTGGTGGACTGGTCCACGAGCGCGGGGGCCGGGCGGTGAATGGGATAATATTTGTCGGCCTTGACGGGGCCCTGCTCGTCCACGGCGTCGCCGGTGACGTTGAACACGCGGCCCATGACGGCTTCGCCGACGGGCATGGAGATGGCGGCACCGGTATCGGTGACTTCATATCCGCGCTTGAGCCCTTCGGTGGTGCTCATGGCGACAGCACGCACCCAGTTGTCGCCGAGGTGCTGCTGCACTTCGAGAGTCAGCTTGGTGGCACCCTGGTCGGGGTGGTCATAATTGACCGTCAGCGCGTTGTAAATCGCGGGAAGCTGGCCGGTGAACTCGACGTCCACGACGGGGCCGATAATTTGAACGATTTTGCCTTTGCTCATGTGCTTAAATTTTGTGATTCAATATTTCAACCGACCGCCATTTGAGCGGTGGTGATTTCCAAAAGTTCCTTCGTGATGTTTGCCTGGCGCAGTTTGTTGTATTCGAGCGTCAGGTCCTTGATGATCTGCTTGGCGTTGTCGGTGGCATTCTTCATGGCCACCATGCGGGCGCTCTGTTCGCTCGCCTTGGTTTCCAGCAGAATCTGGTGCATCTTGAAATTCAGGCTGTGCGGGAGGAGTTCGCCGAGCACGGTTTCTTCGTCGGGCTCGAAGTCGAACACATCGGTGCTGCTCGCGGCGGGCAATTCCTGCGCGGGAGCATTCGTACCGGTGGTCACGGCCAGCTTGCCGATGGGCAGGAACGGGGTGAGCGACGGCTGCTGCACGAGCGTATTGACGAACTTGGGATACAGGATGTCCACGGCATCCACTTCGCCCTTCAGGAACAGGTCCTGCACGAATTTGGAGATGGCGCGGGCTTCCGCAAACTGCGGCGTATCCTTATAGGTGAACTCGGCGGCGAGGTTCCGCCTGGTGCGGGCTACAAACTGCGCGGCCTTGCGGCCGGCAGTAATGAAGATGGTGGTGTCCTTGTCCAGCTTGGCGGCTTCGCGGAACAGGTTGCTGTTCAGACCGCCGCACAGGCCGCGGTCGGTGCCGACGACGATGACGGCGCGTTTGGCGACCGGGCGGGCCGTGAGCAGCGGATGATCAAAACCAACCGTGCGGGTTGCCGCCTCGGCCATGATTTCATTCAACAACTGCGCGTAGGGACGGCCGACCACGGCAGCCGACTGCGCCTTGCGCATCTTGGCCGCGGCCACCATTTGCATGGCCTTGGTGATCTGGGCGGTGTTCTTGACCGACTTAATTCGCCGGCGTATGTCGCGCGTGCTGGGCATGAAATCTTAGCGGTAGGTCTGCTTGAATTCCGTGACACCGGCCTTCAGTTCCGCCGCGAGGGCGTCGCTGATGGCCTTCTCGGCGCGGATTTTGGCGAGCAATTCCGCCTTGCGGGTCTGGAAGAAATCCGTGAGGCGGCCCTGGAAATCCTTGACCTTTTCCACGGGCACGTCGTCGAGGAAATTATTCTGGGCAGACCAGAGGGTCAGCACCTGGACTTCGACGGGCTGCGGATTGTACTGGTTCTGCTTGAACAGTTCCACAATGCGCTTGCCGCGTTCGAGGAGCGCCTGGGTCTTGGCATCGAGATCGGAACCGAACTGGGCGAAGGCGGCCAGTTCGCGGAACTGGGCGAGATCGCCCTTGATACGGCCGGCAACCTGCTTCATGGCCTTGATCTGCGCGGCGGAACCGACGCGGGAGACGGACAGACCGACGGAAATCGCGGGACGAACGCCTTGATAGAACAGGTCGGTTTCCAGATAAATCTGACCGTCCGTGATGGAAATCACGTTGGTCGGGATGTACGCGGAAACGTCACCGGCCTGGGTTTCGATGATCGGCAATGCCGTCAGCGAACCGTTGCCGTATTTTTCACCGACGCGCGCGCTGCGTTCGAGCAGGCGGCTGT
>CAIJGS010000087.1 GCA_903820285.1 uncultured Verrucomicrobia subdivision 3 bacterium | reverse complement strand
TCACCAATCCAGCTACCACGTTAATCCCGGCAAAATCCAACTGCAAGACGGCTCCATTGGTCACCGTTACGCTAGAGTTGGTTGACAGAGTTGCCTGAGCGATTTCCAGCGTGCCACCATTGACGGTTGTGTTGCCCGTATAGGTGTTCGCGCCGGATAGGGTGAGCGTGCCGATGTTTTGTTTGGTCAGGCCACCACCCACGTTCGCCGACAGGGTTGCGGTGCCCAGCGTGGCGGGACTGCTGTAACCGCCGCCAAAGAGCGTCACGGTCGGAGCCGAGGTGTAGCCGGTGCCCGGGCTGGTGATCGTGATGTTGGTGACGGTGCCACTGGCCGAGATTTTCGCCACCGCCGTAGCCCCCACGCCACCGCCGCCAGTAATGGTTACTATCGGCGTATCCAAGTAGCCCGCGCCGTTGGTAACCACCGGGATGGAACCGACACCATTGCCCGCGGGAGCAAGCAGCGGTTGCGCGGTGGCAATCGTAAAGCCACCGTCATCAATGATCGCCCCGCCCGGGTAGATGGTGGCGGCGGTCAAGCCGGTTATGAACGTCGCATTGTTTGCGGCTGCTTGCAGCGTACCACCGTTGAAATTCAACCGAGATGTGCTGGTACCGGCGGGGGCAACATTGTTCGCCGTGACCGTGCCGCCCAACAGGTTGGCTGTGCCAACCGTGGTATTGCCGCCAAGGCCAAATTGAAGCGGGCCACCGCTCAGATTGACCATGGCCGAACCGGACACATTCAATATGGCAGTACCACGGTCGCCCACATGGATGCCTTTGCTATCGGTTAAGGTGCCGCCGCTCAAATTCGCCACCCCGATGGAGCCAGCGATGTTGGCGATGGAAAACTCTTGAGCATTGTCGTTGAATGATCCTCCGCTCATGTTAAACACGCCTGCGGAAGCACTGTTTCCATAGGCACCACCCACCACAAAGTAGGCATCGCCGGCAGTTACATCCCCGATGGTGACGGTGCCGCCGCTCAAGTCAAAGGCACCGTAAGCTCCCGCCGCCTGACCGATGTGAAATTCACCCGCGCCGCAATCAAGGCTGCCGGAACTCATGAACAAGAAACCGCTGGCATTGGTTACGGTGCCGATGGCCACAGCGGGGTTGATCGCCTCGTTGGCGCTCACCGAACCGCCGGCAATATTCAAAACCGCATTACTCGCCAGATTGCCAACGATTAGCTGGCTGGTGGTGGTGCTGATCGAGCCAGAACTGTTTACCGTCACGGTGCCCGCGCTGACCGTCGTCGGACCGGAATAACTGTTCGCGCCGCCGAGCGTCAAATTGCCATTGCCGGTCTTGGTCAACCCACCATTGCCGGAGATGCTGCCAGTGAGCGTGGTGCTGTGCCCGCCATCCGCGACAGTCAGCAAGTTGCCACCATTGTCCACGGTCTGATCCAGCGTCAAATCTCCCGCCGCGGCATTCAAAGTTTGCGCCGCCGACGTCAGATAGACCGGCACGTTCAAATCTTGTGCGTTCGCAGAATTGTTGACCACGCCGTTGGCCGTGATGGTCAAACTGTTGCCGGAAGATCCGATGCTGAAACTTCCCGCGTTATTGCTAAACACCAGTGAGCTTACGCTGTAACTGCTTTCGAGATTTGGCGTCAACTGGGTGTTCCCGGCAAAGGTCACCGAATCACCCGGACCCGGTGCATATCCGCTAACCCAGTTCGCGCCGGTGGACCAGTTGAAGTCGCTACCGAGCCCATCCCACACTTCGGAAGTTCCGATGACCGTCAACGGAATGCCAACGCTGCTGTTGTCGCCATTGCTGTCAGAGATCGTGAAGTTCAGGTTTTGACTGCCCGCAATCGTGCTGGGAGCAACGATGACACTGTTGGTATAGATGCTGCTGCCGTTGGATTGCACCAGGTAAAGCGGCGCCGGTCCGCCCAGCGAACTCGTATCCAGATAAATACCCGTGCCAGGATCAATCGTGGAACTGCCCGCCGTGGCATTGACGGTGAACGTCACCGACTGGCCGTGGGCCACGGGGTTGGGCGTGGCGGTCGCCAACGCAACGTTGATGGACGAATGGCGAAGGATGACATTGTTATTGTAATAGATGATGGAGAACAAAGCCGCATTGGTGGGCGTCGCGCCAAGCCATACCGGGGTGGAATTGAAACCGCTGGTGTAGGTGCCGCTAATTTGGAAGAGCACATAGTCACCCGTCGCATCCAGGTTGGTGGCGATTGAGTCAGTCAAATAGATTCCCACTTTTATGCCGTTACCGGCCAAGGCCCCGGTCACGACCACCTGATCGTTCCCACTATAGTAGCTGCTGCCCAAATTGAAATCCGCCTCACCGCCGGCGTTGTAAGTCAAGTTGCTGACGGTGGTGATCACGCCGAGGGCGTTGCCATTGGTTAAGCCGGGCAACGTGTGGCCACCATTGTTGACGACTAAATTACCTCTGATGATTCCGTTGCCGCCCAAGAATCCGCCGGTCAGCAGATTGACCAAATTGGTCCCCGTGGCGCTGCCAGTCGTATTGTTGACACTCAAGATGGAATTGCTGACGGTCGTGATGCCGTTGTAAGTATTGGCCCCCGTCAGGGACAACGTACCGGCGCCAGCCAGAGTCAGGCCGCCGTCCGGAGTACCGCCGCCATGAACCAAAGTTTGCGCAATGGTAGCAAAGTTTCCATTAGGATTAAAATGCAAGCCGCCAGCAATCACATTGGCTGTCAAGTCCCCGATTACCGGCAAGAAAAACGGATACGCGCCATTGTCGCTCACATTCGCCGCCAAGGTCCCACCGTTGAAATTGAGGGTATTGGCATGCGCACCGGAACCAAGCCCACTGGCAATAAAGTTGCCCGCAGCCAGGGTTCCGCCGTTCAGATTTACGGATTGATTACCCGCCGTGCTGCCGGCGGTATTCAAGATGTTAAACGTTCCGGAGACATTCAGCATGCCGCTGTTGGTCACCGTGACCGAGCAACCGCCCGGCACGCGGGTGCCATTGCCGATGCTCAGGGAGCCGGCATTCAAGACAGCGTTGTTTTGCACGATCAGGGTGGTGGTTTGGGGATAACCATTGCCGCCACCGCTGCCGCCCAGCGGCTCGGAAGCGAGATATACCCCGCCACTGGTCGTGACGGC
>CAIJGS010000086.1 GCA_903820285.1 uncultured Verrucomicrobia subdivision 3 bacterium | reverse complement strand
CTCCCCGGAGAAGAAGGACGCGTTGCTGGCCAAGCTGGGCAGCGGGCTCACAGCCATTGGCAAGTTCAAGGTGGAACAGTTCATCACCACCGACGGCTTCAAGTTTTTGCTCCCGAACCACGAATGGGTGGCCTTCCGCGCCAGCGGTACGGAACCGCTCATCCGCTGCTACATTGAAGCCAAGAGCAAAGCGAATCTCAAGAAGCTCGATGCCGCCTGCCGCCAGTTGCTGGCGGTGTAAGGCCCCGTCTTGGCACTAAACGGTGGCATGGTTTGATGCAGGGTAGGGCGCGTCACTCTGTGCGCGCCGCCGCCTGCCAACCAACGCTTGCTGGTTCACCACGACGGCGCGCACGGAGTGACGCGCCCCCCCCCCTGAACTTACCTGTTATCGCCGGGAATTGGTGCGAGTCGACACCGTCCGGCGGGGCTCAAATGGGCAGTGAACCCTGCACGGGCTTGGGTTTGACGGTCTTCACAGGCGCGTCGGAATCTTTCAGGTTCCGGTGCCGGTAATGCAGAATCTTGAACTCCGGTTCATCCCGGATTTCTTCGACCAGCTCGAACTTGTCTTCAAAGGGCGGGAAAAAAGCATCGCCACCTTCAATGTCACGTTTCACCAAGGTCAGATACAGATCCGAACAGCGCGGCAGGGTTTGGGCGTAAATATCCGCGCCGCCGCAGATGAAGATGTCATTGGGAAATTCCGCCGGATCCAGTTTGTCGAGCGACCGGAAAATAAGAATGTCCGTCTGCTGTTTGCCGGACATCTTTGAGAAATGAAATTGATAGGCGCGCTTGAGATATTTCCCGCCGCGCCATTCGTGATACGCGCCAAAGATTTCCGGATGGCTTTTGATCAGCCGTTGCGGATGCCGGGTCAGCACCATGTTCTTGCGGTTGGGCAGGGGCTTGCCAATGGATTCAAACGTTTTCCGTCCCATCACCACCACGTTGCCCATGGTCATTTTCTTGAACCATTTGAAGTCTTCGGGCAGGTGCCAGGGAATCTTGTTGCCGGCGCCAATCACCCGGTTCTGCGACATCGCCACGATGGCCTTGAAATATTTCATGGCGTATTAACGGAAACCAGAATGGGCTCTTTCGGCCCCAGGAACTTCGGCTGCCGGTGCAGCAGGTACAGGTCCACCGCGCACCAGGTGCGGGCGAATTGTTCACGAACTTCCGCCCGGAGCGACCAGCTTTTCAAACCCACATCCGGCGCGGCAAAGGCCACCGCTTCCAGCCCATGCTGCCGGGCGATCCAGAGGGCGCGCGGACAATGGTACGCTTCGGTAATGATCGTACAACGGGGCAGGTTGAAAATCTCCTTTGCCCGCACCACGGAATCCAGCGTACGGAACCCGGCGTAGTCGCAGGTGATCGCGTTCGCCGGCACGCCGGCGGCGATCAAGGCATTGCGCATATCCGTAGGCTCGTCGTAGCTGGCAATATGATTATCACCGCTCACGAGCAGGTGCTGTACCTTCCCAGCCTGGTAGAGGGTCGCAGCGGCGGCAATGCGCTGGTTGAAATGCAGGTTGGGTTGTCCGCGCCGGGTGACTTTGGATGTGCCCAGAACCAGCCCCACCTCGTTGGCGGGAACGGTGGTGACCGAAGCGAAAATTCGTCCGGTGGAAAGCTGCCGGCAGGTGCGGTTGGCGGCGAGCACGCCACCGCCAGTCGCGACCGTAAGGATCATGGTGCCGGTGACCAGCGCAAACCAATGTGCCCGGACCCAGCCATGGGCTTTTCCCAAAGTTGATTTCATATGCCTTACCGTTAAAAGTAGATTCACCACCGCCGCCTGTAAATCCCGTTCCGCCGGCCAGCCGTCACACCGCCACCGGTGCCTTGATGCCCGGATGCGGGTCGTAGCCGACCAGTTCAAAGTCCTCGAACTTGAAATCGTGGATGTCCTTTACCGCCGGGTTCAGTTTCATCCGGGGCAGGGGACGTGGCGCGCGGGAAAGTTGCAGCCTGGCCTGCTCCAAATGGTTGGAGTAGAGGTGCAGATCGCCAAAGGTATGGATGAAATCGCCCGGCTTCAACCCGCACACCTGCGCAACCATCAGGGTCAGCAGCGCATAGCTGGCAATGTTGAAGGGCACGCCCAGAAAGATGTCCGCGCTGCGCTGGTAGAGCTGGCAGCTCAGTTCACCTTCGCTCACATAAAACTGGAATAGCGAATGGCACGGCGGCAGCGCCATGGTTCCGATTTCGCCGGGATTCCAGGCACTGACAATGAGGCGCCGGCTGTCGGGGTTCTTTTTGATCTGGGCGATGACATCGTCAATCTGGTTGATGCTCCGGCCATCGGCCGTGCGCCAGTCGGTCCATTGCGCACCATACACGCGGCCCAGATCGCCGGTTTCTTTGTTGGCCCATTCATCCCAGATGCTCACGCCGTGGTCGTTGAGCCATTTGATGTTGGTATCGCCGCGCAGGAACCAGAGCAGTTCATAAATGATGGACTTGGTATGCACCTTCTTGGTGGTGAGCAGCGGGAAGGTGTCGCCCAGCGGAAACCGGACCTGCGCGCCAAAGAGCGAGTACGTGCCGGTGCCGGTGCGGTCGGCCTTGAACTTGCCGTGTTCCATCACGTGTCGCAGCAAATCGAGGTATTGAATCATGCCGGGAAAACTCTAACCGCGCGCCGGGGGAAAGGAAAGAAATTGGATGGTGAGGCCATGCGGTGAAAAGAACGTAGCGCCACGCGGTTGGTCGCCTTTGTCCGTTGCCGCTGTCGTGGTGCGAACAAAACCGGACAGGTTTGTGCGACCAAAAGCGGAATAATGCTTTGGATCCATTGTCAGAGATTTTTTGATGTGTATTCTCCTTGGTTGCTTCAGGGGAGGATAGGGCTCTGCGGGGACGCAACCT
>CAIJGS010000085.1 GCA_903820285.1 uncultured Verrucomicrobia subdivision 3 bacterium | reverse complement strand
GTTATTGCCTGCGCAATGGCGATATCATCGCCCTCGGCGCGGTCAGACTTCAATTCTGGCTCGCGGCCGCCAGTCAACGCAGCCTGCGCAGCCGGGAACTCTTCATCTGGTTCATGCTGGCGGCAGTGGTGCTGGTTGAACTGATTTTGCTTTGCCGCCTGCCACATTGAGGCGGCGGTGTATAATTGTACAATACAAAACGCGCGGGCAACTGATTTGCCCGCGCGTGTTTTGATTTAAGAACCGGCTTATTAATCAACCACCTTGAGGGTGTAGATCGGTGACACGGCGCTATCCGGCTTGGGGGCCGTGCCGAAATTGTTGTACAGGTAATCAAACTTGAAACGGTACTTGACCGCGTTTTCGCCGGCGGGCACCGGCACATAGCCCTCCCAGCGGTTGTCCACCACCGGCACCTGTTGCATGGGATATACCTTGCCGTTCACCAGCACATACGGCTGGATGCTGTCCCAGCGCAGGGACTGCTGCTGTGAGTTGAAGGACACTTCAACCGAATAAAGATTGTTCGTGGTACGCGGCTGCAGGTTTGGGGTCAGGCGGGTAAAATTGCCCGTGGCGCAACCCGCCAGCAGCAACACCGGGACGAATGGCAGAAATTTCTTAAACATAACCCCCTTATCGTGGCAGAAAGCCCGCTTGGTTGTAAAGTTGGATTTAAGTTCGATTTCTGCGCTTGAACCCCTCATTTGTTTGGTTAATGCTGACAGGAATGAACTCCCGGACCCCGTCACCTGCCGCCGCTGAGCGCTCCAATTACCGGTGGATCATCTGCGCCCTCCTTTTTTTCTCCACCACGGTCAATTATATGGACCGACAGGTGATCAGTTACTTGAAGGAATATTTCTGTACGCCGGCGGAGCAGGGTGGCTTCGGCTGGTCGAATACAGACTTCGCCCACCTCACGGCCTTTTTTACGGGCTTCTATGCCGGCATGACCATTCTCGCCGGCTGGGTCATTGACAAGATCGGCACCAAAATGGGGCTGGCCCTGTCCCTGATCGTCTGGTCGGTGTTCGGGATTCTCAACGCTTTTGTCGGCCGCCTCGTGGCCATGCATGTGATGGTACGCAGCGCCTTCGGCATTGGCGAAGCTGGCAATTTCCCCGCCTCCATCAAGACCGTGGCCGAATGGTTCCCCAAACGCGAGCGCGCCCTCGCCACCGGCATCTTTAACAGTGGCTCCAATTTCGGCGCCATGATCGCCGCGCTGCTGGTGCCTTGGTGTCTCACTTTTTTCGGCGCGGAAAAAGGCTGGAAGATGGCCTTCATCATCACCGGTGCCGTGGGCTTCATCTGGCTGATTTTCTGGTTCTGGCTCTACGACACGCCTGCCAAGTCAAAGCGTCTCTCCAAGGCGGAATATGAATACATTCACAGCGACAAGGATGAAATCCAACCTCAGGCCAAACCGGCGGCCCGGCGCGGTACCAATCTGTTTGCCTTTACCGGTCGCGCCCCGCGTGCCGCCTTTTGGGGCACCACCATCATGATTCACATCCTGTGCGTCTTCATTTATTTCATCACGGAAAAAATTGTCGGCGCCGATGTGCTCCACAATAAACCCTCGCTCGTCTTCTTTGCCGTCACTGCAGTGGTCGCCGTTGCGGCCAGTCTCGCGCTGCACGTGCGGCGCTGGCACGACCTGAATAAATCCGGCTGGCTGGCGGCAACGTATCTGCTCCCGGTGCTGGCCGCATTTGGTTTGGTGATTTACTTCGGATTTGAAAATCATATCTATCTGGTTCCCGTGGGTCTGGCCGTTTTGTCCATGCTCCTGGCCGGGGCCTCAGCGGGTCCGAACAGTCCGCATCAATACGGTGACGTTGGTTCTGCCGGTTTGCTTGGCTATCCCCAAACCTGGTCTTTCTTTGTCGGCAAACTCATGACCGATGGGATCTGGTGGTTCTACCTGTTCTGGCTGCCGGATTATCTGGTGAAACAATTTCACATGGGGATTCACGAAACAATGTGGCCGACGTTTATTGTCTATGGCGTCGCCATCGTCGGCAGTGTCTATGGCGGCAGCATTCCCATGACCCTTATGAAGCGTGGCATGCCGGTGTATCGCGCGCGCATGACCGCCATGTTCCTCATTGCCCTGTGTCCGCTCGCCGTGCTGACGACGCAATATTTCGGCAATGTGGAACGCTTCGGCGACCTGGCCAAAGTCTATGCCGTGATGGTGATATGTATTGGCGCGGCTGCCCATCAGGCTTGGTCCGCTAATTTGTTTACGACGGTGTCAGACATGTTCCCAAAGGCGGCCGTTGGTTCCGTAACGGGCATCGGTGCGATGGCGGGCGGGCTCGGTGGTGTCATTGTGCAGCTGATTGCCGGTACGCTCACGGATACCTACAAATCCACACCGCAGACGGCTTACCTCATTATGTTCATCATTTGCGCTGGCAGCTATTTGATTGCCTGGACGGGAATGAAAATCCTGGTGCCGCGCCACAAGCCGATCACGGATTTGTAAGTAGAAGCAACGGGACGGGAAAGTTGATTTGTAGAAACCTGCCAGGGTTATACGTGGGTTGGTTAATTGCCGACCCGCACGGCAGAGTCAAACGCGCTTAGCGCTTATTCCACGGCATCCGGGCCAGGAGCAGACCCATGCCGCAAAAATCAGTGATGCCGGCGAAGACCAAGCCCGCGCCGACAAACGCCGAAAGCCCGATGAACCAGTGGTTGACCCATTGGGCAAGTACCACGCCGGTCACCACCAGCGCGCCGGCGGCAATGCGCACCTGGCGCTCCAGGCTGATGGCTTTGGCGGTGCCACGCGTCACCGGCAGGCCGGCTTCAATCCACGCTAGGGTGCCGCCGGTCACCACGATGGGTTGCGTGAACCCTTCCTTGGTGAGTTGGGCCGCCGCCTTGGTGGCGCGCTGGCCGCTGCGGCAAAGCAAATAGACGGGTTCGTCCTTGGCCACCGCCAGCGCCCCCGGTTTCAATTCGTCCAATGGCAGGTTTTGCGCGGTGGGCGCGTGCACTTCTGCAAACTCCACCGGCGTCCGGACGTCAATGACGTGCAGGGCCGGTTTCGTGCTGAGGAGGGTTTGCAGTTGGGCGGGCGTGATGGTGGTCATGTTTAGCTTCGCTTCAAAGAGTGCAGCGCCCGGACCAGCGCGTCAATCTCCTCCCGCGTGTTATAAAACGCCAGCGACGGGCGGACACTCGTCTCGAGCCCGAAGTGGCGGATGGCCGGTTGCGCGCAGTGATGGCCGGCGCGGACGGCGATGCCTTGCTTGTCGAGCTGACGGGCAATGCTTTCATTGGCCACGCCGGGAATCACAAACGAAAGTACACTGGCCTTGTTGGTGGCAGTGCCGATGGGCCGCAGGCCGGGGATGGCCGAGAGCGCGTGCGTGGCGTATTCCAGCAGGGCGTGTTCGTAGGCGGCGATGGCGGGAATGCCTACCTTGAAGAGGTAATCAATCGCTGCACCCAGGCCCACCACGCCGGCGATGTCCGGGGTGCCGGCCTCGAATTTTTCCGGGGCGTGCTGAAAGACGGTTTTTTCAAACCGCACGTCCTTGATCATGTGACCGCCGCCCTGCCAGGGCGGCATGCTTTCCAGCAACGCGGCCTTGCCGTAGAGCGCGCCAATGCCAGTCGGACCGAAAATCTTGTGCCCGGAGAAGGCATAGAAATCGGCGTTGAGCGCGGCGACATTCACGGGCAGATGCGGCGTGGATTGCGCGCCGTCCACGAGCACGGGCACCCCTCGCGCATGGGCGAGGGCGATGATCTGCTCCACCGGGTTGACGGTGCCAAGGGAATTGGAAACGTGCGCCACGGAGACGAACTTTGTGCGCGCGTTGAGCAGTTTGACGTATTCCTCCAGGATCAGTTCGCCGCGGTCGTTGATGGGAATCACGCGGACGGTGGCACCGACCTGTTCCGCCAGCAACTGCCAGGGCACGATGTTGGCGTGATGCTCCAATTCGGTGACGATGATTTCATCGCCGGCCCCGATGTTCTTGCGGCCGTAACTTTGGGCGACGAGGTTGATCGCTTCGGTGGTGCCGCGGACGAAGATGATTTCCTTCGCATCGGCGGCCCCAAGGAATTTGCGCACTTTTTCGCGGCCGGCCTCGAACAGTTCGGTCGAGCGGGCGGCGAGCGTATGGGCGGCGCGATGGATGTTAGAATTGTCGCGGCCGTAGAATTGCGCGGTCGCGTCCAGCACGGCCTGCGGCTTGTGCGTGGTGGCGGCGTTATCGAGCCAGACGAGCGGCCGGCCGTTGACGGTCTGGTGCAGCGCGGGAAAATCCCGGCGCACACCTTCGACATCAAATTTAGGAATCGGCGTGGCCGTCTTGGGATAGGACTGGCAGGCCAGCGGTGATTTGCCGGAGGGCTGGGCGCCGCTCAGGAAGTAATAGTCCGGACTGGCGGATTCAGCTTCCGAAAAACCGGGCAGCGGATTGCGATTGGCCACCTTGGTGTCCGGCCGGTTGTTTTGGGGACGATAACTGCCGTTGCAGCGGGGTTCGCCAAAGGCATAGCTCTCGCCATTGTCGGGCGAATGTCCGCCCGATGGGGTCGACGGCGTCGACGGTGTCTTTTCCGGCTCCGCCAGCTTGGGCGCGGCGGGCTGGGTGCTGGGATGCACCGGCGGCACCGGTGAATGATTTTCCACGGCGGACAGGTTGGGCAGCCCGGGCATACTGGCGGCTTCAGCCGGGATGGCCGGAGCTGCGAGAGCCGCCGGGGCGGGCGACGGCGCGCGGCTAAAACTGGAGCCGGAGCCGTCGCGGGAAAGCGCCTCCGTCAGGAGCTGCCGCACGAGGTCGGAGTGGGCGGACTCGCCCGGCCCCGATTCCCCGGCGGGCAGCACCGGAGCGTTATTTCCAGTTGTACTCATGGTAATTGTTCACCACCACGTTATCCAGGCGGGCGATCGCATCGGTCGTGAGCACGCTCGCGGAGAAATAGCGGGTGACCAGATGCGAGGCGATGGAATTTTCATTCGTGCCCATGTAACGCACGGACAGGCCGGGTTCCACTTCGCCGGTCACGCCGGTTTTTTGCAGACCGACGACGCCCTGTTCCGCTTCGCCCACGCGCAGCAGCAGGATGCTGGAGTGGTTACCTTTCACTTCCAGTTTGTTGGTTGGGATCAACGGCACGCCGCGCCAGGTGATGAAGGGAGTGCCAAAGAGATGGACCGTGGGCGGGGGTACGCCGCGGCGGGTGCATTCGCGGCCGAAAGCGGTGATGGCCTTGGGATGTGCGAGGAAAAAGGCGGGTTTCTTCCAAACCAGGCCGAGCAATTCATCGAGGTCATCCGGCGTGGGGGAACCGCTGCGGGTCTTGATGGTTTGCGCGGGAGCCACTTCCTTGAGCAGGCCGAAGCCGGGGTTGTTGATGATTTCCCATTCTTCGCGTTCCTTCACGGCTTCGACGGTGAGGCGGATCTGTTCGCGCAATTGGTCAATCTTGTTGCTGTACAGATCGGTCACGCGGGTGTGGGTGCGCAGCACGGTCTGGATGGTGCTCAGATGATATTCGCGGGGGTCCTCCTCGTAGTCCACGAAGGTGGTGGGCAATTTGGGTTCGCCGGCGGCCACGGTGATGAGGTCTGCGCGAGCTTCGCCGAATTCGTTGGCGGTTTGGCCGGCGGCAGCCTTGGCTACGCGGTTGACGCGATACACGCCGCCATCCACATCCACCCACGGCAGCAGCTTGTGCAGCCAGCGCGGGGTGATTTCGGTGTATTGCGGCACCGTCACGGTGGCGGTGGCGAGGTTGCGCGCCGCGGCGGCGCTCAGGCTCAGGTGGATTTCGGTGGATGCTTTGCTCATGGTTTAAACAGGTTGGAGGTGAACGAAAAATTTTACTGGGAACGGTGAACGAAAGAATGACTGGCCGATGGCTGGCCACGATACGAAGACAGGGCGGTACTCCGCCGGTTTAATTCACCGGACGCCGCCGACATCTGGGCACGACTCGACACGAATATTCTTTCGTTTCAAGCAGGGCTTCCAGTGGTCTGGTGGGCACCGCAGTGGTTAAACTTGGGGAATCAGCGTTGACGCTTGATGCCAGCCTAAATCCGGGCAGGCGCGGTTGTCAATCAAATGCTCCAATCAGGGGCCGCGTCCGCCGTTTTTCGGGCGGATTTATTGCGGATCACCAGTTGCTTCTCCTCGTACACCACCAGGGAATCTGGCGGCACGCTGTGCATCAGAAATACGTTGGCACCGATGGTGGAGTTGGCACCAATCACGGTTTCGCCGCCAAGGATGGTGGAGTTGGGGTAAATCGTCACGTTGTCCTGCACATCGGGATGGCGTTTGCCGCCTTTGACGATATGGCCGGATTCGTCTTTTACAAAGCTCCGCGCGCCGAGCGTCACGCCGTGGTACAACTTCACGCGTTGGCCGAGCCGGCAGGTCTCGCCAATCACCACGCCGGTGCCGTGATCAATGAAGAAGTGTGATCCCAGCCGGGCACCGGGGTGAATATCAATGCCCGTGCGGCCATGCGCCCATTCGGTCATCATGCGCGGAATAATGGGCGCACCGGCGATGTATAGTATGTGCGCCAGCCGCTGAATGGCAATTGCCTCGACCGCCGGATAGGAGAGAATGATCTCCTCGCGATACAGCGTGGCGGGGTCACCTTCGTAGGCGGCCTCGATATCCGTGCGCAGCAATTCCCGCACATCGGCGAGCGAACTGCAAAATTGCCGGAGAATTGGCGGGGTGCGGCCGGTAGGTTTCTTGGGATCGCCAATGCGCACGCTTTTGCGCACTTGGTCTTCCAACCGCGTGGCCACTTTCGCCAGGCGGTCACTGGTCAGTTCGGCCAGCGAACTGTGATGAATGGCATTGTCATCGTGAAACCCCGGGAACAACAATTGCAACAAGCCTTCGCAAATCTGACCAACGGCGCGCTTCGACGGCATGTTGTGCGAATCACTATGATTCAGACCACCCACGGTGGCGTAGGAGTTGAGCAACTCCGGCACAAATTGATCGTACGGCCGCTCCGGTCCGGGCGGCGGTTCGTGGAGATTCTCATTTTTATGAACGGCAGAAATGGACATATGAATCCTTGGTTAATTTTCGGTCGCAAGTCCGACCTTGGTGATCTCGAGGGACTGGAGGGTATCGAGGACGGAGACCATGATCTGATATTCGACCTGGTCGGAGCCTTTGACGACGACGGCGAGGTCGGCATTGGCCTCCTTGAGCGTCTTGAGCTTGTCCTTAAGCTGGGGGACAGTAACGACTTCGTTATTCAAAGTAATCTCCCCCGCCGCGGCGATGTTAATACGGTTGATCTGGGGTTTGGGCTGATTGGTCTTGGGCGGGGCCTTGCCGGAAGGCAGGTTCATCTCCAGGTTGTTCATCAACTGCGGCGTG
>CAIJGS010000084.1 GCA_903820285.1 uncultured Verrucomicrobia subdivision 3 bacterium | reverse complement strand
CGACCGAGGCGGTGGTGCCTCGGTTTTCTCCGATCTGTGCTTTAGCCTTCAAGAGCTTGGCTGGGAGGTGGAGGTGTTTACTGCCCACCCTTATTATCCAGAATGGCATCGCAAGTCGGCAGTATCTAAGTGGCGCATACAAGAGGAGGTCATTCGGGACACTCGGATATTTCGGCACGGACTTTATGTGCCCGCCAATCCATCAAGACTGTTCCCTCGCCTTGTTTATGAGTTGTCTTTTTTAGGCAGTTTGTGTCGCAGTATGTTCCGGGGCGGGCGATATGATGCAGTGATGGTATATTGTCCGATGCCGGGAGCGGTCATGTTTGCCGCCTTGCGTAAATTAATTCTGAACGAACCTCTTTGGTTAAATGTGCAAGATATTCCGGCGGATGCGGCGGCGGCAAGCGGCATCAGCCAGTCGAGTCTGTTCAACCTGATGGCAACTTGGACGCAGCGACTTCTGTTCAATCGTGCTGATGTGTGGAGCACCATTTCTCCGGTCATGGTTGAAAGGCTTTCATCGCTTAGAAATCGAAAGCAACCTTTGCATCTTTGTACAAACTGGCTTAACGGCTCACTTGCCGAATGTGTAAAAGCTTTGCCGTCTAAGGTCGGGCGGCTGCCATCTGTGCCCTTGAAACTGCTTTACGCCGGGAATATTGGCAAGAAGCAAGGTTTGCTGGATTTTTGCCAGTGCTTGGCTAAGTTATCTATGGAATTCCAGTTCCAGATATGCGGGAACGGCAGTGAAGCCAGCTTCATTGAAAAATGGGTGAAAGAAAGTGGCGACCTTCGATTCACTTTTCGAGGTTTTCTTGATGAGTCGGCGTTTTCCAAAGCCCTACATCAAACGGATATCTTTGTCATTACTGAGAAGCCTGGGTCAGGCGCATCCTTTATTCCCAGCAAACTTATTCCGTGTATTGCCTCCGGTACGCCGGTTTTGGCGGTGTGTGACCGGTCGGGGCCGCTTGGTCGGGAAATGATTGCGGCAGGTTTGGGTGTTGTTATTGGATGGTCTGAGTTTGAGACAATCGAACTCAAATTAAGCCGGTTTAACTCTGATTTTTTTAGCTGCCAGCAAAATTGTCTTGCGCACGCCCAAAGTTATACAGGAGAGGTTGCAATTGAACGGTTCGACAAATTGCTACGAGAAATGGCGTCTGACGGAAGCAGAAAATAAAGCAAAATCAGTACTGGGCGGCTGGGTCTATGCCGGTTCGGTCTGTCAGCCCATCCGGCTACGGTGGGAGCAGAAGTCTTAAAAGAATTTTTTTATCCGGTTGAGATGTTTCCCCACTACTGTCGCGATCTGTGGTTCTCCGATTATTTGCGTGTCCGAAGTCGGTTCATTTGCTTGCCGGGCGTTTGGAAAGTGTTACTGTTAACCCATTAATCATGATCTCAGCAAAAAACAAACGTTTTCAACGGGGAGATTTGTCCAATATGTTCGCCTTGGTGGCCATGTCCGGTGATGTGCTGATGGTATTTCTTGGTTTTGTCCTCGCCTATTGGTTGCGTTTTGACAGCGGCTTTATTTCCCTCTCGCGTTTTGGTGACGTGCCCCCGTCATTTGCGTCCTATCTGAAATTGATTGTTTTCGGTTCCGTCATCGTGTTTTTCGGTTTGCCCGGGAAAAACCTTTATGGGACTAAAAGTTTGCTTTATCCGCAAAAAGTACTCTTAAAGCTGGTCGCGACGTTGGTTTTATGTGTTTTCGTATTTGCTGGGATCACCATGGCGATGCGCACCGATCCTCCCATTTCGCGCCTATTCATCATATTTTCCCTTGCTCTTATTTTTCTTGGAACCTTGTTGTGGCGCCTTTTTCTTACCTACGTCATCAAGACGCCCTTTTGCCTAAGCCGACTCCGGCAGCGGTTGCTGGTGGTTGGATCTTGGGGGGATGCCCTCCGGGTTCAGGCTGGCATTGTTGATCAGGGCGACTTGCTCTTTATTGGCTGGGTCCAAATTGAAGGCAAATCCAAACCGGCGGATGGGCTGCGCGAATTACGCCTCGGACAGCTGCATGAGTTGGATGCCCTATTGCGGCAGCATGGAGTGGATATGGTGGTGCTGACGCAGACAGCGATTTTATCAAACGAAGCCATCGCTGCCATCATGAAAACCTGTGAAAATGAGCATGTGCAATTCAAGATGGTGCCACAGTATTTTGAAATTCTCGTTTCCAGCCTGCGCCCAAGTGTCATTGGCGGCCTCCCGGTTTTAGGGATGGAATCGCTGCCATTGGACAAGCTTTCCAACCGTGTAAAAAAACGTTCCTTGGATATTATCGGGGCGGTGATTGGCTTGACTCTGTCCGCGCCATTTATCCTGATTTTCACCGCAATTGTCTATTTCGAGTCGCCTGGGCCGGTGTTTTATCGTCAGGTTCGAACCGGCCGCAATGGGCGTCTCTTCAAAATCATTAAAATACGAAGCATGCGGCTGGATGCCGAGGTGTCGGGCGCGCAATGGGCTCAGGAGAATGATCCCCGCCGTTTACGCATCGGTGCCTTTATGCGGAAGTGGAACATTGATGAAACCCCCCAATTTTGGAACGTATTGGTTGGTGAAATGAGTCTCGTTGGCCCGCGTCCCGAACGGCCAAAATTGATTGCGGGATTCAAACATAAAATCCCTCATTACAATACCCGCCATATTTACCCGCCAGGCATTACCGGCTGGGCACAAGTCAACGGCTGGCGCGGTAATACTAGCTTGGAAGAACGCATCCGGCACGATATCTGGTACATGGAGCATTGGAGTTTGTGGCTGGATTTTCGCATCATGGTGCAAACTTTTTACAAACAGAAGAACGCCTATTAACGGATCCGTTGTAAAAAACAATACCCGTTAGCCGGCTCATCATGCCAGATTGGTCTGTTGTCTTGTTGCCCGCCAACTGGCGTTGCTTTTTCGATGATGTTATATATGTAAATTACCGGATTTAAAATCATGTGGCGGAAATACTTCGACATCGCGACTGAAGGGCTCATCATGTTCGCCCTCCTATTTGGTCCATGGGCATTTGGTTCCACTGAATTGTGGTCTGCATGGGTGCTGAACTGGGTCGGGTTGGCCTTGGGGGCCATCTGGTTGACCCAACAAATCCATCGGGGCTGGCGCTTTCTTCAGCAAACCGAAGCATTACCCCTTGCCGGCCAGAGACGCGCAAGCATCGGATCCGAACCGGCCATCCGGAAAACATTGTTGATCCTGACCGGCATTCTGTTGCTATATTGTCTCATTGGTGCCGTAAATGCCCGGGCCGTCTACCATCTCTGGCACTTTTCGTACCAGCCCTGCATTCTCTGGCTCCCCCACAGCTATGACCAGCGGCGAAGCTGGGATTTTTTCTTTAATTACCTCGCACTGGCCGGCTATTTTTGGGCTACGCGCGACTGGTTGCTTCAAGCCCATACCCGCCGGTCCCGCCTGCCGGCTAGGCTTCAGCGAATTTTGTGGGTATTGTCCGTCAATGGTCTAATCCTTGCAAGTGTCGGGCTGGTGCAGAAATTTGTCGGCGAAAACAAACTGCTATGGCTGGTTGAGCCGGAAATAAACAAGAGTGTTAACAACCAGTTTGGGCCTTTTGCCTATCGCGGCAATGGTGCCCAATACTTCAATCTGCTGTGGCCGGTGGTTTTGGCTTTCTGGCTCTACCTCAATAAAACCACCCGCCAGGAGGGTGCCACCGGATGGGTGCGCCACCGGGGGAAACTGTTGCTGGCCGGCTTGAGCCTGATGGTTCTCTGCCCATTGGTGTCCCTTTCCCGCACGGGGGCCATGGTCTTGCTCGTCAACCTCCTGGCCGCCGACATCATTATCTGGTTTGCCTTCCGTAAGCCGCTAAACCGGAAGTTTATCCTGGCAGTGTTCGGAGTGCTGGGTCTGCTTTTGGCTGGCGGCTACTTCGAGTGGGAGCAGCTTTCCACCCGGTTCGGGCAGTTGGAATACGGCTACGTTGACCGCATGAGCCTCTTTATTCCCGAATGGCAAATGGGGTTGGACAACCAGCCATTTGGCGTGGGGCCAGGTGCGTTTTCCTCCATGTATCAATTTTATCGTCCCAATTTTCAGGATGCCTGGTGGGCGCAAGCGCATAACGATTGGATCGAGGCTTTTATCACCTTGGGATGGATTGGGTTGCTGCTATCCCTCATCCCTTTTGCCGTCATCCTCGGACGCTGCTTCTATAGTGGTGGAATTAAAGTCCGATTTTCAGTGATTGGCTTGTTGTGGGTGTCTTTGGGCGGGTGTCTGGTTCACGCACTGGTAGACTTTCCTTTCCAGATTCAGTCCATTTTGGTATTGTTCACTCTGATCTGCAGTCTGCTCAGTGTATTCTCAAAGCGTTAAGGAAGTGGGTGGGCGCCGGACGAACATGTTTGACCTTGCAAAATACCTTTTTGAGCCTAAAATAAAAACGACAATTATATATGTTTAATTTGCGCTTTTTGACCGCGAATAGCAAGGCATGCGCGATCTGCCTCCTGTTGCTGGTTGGATGGGTGATCAATAACGTGGAGGTGTATGCGGATGACATTGGGCAGTCCAATGTGCTCGCTCATGGAACTTCATCCTTGACCAACAACCTGATGGGGTCGCGTCATTTGCAACCCAATGATGTGCTCGAAGTGATGGTCTATCAGGAGCCGGATCTGGCTACCAAGGTGACATTGGATGAACGCGGCATGGTTGCCCTGCCGTTGATTGGCCCAGTCAAATTGGCCGGCCTTACTTTGGAGCAGGCTACCGCCAAAATCAGGGATATGTATGACAAGGATTACCTCGTAAATCCCAAGGTCACTATTCAAGTGGATCAATTTGCTGTTCTGAGATTTACCGTTCTTGGCCAAGTTCAAAAACCGGGATCCTTTGAGTTTCCACCCAATGAAACCCTTAACCTCTTGGAGGGATTGGCCATGGCTGGCGGATACACCCGTTTGGCGGCACCCAACAAAGTAACCCTCCAGCGCAACGTCAATGGTGAACAAAAAGTCTACCACTTGGATGCCGATGCCATGGCTCGTGACAAAACCAACAAGCCTTTCCAGCTTTTGCCCGACGATACGGTTACTGTCGAAGAACGGGTTTTTTGATTTCTGTGACCATGATAGCCTGCTCGTGTCCTTGCGCATAAAACCATAATAATTTACATGGCAAACAATAAATCCCAGTCCTCGGAACCCAGAGAGCCAAATTATCCAGCCAGCTATCCGGGAAGCTACCCCGAAACCCTTGCCGGAGGTGATATTGCCAAAGATCTGCTCCGGTTCTGGTTTGTCATCTTGGAGAAACTTTGGCTGGTGGGCGGCATTTTTCTATTGTTCGTAGTTTTGGCCGCCATCTACGTTTGTATCACGCCTAAGATGTATGAAGCTACTGCGACTGTGCAGGTGGAGCAACAGGATCAAAGTGCCATCAAACCGGATCAGACACTGCATGACGAGCAGCGTGGCCAGGAGTTGATGAACACCATTGTGGAGAAATTTCAAAGCCGGCCCTTGTGTGTGCTCGTGATGGCTCAGGCAGGGATCATTCCTTCCAATTTGGTTGATCAGATTTCTTTCACCACCAAATCAGATGAAGCGGACTCGGAAATTGTTCCATCTGATTTCACAAATGCGGCGGCGGGTGACAAAGCAATCCTTTCTGCTTCCAATACCGTCATCAATTCAGCGGCTTCTGCGAATACCAACCCGAATACCACTACAAATCTGGCGACGGGGGCCAACAGTGGTTCCACAAATTTGTCGCCTTTACAAGCAATCAAGCTGGTCGCCGGCTTTGAAACGAGTGTCAAAGCTAAGCTTCGCCGCAACACCCGGTTAATTGACATATCCGTGCGGAATCGCGATCCCGAAACCGCCGCCAAACTGGCGAACTTGATGGTGGAATGTTACCTTACCCAGGATTTCAAAATTAAATCCAATACCGGGCACAGCCAGAGCGAATTTTTTCAGGCCGAATATAATCGTTTGGTAAAGAAGCTCCAAACCTCTGAGCAAGCCCTGCAGGATTACCGGGAACAGGTTGGCACCATTGAGCTGCAGAGTATGGATAACAGTAGCGCCAATCCGCAGTTGGACGAAATCCAAGAATACAAGCGGCAGCTTACCACTGCCCAGGCCCAGGTCATTCAACTGAAATCCGCCTATGACGAATCCCTGAAAATGGGTTCAAACGTGGATGAGTTGCTGGCCTACACGCAAATTTCGTCCGATCCGCAGGTGCAGTTGCTCCAGACTGCGGTAGCCCAAAAACAGGCGGATTTGCTTCAATTAAAGCAATTGTATCGTGAGAAAAATCCCAAGTACATTCTCGCTGTCAATACGTTGGATGGCTTGAAAAACCAACTGCGTGATGCCGTCCTGGCCATTCGCAGTCGCATTCAGGAATCCTTCCGCTTGCCCTTTGAAAATGCCCTGAACAGTCAGATCGGCTTGGAGAAGGAACTCGCCCGAATTCAGACCAAAAGCTTGGACTTAAGCCAGAAAGCCATTCACTATAACTTGCTGGCCCGGGAAGTTGCCTCGGATCAGGCCATGTTCGACTCTGTTTTGGAACGTTTAAAAGAGACTGCCGTCAGTTCGGAATTAGCCCCCGTTAACATTTCAATGGTCGAGGCGGCCTATCCGCCAGACAAGCCTTCATCGCCCAAAGTCCTGCTGACACTCGCGGCTGCGGTGATTGTGGGTTTAGGTGCCGGCGTTTTTCTGGTCTTGGTCTTGGACAAGTTTAATAGCTCTTTGCGCACCGTTGACGCTGCGGAGGAATTTTTGCAAGTTCCCGTGCTGGGGGCCATTCCGCGTTTGGAATTTGACCACAAAGACCATCAAAAAAACTTGGTGGCGGCCAATCCGGAGGCTCATTCGGCAGAAGTCGAACTGTTTCGCACTTTGCGCGCCAGTGTCACCATGCTCGACAAAGACAAAGAGCGGCGCAGTTTCCTATTTACCAGTTCCTTCCCGAAGGAAGGCAAGACCTTTGTTTCATGCAATTTTGCCGCCAGCATTGCCAAGCAGGGATTGCGCACGGTTGTCCTTGATTTTGATCTGCGCCGCCCGCGTGTGGAGTCGTTTTTTACCGGGCAAACTCGCCATATCCTTGGCGTGTCTGACATTCTCATTGGCAAGTCGAAGTTAAGCGAAGTTATTCAAACCAATCCACAAGTTGAAAATCTGTTCTGGGTGGGCGCTGGCACATTGCTCCCCAATCCTTCCGAAATCCTGTCTCAAGGGAGCTACAAGCAACTTCTGGAACTGGCTTTGAAAGAATACGATCGGGTGATTATTGATACCTCCCCGCTTCATCCGGTCAAAGACGTACTGCTCGTGGCCAATGACGTGAGCACGGTTATTGTCATGGCTGATGGCAGTAAGACTGCCCGGAAAGCCGTGGCCAAAACCATTCATTGGTTGCAAGACATCAACGCTCCCTTGGCAGGCGTCGTGCTGAATCTCCTTCCCCGCAAACGCAAGGGCCAGGGTTATTATTATTACGAGTATTACGGTTATAGTTATGGTAAGTATGGCCATGACGAGAAACCGTCCAAATCGAAAGCCTGATTTTAGGTTTTCGTTGTGGTTCTGATAGCCGGCTGGCCGCTGAACACGGCCAGTCTTGGACTGGCCACATTTCCTGAGGCTCAACCTCGGAAAGACTGCGGATAAAGGTTAAGATGGCGATCCTGACCTTAACCGGAAGGATAAGCCAATACCTGTGCCGGAACCCCTGACCCCGTAGCCATTGGATTTTGGCCGGCTCCTGGCAGGCTTTCAACTCACTTTAAGTTGATCCATCGCTGCGTCTTCTTGCTGCCCTCACCGGCCCCACGCACAAGGCTTCCTTCCTGCAGGCGCTTTCTTTCCGCCCGCCAAACTCCCATTCTATCGAGAAGAAAAAATCAATTTAGCCTTTCGGAGCGAGCATTCTTAGGGTCTGGGCAAGGTTTTGGTGAAGGCGCATGTTCGAAGGCCCCAGTAACCTTGTCGAAACGAAGCCCCGCGAAAAAAAGCTGATCGGTCGCCGTTCGTCAAACCAAACGGCTACGCTATTTATAGAACGCTCCAAATATTCCGGGCCAGAGGCTCCTTGGCAGGAAAAGTGGCCGTTTAAAATCCTTGCAGCATTCGCTCTTCGCCATCTCTCACCAATGATTTGGAAGAAACTACGGCGTGTGATTTCTGTCCTAGAAATTCCATTAGGACTGCCACACGTTCATTGCCTGGCATTACCCTGGTGACCACCGCTCGCAGGCCGAGAAGGGCGCCTTCCGCGATCAATACTCGTTCTCCCGGTTTAAATTCGTCCGTTATCACCCGCACGTCTTCCTGGCCGATCGTGGCCATGATCTCTTGAATTACCAGATTGGGAATGGTCGGCCAACGATCACCAAAGCTGACCACGCACTGCACCCCGCTGGTACTTTGGATGGCCCGAAGTGATTGTATCAGATCGAATTTCGCAAACAGATATCCGGGAAAAAGTGCCTCGGTGGCCCAGGAAGGACCCCGTTGGGTGGCCCGTTTAAAACGGATTCTGGGTAAAAAAACCTCGATGGCACTTAAATTACGAAGATGGGCGGCAGCGATATGTTCATGCTTAGGCTGTGATCTTACGCAATACCATTCGCTGTCCGGATTCCTTACTGGTTCCATACCCATACTGATAACGAAAAATCCCGAACAATCCCCGTGTCGTTGCAGCCATCTGTTTCAAAAAACAGTATTATTGGATGCTCCGGTTTCTAGTCGGCTTGCCCGGTTTAGACTTGCCTATCAAATACATCATCTCTTTAAAGAAAAACAGCGTTTGCAATTGCAAACGCTGTTTTGTTTGAAAAACACCAACCAGAACGAATCAGGAACGATTCGCTTTGCGCTTCATGAAACCGGCCAGACCAGCAATCCCGAGGCCCATCAATGCCATCGAGGAAGGTTCCGGAGTAGGTGCTGGCGGATTGGCGGTTCCGCCAATTGAAGCAAGGAAATTGATATTGTAATCGGCATTGGTCGCCGTTACCCATGTCGGACTGCCAGATGAACCCAAGTTCAACCAATAGTCGTTATAGTTATTTCCAATGGTAGGAGCGTTGGTGGATAAAATCAAACCGCCATCATTGGCTCCCAAACCACTGAATTCAACAGCCCAAGTAAAATCAGAGGGAACAGCCAAGGCACCGCCTGGCAGATCGGTCGACACATCCACATTCATGCCCGTGGGTGCGTTGGGAATCGCAAAGGATTCAGTCCAAAGAACAGTGCTCGGCTTCAACGGACCAGCCGGGGAGGCGCTGCCATTGTTGGCATAGAGGAAAATGGAAATCGAAGCCACCCCGTCAGCAGCTTGGTTGTAAAAATTGAAAGAAAAGCTATTAATTGTCGAGCCGTTACCGTTGTCGGCCAAAATAACCTCATCACCAATCTCGTTGGTGGCCGCGCTGAAATACCCCGCGGGAGTATCTAAATTGGAATACAGTATGTCAGCAGACACGGTTTGAGTTGAGCCTAGAGCCAAAAGAGTGGCGCTGAAAATACCCGTTTTGATTAAAAATTGTTTGGATTTCATAATTTTTATGGAGTGAGTTTATTTCGATCCAACCCTCACTTTCGAGTTAACAATAACAGAAAAACATTACTTGTCAATTTGTTTTTTATCATCAAATCAAGGCTGCGCTGTCCTGGCGGTTATTTGTTGCTCTTTGTTCCAATACAGCAGGATGTGAATGAGTTGTTGCCGCTTCATTCCAGCCTATGCACCAGGTTCAATTGGTCCCAGAAGCCTCTGCTTTTAATTTATTCTAATATTAATTAGTACAAAGCCTCCCGCGCCCATAAAACTACTGTGTATGGCTGTATTTATTTCCTAAATAATTCCAATCCCATCTGCGGTCATTTCCGCCAAATGATTCATACTTTGTTTCCCTTGGCTTACGTTTCCATCGAATTGATGTGAACCATGGTTGAACTCCACCCCCTTCCTTGATTAAACTCTCCCCATGGGACGTCAATGGTTGCATGCCAAACGCTTGGTCGCCGGCCTGAAAAAAGGCCGGAATAATGGTAAACTCGTTCGGGAAATTTCGGTCGCCGCCAAAATGGGCGGGCCGGATCCCTCCATGAACGCCCGCCTTTTTGCCGCCGTCGAAAAAGCCAAAAAAGAGAGCGTCACCAAGGACGCCATCGAGCGCGCCATTAAAAAAGGCGCCGGCATCGGTGATGAAAAACTCGTCATGGACCACGTCGTATATGAAGGCCGTGCCCCGCACAATGTGCCGGTCATTGTCGAAGTATATACGGACAACGTGAACCGCACCGCTCCGGAAGTTCGCGTTCTCTTCAAAAAGGGGCAGCTTGCCACCGCCGGCAGCAATAAATTTCTATTTGACCACGTCGGGCTCGTCGAAGCCTATCACCCCGACTCTGGTACCGATTGCGAGGCTGCCGCCATTGAGGCCGGTGCCAATGAAGTGGAAGCCCTCGGCCACGCGCAGAACGATGATATACCCGAAGGCGCTGCCGGCGCGCGTTTCATTTGCGAACGCCAGGCTGTCCACGAAGTTTCCAAATGGCTTGCGGGCAATGGCTGGACCGTGGTTACCAGCGAGCTTGGTTACGTTCCCAAACAATATCCCGAACTTTCCGAGCAAGATTTGAATGACGTGGGCGAATTTCTTCATGAGCTCGACGAGCACGAAGACGTCCACCGCGTCTGGGCGGCGATCAAGTAGCGCCCAGACCAAATTCTCTCCCGACTGACCTGCGCCCGGCATTACTGCGAACATAGAATGCCAATTCTGTTACGGAGCCTGGCCATGCCAATATTTGGCATCCGTCATGAGCGCTGTGAATTCGGTTGCCGGAATCGCCGGGAATGCCTTGCCGTTCCACCATGCACTGCGTAACTGCGCACATTAATGCTTCACAACGGGCTTGCGATCATTGAAACTGGTTTTCAACTGTTGGCCCCGTTATTCTGATGGCGCCAACGGTCGATTTATATGAACGATTACTGGTTAAAATATAGCCAAACGTTGGCTCAATCCTTGGCCGCCACCGAGGTTAAAAGTGGGGCGGGTGAAGTGCTGACCATGAGCGCCGCCCTGCCGCCGCTTTGCCTGCTGGCCAAAGAGGTGCATGCGGTTCGCGGAACCATCCATTTTGTCGGTAACGGCGCCAGCGCCTGCATGGCCAGTCACATGGCCGTGGACTGGACAAAAAATGCCGGCGTGCGCGCCCTGGCTTATAATGACACCGCTTTCCTTACCGCCATCGGCAATGACCTCGGGTACGACCAGGTTTTTGCCCAGCCCGTCAGCTGGTTCGCCGAACCCGGCGATCTGCTCGTGACCATTAGCAGCTCGGGGAATTCGCCCAATGTGCTCAAAGCGATTGAAGCCGCCCGCCAAAAACAACTCCGGGTGGTCACGTTTTCCGGGATGAAGGCAAACAATGCCTCCCGGAACCTCGGCGACCTCAACTTTTTTGTCCCCGGCTGGACCTACGGGTTGGTCGAATGCGCCCACCAAGTATTGCTCCATGCCTGGCTGGATGCCTTTATGGGTGTCAACGGATGGGATTTGACGGCCCCGCAGGTCATCACTCCACCCGTACGTTGATTCATCCGCTGCGATTGCGCTCAGCCAGCCTGGCGTGACGCGGTGTTTTGGCAGGTAAATAGAATCATCTCCGGCTCGCTCTGCCTCTTGGCCGTATCGGAGAACCTTGGCTGGGCGACATCAAACCCGATGCGGGCGTGGGGTTTGCCTTTGGTGGCTGGTCGGCCTTGACTCTGGGATGCTCATGTAAGTTACGATAGTTTTGTCTTTTAACTAATGACCCTTCCGGTATACTTTTTGCCGGGAGACAAGCCGGCAGAACCGGAAAAAACATCACCCAATTTAAATAACTAACATGGAACATAAACGCGTTGTAGAAAAGGACCCGCCGCTGCAGAAGAGTGACTTGATTGTCATCACCGGCGCGGGTGGTTTT
>CAIJGS010000083.1 GCA_903820285.1 uncultured Verrucomicrobia subdivision 3 bacterium | reverse complement strand
CTAACGCAACTTTGAATCCGTATTCGGTGACGTTGGATACCAACGGCAATTTGTATATTGCGGATTACGGCAACTACCGAATCCGTCGCGTGGATGCGATCAGCGGGATCATCACCACGGTGGCGGGGACAAACACGTCCGGCTTTACCGGCGACGGCGGCCTGGCGGTTAATGCGAAACTGTTCTGGCCTACCGCTGTCTATGCTGATGGATTGGGCAATTTGCTCATCTGGGATGCTGGCAATGGGCGCATTCGCCAAATTGATGCCAATGGCATTATTACCACGGTGGCGGGCAATGGCAGTTCCACCTATTCCGGGGATGGCGGGCCTGCAACCAATGCCGGGATTGGGATGGGGGGGATGACTTCGGATGCATTCGGCAATTTGTTTATTGCCGATGACAGCGGCAGCCGAATCCGCAAGGTGGTCACGAGTAAGCTGCCTTATCTGGCGCTCAATGCGGTGACGACGAATATTGCGGGCACTTATGACGTGATCGTGGTCAACGCGTCCGGCAGTGTCACGAGCAGCGTAGTGACGGTTTCAGTGGTGTTTCCGCCAGCGTTCACAGCCGCCACGGCAGATGTATTCGTAACGAATGGCAGTCCGGCGACGCTGATGGCCAGCGTGAGCGGCACGGCACCATTCGGCTACCAGTGGTATGCGTATCCCGCCACGGGATTGGCCGGGGCGACCAATGCCACGCTGACGTATGCGGCGGCGGCGACGAATCAAAATGGATATTATTTCTGCGTGGTCACCAATGCCTACGGCAGCGTGACCGGCCGGGTGGCGGCACTGACGGTGGTGGAGCCGCCGGGGATTGCGGTGCAGCCGAGCAATCAGGTGGTGGTGGCGGGGCAGACGGCGGTGCTGAGCGTGGTGCCCTCGGGAACGGGACCCTTCAGCTTCCAATGGCAGTTAAGCGGAACGAATTTGCCGCATTCTAACGGTGGGACTAACCGGCCGAGCTATGTTCCCAATGTCATTACGACTATTGCAGGGACGGGGGTGGCGGGGTTCGGCGGGGATGGCGGGCCGGCCACCCAAGCAGCGCTGTTTTACCCGTGCGATGTGGCGGTTGGTGCGGGAGGAAATCTGTTCGTCGCTGATGAATTCAATAACCGGATTCGTCAGGTGGACACTAACGGTATCATTCAAACAGTAGCTGGCATCGGGTCGAGTGGTGGTATCGGCAGTTTCTCGGGAGATAATTCGACGGCGACTTCTGCCGGAATCAATCTTCCGACCGGGCTGGCGATGGATTCGGCTGGCAATTATTACATCGCTGATTCATGGAACAGCCGGGTTCGCAAAGTGGATACGAACGGTATTATTACCACAGTCGCCGGAACCAACGGGGCAGGCTACACCGGCAATGGTGGTTTGGCGGTGAATGCGAAGTTGAATTACCCCGCCAATATTGCCATGGATGCCTTGGGCAATCTGTTCATCGCGGATTCGAGCAATAATTGCATCCGCAAGGTGGACGGCAGTGGAATTATTACCACGGTGGTCGGGACCGGGGTGGCTGGATATTTCGGGGATGGTGGTTTGGCGGTCAATGCAAGGCTGAGTGCGCCGACCGGGGTGGCCTTGGATGGGCAGGGAAATCTGTTCGTCGCTGATATGGGAAATAATAGAATTCGGCTGGTGAATCCTGCCGGGGTCATCAGCACGCAGGCGGGAAATGGGGTGGCGACATTTCAAGGTGATAGCGGTTCAGCCATTAATGCCAGCCTAAACCAGCCCGACGATATTCTGGCGGATGGCTTTGGCCAGGTGTATTTCAGTGATTCCGCGAATTCGCGCATTCGTCTGATTGGAGCCAATGGCATTATTACCACGGTGGCAGGCAGCGGTACGGGCAGTTATTCCGGGGACTTTGGCATCGCTACGAACGCAAGTTTAAACCAGCCCAGCGGATTGGGTTTTGACAACTACGGCAATCTAATGGTGGCTGACCGGAACAACAAACGAATACGCAAAATTGATTTCTGGAGAAATCCGAGTTACACCTTTGGCAATATTGGCACTGCGGCAGCAGGAAATTATTCGGTCATTGTCACCAGTCCCTATGGCAGAATCACCAGTTCAGTCGTTGCCCTCACGGTGGTCTTACCGCCCCTGAACTTTTCCGTGACACTGGGCGGTGGCAATGCGGTGAATCTTCGATTTGGCGGTACGCCGGGGCATGCGTATGTGTTGCAAACGGCCACGAATCTGGCACCGCCGGTGAACTGGTTGCCGGTGACCACGAATGCGGCGGATGCCGGGGGCAATTGGACGTATACTGATACCAACAGCGTGCCGGCGGCGCAGCGGTTTTACCGGGCGCTGCCGTGAGTCTGCCGAAAAAATAGCACATTGTATTCAAATACGGTTCAAAGGTGATTTTGAGGGTTGTCGGTAGGACGGGACAGCGCACGATATTGACCAGCGACTTTGCGATACCTTTATGGATTGTCCCATTGAATTTTCACGGTGAGTGGTGCCAGATCAACCCGCTGATAAAGGTCATGATCTGCATTCGATTCATCCGAACGTTTATATATCTTCGGCCAGATGGTCAATCTGAATTCTCCCGGATTTCTCGGTTTGAAATAATCTTTCAAATTAAAGGATATTAATTGATAAGGTTTATCAGCATTGCCAAGAAAGTTCGATCCGTGATCACCTGGCACCAAAGGAGCCATTAAAATGTAATTCAATTTGGGCATCTGATTTATAAGGTTTGACATGCTAAAACTGTCAGGATAGGCGACAGGTGCGGAAAAAATGGGGTTGAGTAAGGGTGCTTTTTTACCTTCGGAATCCTGTAATTCAATAGGACCGCAAAAAGAGTTTGTTGCCCCCCAATAAAGAGAAGAACTGTTTAAAATCAGCGGCTCACCTTGTCGCACAATATGGACGACAACGTCGGGACTTGCTTGCTTGCCACACCAAACGTGAACGCCACCGACAATCCCATTCGTTGCCACCCCCCACGCACCATCTGTTCCCCATCGTATGCCAGTACTGTCATCAGTTACGGGTTGCTCGGCATAAACAATGTTCGTCTGCGCCTTAACAAGGAGTGCTACGGTCGACAGTAACAAAAGTATTTTAAAGAACGTAAAATTTTTTTGGAATTGGGTTTGCATGATATTGTCATAAAGGGGCCATTCGTGCGCCCGCTTCTTAACTCCATATCACAAAACCAGATGGGAAATCAAGAGGGACGCTAACCCCTCATGACCTTTCACGGTTCGCGCCACTCAACCAAATTCGTGGTTGCGCTGTGTCTTCAGTTTGCGTGAGCCAGGCTGTTGGTCAGTTGGTTGAACTGAGTTGCGTTGTATTGCTGCACCGAACCGTCGGCGAACAACACGTTGCGATGCACCGGACAGATTACCAGCGCCGCCTGTGGATTCGCATCGCTCACGTTGGTGCTGGCATAGACCAGATAGGAGCAATGGTCCGCGTCCAACTCCGGAAAGGTGGCCGCGAGTTCATGCTGCTGATCTCCCGGACAATGGAGAATTTTGGGAGTATACAGCTCGTTGGACATTACCTGGAAATGGGCCCAGGAATTGCGGTCCCAGCCGGCCTCGTCAGGGACGATGAGTTCCATGGTGCCACCTTGGTTTGTACTGACGTTGAATGGGTATTGGTCTCCGTGGTCGCCCTCCCAGATTTTAAATGCCAGCCCCACTTGTTTGAGATTGTTCACGCAGCTAATGCGCTGGGCCTTGTGCTTGGCCGCCGCCAGCGCGGGCAGCAGCATCGCCGCCAGGATGGCGATGATGGGGATGAAACAGATCAGTGCAATCACGACAACGATTATGCCGGCCGAGTATCCCCCCGGCGGGGCAATGGCGGGCACGGGCTTTTGCTGGGGTTTCCCCGCGCTAGCCGCCACGAGTTCGTTGATGCTCGATTGCATCATGCCGGTGACGATGGGCCAGAGAATGAGCCAATTCAGGATGTTTACAAAAGGGACGAGATGAAAGATGCAGCCGGTCGTGAACCACCCCTTGAGGTTGCTGGGCGGGAGGCCGTAGGATTCGCGCTGTTCATCCACGCGCAGACACAGGCGTCGGTAGGTCACGAAAATCCAGTAAAGATTGAATAACGGGATCAAACAAAACCCGACCGCCCGCGCGGCCGAGGGATCGTCCGTCCGCACCTTGGGCAATTTCCCATGCTGCAAATTCAGCCAGATGAAGGTGAAAATGCCGCACGTCAGGAAATGCAGGATCACGAGCGCGGCCACCGGAAAATCGGCCAACTGATGGCGGTTCGTGTCCGGAACTACAAGCGGTGGGGGAATGATCCCGGGAGGATTTGTTTCCGTGCTCATGAAAAATAATTTTGTGTGGTTGCGGGAATGCCTGACTTGGCTGGATGGCAGTCGAATTGACCCTAATAGAACGGCGGGCGCTGTCAAGCTTGGGTTATAAGGGATTTTCCGGATGGTTTCTGGGCGACGGCCACCGTGAATGTTCCGGACGACAACCGCAGCAACGTTCGCCGGGCGACACGTTTAGTTCACCCGGCAGGTTGGCTGTCTGACCACGTTGCTGCGTCTGGAGCTATCGCACACAGCCGCGCTCCGGCGGAGAAGAGGTTGTCCCGCGCGGGAAAAGGGTCACTTGTTTTTGGGACTTGGCGGAGTTGGGGGCGGTGATTAGAATCTTTGAAATTTTACCACCATGATCAACACCGGCATTCTCAATCCACAAATTCTATCGCTCCTGGCGCGCGTGCGCCATACCAACGCCCTGGTCATCGCCGATCGCGGTTTTCCGTTCTGGCCGATGATCGAGACGGTGGACATTTCGGTGGTGGACAATTTGCCGACGGTGCTGCAGCTGATTGCGGCGGTGCGGGCGAATCACCAATTTACCCAGGCATATCAGGCGGAGGAGTTTTTGAAGAACAACACGGCGTCCGTGCGCCAGAAGTTTGCGGCCGCGCTGAAGGGGGTGCCGACCACCTACGAACCGCATGTGGATTTCAAGAAGCGGGTGCCGCTGGCCATCGGGCTGATTCGCACGGGGGATACGGTACAGTATGCGAATACCATTTTGATTTCGGGTTAAGCGGTTCGCCTGACACTTCTACGCCGGCACACTTTTAGATTATGAAACGTCAACTTCGCGTTGGGCTCTTTGGCATTGGTCTGGACACCTATTGGCCGCAATTCAAGGGGCTGAAGCAGCGGCTGGAGGGGTATGTCGGCGTGGTGGAAAAGAAACTGGCGCGGCCCGGGGTGGAGGTGGTGAATCTGGGGTTGATTGATAATCCGGTGAAGGCGCTGGAAGCGGGGCATCAGTTTCGCGAGGCGGATGTGGATGTGATTTTTCTGCACGTGACGACGTATGCGCTGTCTTCGACGGTGCTGCCGGTGGTGCAGCGGGCAAAGGTGCCGGTGATCATTTTGAACCTGGCGCCGGCGGCGGCGATAGATTATGCCAGCTTCAACAAGATGGGGGATCGCACGGCGATGACGGGTGAGTGGCTGGCGTATTGTGCGGCGTGTCCGGTGCCGGAAATTGCGAATGTGTTCAACCGGGCGAAGATTGATTTTCATCAGGTGACCGGGATGCTGGAGGAGGATCCGGTTTGCTGGCGTGAGGTGGATGCGTGGATTGAGGCGGCCCGGGTGGCGCACACGATGTTCCACAACCGGCTGGGGCTGATGGGGCATTATTACGGCGGCATGCTGGACATTTATTCGGACACGACCCTGCAATGCGCCACGTTTGGCGGGCACATGGAAATTGTGGAGGTGGATGAACTGGCGGCATTGCGTCGCGAGGTTGCCGCCGCCCAGATCAAGGCGTGCGTGGCGAAGTTCAGGCGGATGTTCGCAGTGCAGGATGATTGTTCGCAGGCGGAATTGGAGCGGGCGGCGCGCACTTCGGTGGCGCTGGACCGGCTGGTGAAGGAGCACGATCTGGGTTCGCTGGCGTATTATTACATGGGCACGGGCAATGCAGAGAATGAGGATGCCATCAGCTCGATCATTCTGGGCAATTCGCTGCTGACGGCGCGGGGCATTCCGGTGGCGGGCGAATATGAAGTGAAGAACGCGCAGGCCATGAAGATCATGGACACATTTGGCGTGGGCGGGTCGTTCACGGAATATTACGCGATGGATTTTGCGGATGACGTGGTGCTGATGGGGCATGACGGTCCGGGTCATATTGCGATTGCGGAGGGACGGACGAAGGTGCGGCCGTTGAAGGTGTATCATGGCAAGGTTGGCCGGGGATTGTCGGTGGAAATGTCGGTAAAGCATGGGCCGGTGACGTTGCTTTCGGTGGTGGAAACGGCCGATGGAAAATTGAAGCTGCTGGTGGCGGAGGGCGAATCGGTGGCGGGGCCGATTCTGGAGATTGGCAACACGAACAGCCGGTATCGGTTCAGCATTGGAGCGCGGAAATTTGTGAATGACTGGAATGCCCATGGCCCGGCGCATCATTGCGCGGTGGGGGTAGGGCATATTGCGGACAAACTGGACAAGCTGGGCAAACTGCTCGGCGTGGAAGTGGCACGCGTATGCTAAAAAATTTATTGGCGGTGCTGGCGGCAGGCTGGGGGTTTTCCCAAGTCCTGCTGACGGCGGAGACCAATGAGGTTCGCACGGTAATTCCGGCGATTCCGGAAGGGCGGCTCGTGGATACGAACACGATGGCGCAGATCTATGACGAAGTGAAAACGCCGTTCAAGTATGGCGTGGTGATCCGGGGCGGCGGCACGAATGAGTTCGTGGATTGTCCGAGCATTTTTTGCCGGGGAGATCACTGGTACATGATGTATGTGGCCATCACCAACAAGGTGGGGTACCAGACGTTTCTGGCGCGCAGTGAGGATCTGCTGCACTGGGAGAAGCTGGGGAAAATCCTGTCCTTTGATCAGACGAATGCGTGGGATGCGTGGCAGGCGGATGGCGGCATTGCGCTGGCGGATTATCACTGGGAGGGAACGCACAACCTGGAAAAGTTCAATGGCCGGTACTGGCTATCCTACATTGGCGGAGGCAAGCAGGGGTATGAAACGGATCCGCTGGCCATCGGGCTGGCGTGGAGCAAGAATGCGGTGAAGCCCAAGGAGTGGACCCGGCTGGCGGAAAATCCGGTGCTGGGGCCGAAGCAGGCGGATGTGCGTCCTTATGAGACCAAGACGCTTTACAAGAGCCAGATCATTCATGATGCGGACGAGACGCTCGGCTGGCCGTTGGTGATGTTTTACAACGGGAAATTCAAGAACGGCTACGAGCAGATTGGCATGGCGGTTTCCCGGGACATGACACACTGGCAACGATACGGCACCAATTCGGTGATCGTGAACGGCGAGGAGAAGCAGCGCGGCATGAGCGGTGACCCGCAGATTGTCAAAATCGGGGATGTCTGGGTGATGTTTTATTTTGGGGCGGGCTGGCAGCCGGGGGCGTTCGACACGTTTGCTTGCTCATATGATCTGGTGCATTGGACAAAATGGGGCGGGGCGCATCTGATTCAAGCTTCCGAACCATACGACAAGACCTACGCGCACAAGCCTTGGGTGGTGAAATGGAAGGGCGTGGTGTATCACTTTTACTGTGCGGTGGGCACGGAAGGGCGGGTGATTGCGGTGGCGACTTCGCGGGACATGGCGACGAAGTAGGCGGGGGTGATTCACGGTTCCAGGCGGAACAGGAGATCGTCGAGGACGGCGTCCACTTTAAATTTCACGTTTTGGCCGGCTGGCAGCGGTTTTTCGCTGGTGGCTTTGGCGGCGGCGCGGGCAAAGGCTTGGTCGCTTTCCTGACGGGTGATGGCCAGAAATTTTTCAACCGTTGCCCCGGTGGCAGGAGAATTGCGGTTGAACTTCACAGTAGCGTCTTTCCCCAGCACGAGGTGCCAACGATCCTGATCAGCACAATAAATTGCCAGGGTGCCGGTGTTCAGGCGCGCAGCTTCGCTTTGCATCCAGGTGTCCAAATAGTCCACGGCCACGGGGGATCTGGCAAAAATGCGGGCGGCGACACGGGTGCCGGTGAAGCGTTCAAAGTTGGAGAGTTTGAAGTTATAGGCATCCGCGCGGGGCCAGTCGGTGGGCAGCAGTTTATCCTGGTCATCAAAGGGTGAGTTGGTTCCTGGGGAGGATGTTCCGCCGTAACGGTTGGCCTTGGCCAGCAAGGCGGCGAAAGTGGTGTTATCCGCATGAAAAGCCTGGGCGGCTACGCCGAGCCGGAGGATTTTGACATGCATGGTATCGCCCTGCTGAATGTGCGGCAGAACGTCCAGGCCGCGTACGACGTGGCCGAAAATGGTATGCAGATAATTCAGGTGGGGCTGGGGGCTGAGCATAAGGCAGTATTGCGAGCCGTTGGAGTCGGGGCCGTCGTTGGCCATCTGCAATACGCCGGCGGAGTCATGGTGGAGGCCGGGGACGATTTCATCCGGGAAGGAATAGCCGGGTCCGCCATCGCCGGTGCCGGTGGGGTCGCCACCCTGGACGACGAAGCCGGGGACGACCCGGTGCCAGGTGAGCCCCTCATAGAACGGCTTGCGCGGTTGGGGGCCGAGGGTGCCTTCGGCCAAGCCCACGTAACTGGCCACGGTGAGCGGGGTTTTGGTGTAAAACAATTCACATACAACCACGCCGTGTTCGGTGGTGATTTCGGTATAGAGGCCGTCGGGCAGTTGGTAGGGGTTATTGGTCGCGATGGCATCGGCCGGCAAGTTGCCCAAAGTTGCCGGTTGTGCTTGAGCGACAAGCACGTTCAGGCCGGTAAGGGCGAGCAAAAACCAAGTGGTCAGCAATTTTGGGCGATAAGGTTTCATTAAACGCAATATTCCTTCAGGCAGAAAGTTAAACGGCCAAAGCTTTTGCCGCAATGCAGATTCAATGAGCGGGAACCAGGTACACGGGCGGGAACTCACGGATATTGCAGCAGGTAGAACCGGCGGGGGGCGCTGGTGGTGATGGCATTTGTGAAACTGAAGGTGCCGTTGGGCTGGAAAGAATTTGTGGCCAGTCGCGTCCAAATGGCTGGCGTCTGCGTCAGGTTGGTGGTGAACAGGACGTAGCAATTGAAGTTGGTGTTCCCGCCGGTGCCGGTCAATACGAGATTGGTCTGGCTGACGAGGTGTACGTTATTGATGAGCGGGGCGGCGGGTGCGGCAACGACCAGATTGATTTGCCGGGAGGTGTTGGTGATCAGGTTAAACAGGGTGGCATGGCTGGTAGCGGGCAGGAGGCCCAAGTTCGGCAGGCTGCCATTCAAGGTGCCGGTACAACTCATGAGGGTGTAGGTGCCGTTGGTGAAGCCAGCGCCGGCAGCGATATTATTCGTGCCACCCAAGGTGAGATTGCCGACGACCGCCAGCTTGGCGGCATTTGTACCCGGCCAAAAATTAAGCACGGTGGTTGGTGTCAGAATGAAACTATTGCTGACGGTGAGAATACTGCCGATGAGGGTGACGGGGCCGTTGGCAATCACGTTGGTATTGGCCGCGGTGGCGGGAGCATTGGCGAAGACAAATGAGTTGCCGTAGCCATTGGTGGTAAGGCCATCAAAGGAAACCTGACTGGCACCGGGCATACTGTTGCTGACGGTGATCTGGGCATTGAAGAGGGTAAAGGTGCTGATATTGGCGGGCAGGTAGAAATGCGAGTCAATGAACTGGACCCCGCTGACATTGAACAAATTGAAGGTGTCGTAGGCGGTGAAGTTGACGTGGCTGAAGATAAAATTGGTGGCGGGCAGTTCGGTGCGGGACCAGACGGCACCGGCAGGATTCCCGCTGGAGGCGGTGCCGTTGATATTGCTGAACAGCAAATTTCGCCAGATGGGGGTGGTGCTCACCACGGTATCTACGGCTTGGGTGGCCGCCTGCATGGCGGCGACATTGTTAGGTGAAATCGAGCTGTTGTAGTAACTGTAGATGACGAAAGGCATGTTCACGTTGGTCATGCCGAGGTTCAGGTAGGAGAGATTTTGGACCAGGCCGGCGCGGTCGTTGTCGGATTTCAGGCGGATGCCGTTTTGAGTGCCGTTGAACGTGCAGTTGATGACGGTGAGGTTGGACACGCCGCTGGAGGTGTAACTGCCGATGGAAACGCCGTGACCATTGCCGAAGATGCAGTTGGTGACGACGATGTCACGAGACAGGCCGGCACTGCTGCCGATGGCAATGTTGTCGTCGCCAACGCTGAGGTTGCAGTTTTGCACGAGGCAGTTGGTTTCGGCGAGGTCAATGCCGTCAGTATTGTGCGAGAGCGGGTTGCCGGTGATGGAGTCGGGCGCCAGTTCGGTGAGCCCCTGGATGGTGACATTGCCGCCGGAGCCTTTGATGGACATGTGCTGGCAGGGCGGGTTGGAGATGGTCAGCGTCTGTATGAGGACGCGGCTGCATTTGGAAAAGCTGACGATGACGGGCCGCGAATTGGTTTTGTAACCGGGCCACCAAGGAGCGCCTTGGCCGTCAATGGCACCGGGGCCGCTGATGGCGATATTGGTAAGGCTGGAGCCGGAGATAAAATTGGCGGGACTGGTAATGCCGCCGGGATAGCTATCGTAAGGGAGCAGACGCAAGATGGCTCCGCCATCGATCTGGAAATTGACGTTATTGGCCAGAGTGAGCGGACCGCACAGGTAGGCATTGGTGCCGGCGGGAATACGGACGGAACCGCCGAGCAGACCGTTGGTGAGGCCACCGTGAGAGGCGGCGGTGATGGCGCTTTGGATGGCAGAAGTGTTATCGGTGGCATTGTCGCCCAGCGCACCATAAGTGCTGTTGGTGACGGTGACGATGAAATTGGTATTGATCGCCGGCAGGATGGGAGTTGCCCCAGCCGATATGAGACTGCTCCAACCCAGACCCGCAACCAGCAGGATAACCCACCACCATGCGATCAAACACTCTGGCTTATGCTGGCTGGTCATGGCGCGGGGGAGGAAGAAAAACGTTGGCTTATTTGGCCGGTTCCAGCGTGCAATCGGCCAGTTTGACATCCGCCTCGATCATCACATCCGGCTTCTTCACCTCTTTGAAGGTGCAATGGCGCAGCCAGATGTTGCTGATGGTGGCGGCGGGGAAACCGCGGACATTCAGCACGCGGGGGGTGTGGTCCACGGTGACATTTTCGATGTCTACATCACTCGCCACCGGCTTGAAAGGCCCTTTGGCGCCTTCATCGTAAAGGAAGTCGATCTGGAGGACGGAGTCTTTCACCAGGCCAACATGGCAGTTCCGCATGTGGATGTTGCGAAGTTCGCCGCCGCGCATGGCGTTGGATTTCAGGCGCAGGGCGCAGACGAGATTGGAACTGCTCATCTCGCAGTTTTCGACGAACACGTTGCTGCAACTGCCGGAGATTTCGCTGCCGATGGCGGTGCCGGCGTGGCCGTCGCGCATGATGGAGTCGCGAATGATGAGGTTGACGGAGGGAACGCCGACCCGGCGGCCGTCGTTGTTACGGCCGGATTTGATGGCGATGCAATCATCGCCGGTGTCGAAAATACACTTTTCAATGAGCACATCACGGCTGCTTTCGGGGTCACAGCCATCGTTGTTTGCGCCGTGGCTGAAGATGTCCACGCCGCGCACGATCACATTGGTGCAGAGCAGGGGATGAATTTCCCACATGGGGGAGTGGCGGATTTTGACACCTTCGATCAGCACCTGCGAGCAGCGCTGGAACTGGATGAAGTTAGGGCGCAAATAATCGCCTTCGCCAAACCGACGCAGATCCACGGGGACCTCATTGTTGTTCATTTTGTCGAGGCGAGCGCGGGCGATGTTTTGTGTTTGTTTGCCAGCATTTTTGCCGCCTTTCCAAGTCAACCAAGAGGCGTCTGCCTGGCCATCGAGCGTGCCTTCACCGGTGATGGCGAGGTTGGTCTGGCCGACGGTATAGATGAGCGGCGAATAGTTGTAACATTCGATGCCTTCAAAGCGGGTGAAGACGGCGGGCAAGTAGAGCTGAGTGTTGGTGCTGAAGAGCAGGGTGGCATCTTTTTCCAGATGCAGTTCGACGTTGCTTTTCAGGCGTACCGGGCCGGTAACAAACGAGCCGGCGGGAATCACCACCCGACCGCCGCCCAAGGCGGCCGCAGCGGTAATGGCTTGCGAAATCGCAGCGGAAGCATCGGTGACACCGTCTCCGACAGCGCCATAGCCGGTGATGACGAAATCATGGGCGGGAATCTGTGGCGGCTGGATGCGGGCCAGGATTTCCGGCACCTGTTGCCAGCCTTCTTCGGCGGCCGGGACGGTAATGGCGGTCAGCAGGGGGAGCAAATAGAACAGGATCTTTTTCATTTGGTGGAATTGCCGAAGCCGAGGAGTTCGGAGTTGCGAATGGTGTAGGCTTGACCGGTGGTGGTCGCGATATTGGCGTTTTTAAAGCGCAGCTTACGGGTGTTGCGGATTTCAAAACCCTTGTCCGCCGCAATGTTGATATTTTCCAAGGTCAGGCCGTTGATGGGGCTTTCCGGCAGGCCGATCAGCAGGCCGGCGGTTTGCGCGCCGGTGGCGGTGAGATTGGAAATGGTGATGTTTTGAAAGTGGGGCGTTCGGTCGGTGACCGGTTCGGTGGTGTCTTCCTTGGGCACCTTGGGGTAATAGCAGGTGATGCTGACGGGGGTTTTGACATCGGTCATGGTGAGGTCGGTGTAGGTGCAGCCATCCACGGTGCCGCCGCGGGTTCGGTCGGTTTTGATGCGGATGCCGCTGACGGTGCCGGTGAAAGTGCAGTTCCGTACGGTGAGGCCTTTGACGCCGCCGGTGGTTTCACTGCCGATGCTCATGCCATGGCCATGGAGGAAGGTGCAGTTTTCGACGAGAATATCTTCGCAGGCGGCATTGGGATGGGCGGCATCCACATGGCCGGACTTGATGGCGATATTGTCATCGCCGATATCCAGCACGCAGCGGAGGATGTGCAGATGACGGCAGGTGCTGGGGTCCATGGCGTCGGTGTTGGGAGAATCAAACGGAGCGCGGATGGTGACGCCATCAATGGTCGTGTCCTCGCAATCGGAGGGGACGAGATGAAAGCTGGGGGAATTCTGGAGGGTGATGTTTTCCACCCGGGTGTTCAGGCATTTGGAAAGGATGACCAGGCGCGGGCGATGGCGGCTCTCGGGCTGGCCGGCTTTCTTGGCTTCGCGGACGGCCGGCCACCATTTGGCACCGGCTCCGTCGATGGTGCCCTGGCCGGTGATGGTGAGATCCGTCAGCCCATTGGCGCTGATAAGCGGCACCACGGCGCCGGGTTTTTCCGGGCTGTCAAAATCAGCAAAATTGTCGGTGGCTTGCAGGGTGGCGCCATCATCCAATTGGAAGGTAAGCCCATTGCCTTTCAAAACGATGGGCTTGATCAAATACGTTCCGGCGGGAATTTCAACCCGGCCGCCACCGGCAGCAGCGCAGGCGTCCAAGGCGGATTGAATGGCGGCGGTGTCGAGAGTCTGGCCATCGCCTTTGGCACCATAGTTGCGCACGTTAAAGAGCTTGGCGCTGGCGGTGCCGGGTTGGGCGTGAAAGCAGGGGGCAAGTTCCGGCACGGCTTGCACGAGACCTTTGACCACCAAACCGGCGAAGACGGCGCTGCCTTTGGCGTTGAGGTGGGTGTTATCAACCAGATTGCTGGCCAAGATGGGGCTTAATCGATTGCATTCCTGCTGGCCGAGTTTTTCGCAAAGAGCCTGGCTGAGAGAATGCAAATCCACGAGGGGAACATGTTTTTCGGCGGCGATCTTTTTGACGGCTTCGACGTAGGGGATGAGGGAAGAATTGATTTTGCCGTTGCCGGATTTATCCCAGGCGCGGCGGACGAGGGAGGTGACGAGTACGGGCTTGGCACCGATGGCGCGGGCCTCGTCCACATAGCGGGTCATGTTCCGGGTGTAGGTGGTGTTGGGATCGGTCTCGCGGTCGGGGCCTTTACCGGGTTCATCGTTGTGGCCGAACTGGATCAGGTAGTAGTCACCCTTGAGGTCCAGCGCCTTTTGCCAGCGGCCCTCGGCGAGGAAGCTCTTGGAACTACGGCCGCCGGCGGAGGTGTTGATACATTCCGCCTGATCGGTGAGGTATTGTTTGAAACCGGCGCCCCAGCCAACCTTATCGGTAACGGTGGAGTCGCCAACGAGAATGATTTTTATCTTTTTGGTCTGGTCCGGGGCATCGGCAGCGCGCAGGCTGGCGGTCGGAATCAGGAGCAGGGTGAACAGGAAGGTAACAAAACGTTTCATGGGTGAATCGATAATTCTATTTGAGGCCATCCACCTGGGCATTGTCCAATATAAATGGCAGGCCCTTGGCGGCGGTGACGGTGACATTTTTTAACTGAATCCCTTTGGCGTTATGAATTTCAAAGCCTTTGGGGGCGGTGATGAAGACGTTTTCCAGCACCACGTTGGAGATGCAGCTATCGGGCAAGCCATAGATGAGGCCGGCAGTTTTCTGGCAGGTGGCGGTAAGGTTGCTGACCTGGATGTTCCGGAAGACGGGAATCTTCAGGGCTTTCGCCGGAGCGGTATCGGACTGGCTGACCGTACCGTGTGTCGCATCGCCCGCCGAATTTTTTTGATAGTAGCAGGTGAAAGTGATGGCAGGGACCACGTTGGACATGGTGATGTCGCGGTAGCGGATGTTCTCGACCAAGCCGCCGCGCCGGATATCGGATTTGATGCGAAGACCGTTTTCAGTGTTGAGGAAAGTACAATCGTGCACGGTGACATTGCGGACGCCACCGGCGGTTTCGCTGCCGATGCTGAGACCGTGGCCGTGGAGGAAGGTGCAATCGGTGATGGTGATGTCCTCGCTCTCAAAGCCGCCGTCGGCCGGTTTTTTGCCGCCCTTGATGGCAATGTTGTCGTCGCCGACGTCAATGTGGCATTTGGTGATAAGCATGTGCCGGCCGCTGGGATCAATGGCATCGGTATTGGCGGCGTGAGCGGGGGCCAAGATGGTGACGTTGCTGATGACCACGCCGTCGCAATCGGTGGGGACGAAATGAAACTTGGGCGAGTTTTGCAGGCTAAGGTTTTCCAGCCGCACGTTTTGGCAGCGTTCCAGGACAATCAGGTTGGGGCGAGGGAGAGTGTAGCCGGATTTGATCTGGCGCGCCTTTTCAGCTTCATCCCACCAAGCGGAGCCGCCACCATCTATGACGCCGCTGCCGGTGAGCGTGACATCGGTCAGATCTTTGCCGCCGATGAGCGGGATAAACTCACCGCTGCCCTTGGTTTTTAACCAGTCGCCGGGGACCTTCATGAAATCGCTCTGATTGGTACCGGCCTGCAAGGTGGCGCCAGCAACCAGGTCAAGAGTGGTGCGGGAATGCAGGGTCAGCGGTTGTGAGAGATAGATTCCAGGAGGGAACTTCACGGTGCCGCCGGTGCCGTCACAGGCGTCGAGCGCCTTTTGGATGGCGGTCGTATCGAATGATTTTCCGTCACCGACGGCACCATACTGGCGGACATCGAATTCGGCGGCGCGCAGGCTCAAGGCCAGCGACCAAAGGATGACGGCGGCTATTTTCATGGTGGTGTGCCTCTAATGTGCACTAAAAAACCGCGTGGTGAAACGCGGTTTTGCGCAAACTGTTTTGAAATAAGTGCAACGCACTTTCAGCGGGCTTTTTTAGCCTTGGCCGGCTCATCCACGCCCGGGAACGCCATGTAATTTTTGGCGTTGGCGTAGCAGATGTTTTTGATCATGGAGCCGAGCAGTTCGTCGTCGTCCGGCAACAGGCCGTTTTTGACGTCGCGGCCGATGAGATTGCACAGGGTGCGGCGGAAATATTCATGGCGCGGATAGCTCATGAACGAGCGCGAATCGGTGATCATGCCGATGAAGCGGGAGAGCAGGCCGAGGCTGGACAGGGCGTTGATCTGCCATTCCATGCCTTCCTTCTGGTCGAGGAACCACCAACCGGAGCCGTACTGGATCTTGCCGGGAATAGTACCGTCCTGGTAGTTGCCAATCATGGTGGCAAACACGTAGTTATCCGCCGGATTCAGATTGTAGATGATGGTCTTGGGCAGCAGATTGTCGGTATCCAGCCGGTTCAGGTAGGCGGACAGCGTCTGGGCTTGGGGGAAATCTCCGATGGAATCGAAGCCGGTGTCGGGTCCGAGCTGCGTGAGCAGGCGGGTATTGTTGTTGCGCAAGGCGCCGAGGTGAAGCTGCTTCACCCAGCCGCGTTGGGCATCCAGATGGCCGAACAGCACCATGACGTAGGTGGCGAATTGGGAATGTTCCAGCGGGGAAACAGTGGCACCTTTGCGGGCCTTGTCGAAGATCGCGGCGGCCGTCTTTTCCTCGCAGAAATCCGCGAAGCAATGGTTCATGCCGTGATCGGAGAGCCGGCAGCCTTGCGAATGGAAATACTCGTGCCGTTTTTCAAGGGCGGCGACGAAGGATTTGAAATTGCCAATGTCCGTATCCGCCGCTGCGCCGAGTTGCTCCACCCATTTGTTGAAGGCGACGGGCTGGTTGACGGCCAATGCCTTGTCGGGCCGGAACGCCGGCAGCATTTTGGTGGGGTGACCCGATTTGGCGAAGGCGCTGTGATATTCCAGATTGTCCACCGGGTCATCGGTGGTGCAGACCACCTTGACGTTCATCTTTTTCAAGATGCCCTGGGTGGTGTAGGCGGGGGTGGCCAGTTTGGCGTTGGCCTTTTTCCAGACCTTGGCGGCGGTGGTTTCATCCAGCCGTTCGCTGATGCCGAAGTAGCGCTTCAGCTCCAAATGGGTCCAATGATACAGCGGATTGCGGAGCGTGTGCGGAACGGTTTGGGCCCAGGCCAGAAATTTTTCCTCGGGGGAGGCGGCGCCGGTGCAGAATTTTTCGGGCACGCCGTTGCTGCGCATGGCGCGCCATTTGTAATGATCGCCTTCGAGCCAGATTTCGAAGAGGTTTTTGAACTGCCGGTTTTCCGCAATCTCCTTGGGGGAGATGTGGCAGTGATAGTCAAAAATGGGTTCCGCCGCGGCGTAGCGGTGGTACAGCCGGCGGGCCGTTTTGGTGCCCAGCAAAAAATCTTCGTTGATAAAGGCCATAATATTAAAATCCACGCCGCCGGAATGACGGCGTGGCGTACAGATGGTTTACCGGTTCAAGCCTTGCCAAGCAACAACGGTTTCATGTGGCGCTCGAAAAGATTGGCGGTGACATTTTTGGCCACGACGGCTTCGTGCTTCTTCAGCGCGTTCAGATAACGGTCACCCTTTTTGGCGGCGACTTTAAAGCTGACGTGCAGCAACTGACGGAAACTGGGGTTGTATTCGGGGTTTTTCTGGTCGTGGCGCAAGGCGGAAACAAACTGCTGCGACGTCCAGCCATTCACGGTGGCGGCGCTGGGCAGCTTGGCCTTGTCGATATCAATGACGGTGGCGTAGGGGGCGCAAAACTCATCCACGTGCTCGATGGAATAGGCGTAGATTTCCTTGGCAATTTCCAGGCCGTCGCCGCCGGCTTCCGCCAGCCCGATCAGCTCTTCCAACCAGGTGGTCCCGGCGGTTTTGATGTGCACGCCGGCGTTGAATTTTTTCAAGGCCTTGCGCATGGGTTCATAGATGGAGAACTTGTCGCTGCCGGAATGGACGCTCAGCTTGAGCGACGGGGGCAGACCGTACTTGGCGATGGCGTAGGCAATGACCGCGAGGTCTTCGTTGAATTCCTTTTCAAACTGCGGCACGTCGCCCACATAATCCACACCCTTGTTGAAGCGGCCGGTGAATTTGGGGGCGATGGTCTGGATCGGGATCTGTTCATCGGCGATGGCGGCCAGAATGATCAACAATTCCGGCGGGGTCTGGGGGCTATCGGTTTCATCCATGGAAACTTCGGTGATGAAATTGGCGGCACCTTTGACCACGGTGATGTGGCGGTAAATTTTGCCGGCATCCTGCACGGCAAGTAAAAACTTGTTGGCGACGCGTTCGACTTCGGCGCGGGTGATCGTAAAGGGATGATCAATGTGGGGGATGGTCACGGAGCCGGTCAGTTCGGGGTGACGGTCCGCGAACGCTTTCACATCGGCGGGGCTGGCGGGTTTGCCGATGCTGTCGGCGACATCGATGGTGAAGAAATCCGAGGGGGCGATGAAACGATCGACCGTTTCGAGGCGGATATGGTCGGCATCCACGTGATACGGTTTTTTCCAGCCGAGGGCGGCCACAGCGGCATCCGCCTCGGCCCGCAAGCTGGAGGGTTCGGTGCCGATGAAGGTGTGTTCGCGATTGGACTTGTTCCAGACCGGAATGAATTCCGCGCCCAATTCGGTGGCCAGCACACAGGCCTGCAATTGTGCCTTGCCCTGATGGGCGAAGCGATCACCCATGCCGAACGAGAATTTTCCCAACAACAGATATTTGTTCATATGAATAAAAGTACGAGCTGAATCACAAAAATGTATCAAAGGACGGGGTCCTGACGCCATGTGAGTTCTGCAAATCTATTTGATAAAACTGCACAGCACTATTCGCCAAAACTGGCGATACGTGACGATACGGCGACTCATTGCTTTTTTGCAGGATTACGGAGGTTAAATTAGCATTTCGCGGCGGAGCTGTCTGTCGAATGTTTGTATGAGTCCGGATGGGCGGCTATTTAACGCTGCATCGCTAATTTTTCCCGGCCAGATAACTTTTGGCCACGGCCTGGGCCACGGTGTTAGCCACGCCTTCCTTGCCGCAATTGGAAAGGACGACCAGTTCCAGCCCATCATCCGGGAAACGCAGGTTGGCGGCGGAAAAACCGGAGGTGGCGCCGCCATGCGCCTGACAGCGGTGGCCGGCGAGTGGATTCAAAAACCAGCCAAAGCCATAGCCGATGGGGGTGCCGTCGTTCAATTTGCCCGCGGTCCACCATTGTGATTTGGCGGAGTCGCCAAGAAGCTTCGCGGAGTCCAGGCCGGCGTTCCATTTCATCAGATCGCCAACGGTGGAGGCAATTTCGCCGGCGGAAAAGAGGTCGGTATAATTGACGTCGCGGTTCACGGGGTGGCCAGCTACGAAGTCATACCCGGCGGCGCGGCGGGCGAGAATGTTGCCGGGTTCGCGTTTTACGGTGGCGGTCATGCCGAGCGGTTGGAGAATCCGGGCGGTGAGGAAATCCCAGTAAGGCTGGCCGCTGACGTTTTCGATGATGAAGCCGAGGAGATTGTAGCCGGTATTGCAGTAGGAATATTGGGTGCCGGTGGCAAAGAGTTTGGGTTGGACCCCGATTTGGGTGATGAACTGGGGCTGGGTGAGGTGGCGGGACAGTTCAAATCCGTCCAGCCCGGTATAATTGGTGATGCCGGAGGTGTGGGTGAGCAGATGGCGGATGGTGATGTCGCTCCAGCTTGCCGGGGTGTTGGTGAGGTGGCGGCTGATGGGATCGTCCAGGGACAATTTTCCATCCTGGACGAGGATGAGAATGCAGGCGGCGGTGAATTGTTTGGTGATGGAGCCGATTTCAAACACGGTTTCCGGGGTGGCGGGAATGTTCCATTCCAAGTTGGCCTGTCCGTAGGCAGCCGTCTTGACGGTCTGGCCGTGATGCACCACTTGCAGCACCAGACCGGGAATCTGGTTTGCGGTCATGAGGTTATTCACCATGTCATCCACGGGTTCAGCCAGGGCATTCATACAGGAAATCAATACTCCCATTAACAGCAAAATCCTTTGCATCAAGCCAGTCTAACAGTTGGGGGAAATTTCCGCCAGCCGGGTTTGTTGCCGAGAGGTGAAATAATACGTGTACAAATGCCCGGCATTTTCCATTATGGAATCACGGACACCCAAGGTGGCCGGAAGTGCAATATGAGTGAAAGCAATCAACCGGAAAGCAAACAGCCGTTTACGGACCACGTGACCCGGGCGCAGCAGCCCGGCGGGCTGTTCACGCCCGCCCGTATTGTGGCCGGCATCATGACGGTGCTGGCAGTGGTGTTTTTATTTCTCTGGTCGGCGGCCACGATCAGACAGCAGGATCAGCAGCAGCAACTGGCAGACCTGCGGACAAAGCTGGCCGATTCATCTGCCAGCCTCGCGACCGCCCTAGCCCAAAACCAAACCAACCAGGACGAGATTGGAACCCTGCAAGGCGAAGTGGCCGAGTTGCAAAAGCAGAAGGAGGCGGCGGAACAGATGTCCAACGGATTGGAAAAGGAAATGCGCACTGATTTGGAATCCAAGGATGTGACTATCTCCAAGCTGCAAGGCAAGCTGACCGTGAACATTCTGGACCGGGTGATGTTTGATTCCGGCGAGGCGGTGCTGAAGCCAGCCGGGCAAACGGTGATGCAAAAGGTGGCCGACCTGCTGGCCAAGCATCCCGAGCTGAAAATTCATGTGATTGGGCACACCGACAATGTGCCGATCCGTCCGGGGGCTCATAACCGGTTTGCGAGCAACTGGGAACTTTCCACAGCGCGGGCGCTGGCGGCGGTGCATTTTCTGACGGAGCAGGGTGGCGTGGATCCGCATCGGGTCGGGGCGGTGGGGTATGGCGAGTACCGGCCGATTGCGGATAACGCCACGGCGGAAGGGCGGGCGAAGAACCGTCGGATTGCGATTACCATTCTGCCGGATGAACTGGCGGCGGCTGATACGGTGACGGCGCCAACGACGGCGACCGGGACGAATGCAGTGCCGGCCCCGTCACAGCTGCCGGATCAGCACCCGTAACGGTTTTAAATCCGGGTCGCTCAGGGCCTGTTTTCGCAGATCTTCCTTGCCGGCCAGGGCGATGGCCTGTTTGAGCCATTCCAGGGACTCGTCCAGATTCCCCAACTGGCAGGCGTAGCAGGCCAGATTATAATGGATCAAATGTTTATCCGGAAAACGCTCCACGGCGGGACGCAGGGCATCATAGGCTTCCTGGGTGCGTTTCAATTCGTGCAGGCTGTAGGCCAGATGAAAGGGACCCCAAGGATTATCGGGCAAGGTTTGGATGATGGTCCGGGAAATGTCCACGGCCCGTTTCCAATTCGCAGCCTGGGCACAGATTTGAAAGCGGAGTTCGAGCACGAAGGGATGGGCGCGCTGCGGCGCTGAAATATTTTCAAGTTCCAGATCCGCTTCGCGCCAATTGCCGAGTTCCAGCCAGCCTTCGGCGGCGGACAGGTGCAGGTTGTCGGGGTGTGGCAACGGTTTTAACACGGTGGGATTCTAGCGGGTTTGCCTGGCCCAAGCGAGTCCATCGGTGCCGGGTCCGGTGTTGAATAATTCGGTGACCTGCCAATCGGCAAGGCTGATGACGGCGACCTGGCGGCTGGCATCACAGGAAACGTAGGCAAGTTTGCCATCCGGTTGAACCAGCACTTCCTGTGGAGATTTCGGAACGGGCAATGTGCGCACCAGTTTAAGGGTGTGGAGGTCAATCAAGCCCACCTGACTTATTTTGTTCAGGGCCACCAGCAGCCAGTGGCCATCAGGAGTCGGAGCGGTGCCATAGCCGGTACTGGGGAGATCAATCCAGGCACTGATGCCATTGGTGGCGGTGTCAATGACGGCGAGGCGGGGTTGGGTTTGGTCGGCGGTGAAGACCTGGCGATCATCGGCAGAAATGGAAATCCGCTGGGTCTGCCGGGAGACGGGGATGATGGTTACGACCTTTTTTGCCTCGATATCGAGCACGGAAACGGTGCCGGGACCGACATTGGCAGTGTAGCCGCGCCGGCCGTCATGGCTGAGGGCGAGCATGTGGGATTCGGGCTGGCCGGTGGGGACAGTGTGTAGAATTTTGAGCGAGTCCGGATCAATCACCGTTATGCAATTGTCCAGTTCTGTGGTGACATAAAGCAGACCGTCCCGGGGGCCGATCACAGCACAGTGCGGACGCAGTCCGTGACCGAGATCCACAGTGCCTACCACCTCATGTTTGGCCAGATTGATCACGCGGATCAATTGGCCATCGGTGCCGGCATGCCCCACACCCGTGTTGCTGTAAATGGGGACAAACGCGCGTCGACCATCGGCAGAGGCGACTACTTCATGCCCGGTGATGCCATTCTCGGGGACGGCGGCCAACGTGGTGCCGCTAACCGGGTCTACGATCGAGAGCGTCTGGTTCCCTTTATTGGCGACCAGCAGGAGGCCACTGGGGGAATCAGCGGCCCCGGCATAAGCACCGGTGGCACTGCCGATCAGGCAGGCGAGCACCAACCGGCAGGCGAGGGACGATGATTTTATTGCATGCATGACAGCAGATTGCCTTACGGGTAAGAAAATTCAAGGGACAACCCGATGTCATGGCTTTTTTGAAGGCGGCTTAGGAGACGATTGGACAAGGTTAAGAATGGATACCGTGTGGCCAGTTCATGCCATTGCCGGGCCGGTATTTGCGGCGTATTTTTACCGGCCATGAAACCCTTTATTTCGCGCCGTCTCGGCCGCTGGCTTATATGTGTCGCCATGGTTTTTCCAATGGCTTCCGGCTGGGCGGAGGTGACGTATCAAAACCCCGTCATTCCAGGGGATCATCCAGATCCGTCAATTATCCGGGTGGGCAAAGACTATTGGGCTACCTGCACGTCCTCAGCGTGGGGACCGCTGTTTCCGCTGATGCACTCAAAGGACCTAGTGAACTGGGAGCAAACGGGTGGCGTTTTGATGCAGCTGCCGGACTGGGCGGTGGGTGATTTTTGGGCACCGGAAATATCGGAGTTTCACGGTGGCTACTATGTTTATTTTGTGGCCCGGCAGCGCGACGGACGGCTGGCGGTGGCGGTGGCCACGGCCAAAAAGCCGGGCGGTCCCTATACCGATCACGGGCCGCTGGTGGCGCAGGTGGATGGTTCGATTGATCCGATGGCGGTCACGGATGTGGATGGCACGCGTTATCTGATCTGGAAAGAGGATGGCAACAGTCGCAACCAGCCGACGCCGATCTGGGCACAGCACCTGAATGAGGAGGGCACCAAGCTGGAAGGGCAACCGCGCGAATTGATCCGCAATGATACCGCGTGGGAAGGGCCGCTGGTGGAAGGACCGTTTATTTTGCGCCGCAACGGCTGGTTCTATCTGTTCTATTCCGGCAATGGCTGCTGCGGCCGGGATTGCAGTTATGCGCTGGGCGTGGCGCGTTCGCGTTCGCTTTTTGGTCCGTGGCAAAAAAATCCGGCCAATCCGATCCTCGCTGGTAACGAAACGTGGAAATGTCCCGGGCATGGTAGCATTGTGGAGGACAAGCAAGGCCGCTGCTGGTTTTTGTACCATGCCTATTCGGCGAAGGGCACCATTTTTACCGGTCGCGAAGGGATGCTGGATGAGGTCAAGTTTGGTGCGGATGAATGGCCGACCATGAATAATGGCGGCGGTCCCAGCGTAACAGCGCTTTCGCCGTTCGAGGTGCCGCAAAAGGCCGCCGGCACGGCCTATGCCGATACATTTACCGGTAACAAATTAGATAGCGGCTGGCGGTGGCCGCAGAACCGGGAGCCGGAATACCGGCTGAAACACGGGCAACTGGAACTGTCCGCGCAGGGCAACCATACCAATCTGCTGGCGGCGGTGCTGGCGCGCGCGACGATGGCGCCGGATTATGTTGTGGCGACCGTGGTGGAAACCGGCCATTTACAGCCGGGATGCGCGGTTGGGCTGTGTGCGTTTGGCGATTCCGAAAATGCCATGGGCATGGCTTTGCAGGATGGACAAGTTGTCAGCTGGCGTCGTGACCGGGGTGCGTTCCGTCAACTCTCGCGGCAGCCGGCTCCCGCCGGGCCAAAACTATTCATGCAACTGACCACGCATTACGGTTATCTGGTACAGCCGGCGGTGAGTGTGGATGGCAGCAATTGGATTCCGGTCGGTGATCCGGCGGTTACGAAAGATCTGCCGCCGTGGGACCGGGCCATGCATGTGGCACTGACAGCGGGTGGCGTGGCCGGGGCAGAAGGCGTGTTTGATTCGTTCTCCATCAAGCCGCTACCCGCAGTCAACCATGAATAGACACGAGGAACACGAATCAGGATGCTGACAAGGTTTGCGATGATGGGTTTATGCCATCCACCATCAATTAACCAATCGCAGGTGGTAGAATCGCTGCGAGGTTGTGCCAATCACATTCGTCATGTTGAGGGTGCCACCGTTACCGGTGATGACGCCGCCTACCGGGGACCAGGCAGAATCTGTCAGGTTGGTTTTGTATTCCACCTGATATTGCTGGCCTGCCACGCCCGGCCAATTCAGCAACAGGTTCGTTCCGGAAGCCTGAATCGCCACCGGCACGGGCAGAGGAACGCTGGCCGAGAAGGTCAGATTATCAATGCCTAATCCCTGTGCTTTGCCGGTATTGTCCGTCATCTGCCAGACCAGCCACAGGGCCGCGCCGGGCGGCCAGTTGGTAATGGTCTGATTGAGCACGCTCAAATTGGTCTGATTGATGGACGCCGTGCCATCCACGGCTACACCGCCGCCATCCGCGGCCACCGTCGGCAGGCTGACATTTAATGCCGGAATAAATGCTGTGGTGTTGGTCTTGAACGTATTGGTACCGGTCCCATCCACGAAATAATAGAACTGCAAGGTCTTGGGCAGATTGGATTGCCGCCAGACGGCACCGGTGAATTGCAAATTCATGCGTGTCAGCGTTATGCTGCTGCCATTGATGAAACGGACGCCAAAGGCGGTGGTTTTGGTGGAGCTCGTGTCCAGCAGGCCGAGCGCACGATTGGCGCTGTTGGGCAGGCCGAAATCCAGTACGCCACCGGTGGTTTGATCCCCGTCAGTCGCGCCAAATTGGGCGGCTGCCCCGCCGGAACCATACCAGCCCGCCAGTGCGCCGATTCCCAGTCCGCCGCTACTGCCACTGGCCACGGCGGGATAGGCAAAGTCGAACGGATTGGCCAGCGAATAAATCACTCCATTATTGGTGACCGGATTACCGGCATTAACCGACGTCGATCCTGGATTGGGCAGGGCGTCAAAGTTCTGCAAATAAGCCGCCCCCGGCGCGTTGTAGTTCACAAACGAGGCGGCCGGCGTGGCGATGCCATTATTGGCCGCCCCGGGCGTGGCTTGGAACAGTTCCTGCCGGTTGAAGCTCTGGCCATCGGGCACCGAGCCATAGGAATCGTTGGGATAAATATTCTGGTAATCCACGTAGTCGAGGACCTGTTGCTGGCCATTGGCGGCCAGCCGGGTCAGGGCGAGCGAACCCGTGCCACTGGGCAGAATGAAGCTGGTATGCCATTCATTGGTAGTGGACAAGTTGGTCCGGGCATCGGCGAAGATGACCTTGAACTGACCGGCGTTAATGCTGGCGTTGGACGGGAAGGACCATTGCAACAAGTTGGTGTAGTTGTTGGCCAGATAGAGTCCGTTCAGCGAAATAGCATTGGTACTGGGATTGTAGAGTTCCAGCCAGCCGGTATGTTGGCCAGCGCGGTTGGTGATGCCAGTCAGGTTATCCGCCTGCACTTCGTTGATCCACAGGGACGGGAAGGGAGTCAAGATGGCTGAGACAGCATTGAGAGCATCCGGGGTGGCGGAGAAGGGGGCGACCGACCAGTTGCCGACGCGCCCGTTGTCCTGCCGCGGGTCGATCAATTGCAAGGAGGCACCGGTGCCATTGGCGTTGGTGGGCCAGGGTAGGCGGTTGGCAAAAGCCACCGCTGTGATCGTCACATTACTGACAGTATTCAATGCGAGGGTCGCAGCCGAGGGCAAGGTGCCGCTGAACAGATCAAAAACCGGATTGGTCGCACCATAGGCGGCTGCAAACGCCGCGTTGTTCTGCGCCAACACCAGATAATTGGTGGGGGCCAGAGTAGAGCCATTCGGGAACGTATAGCCCAGCCCGGACAGCTGCCAGCCCGACAAATCAAACGTCGTGTTGGTGGAACGGTTGTAGAGCTCCACAAATTGCGCGCCGCTAACCGCCGGGGCATACATGATTTCATTCAGCACGATTTGGCCGGCCGGTGAGGTGTTGGTGCCATTGTAAACGACGCTGACAGTGTTGGTGGCGCCGGCAATAGGCTGGCCAAACCGGTCATTACCCGTGAGGTTGAAAAGATTGGTGCCCGCCCGCAGTGGTATAGCCATTACCCAGCTCGTCACGGTCGTCCAAGTGAGCGGATATGCCGCACCATTGAGGGCAATCGTGCTGATGTTGAAAGGAGCCTGACCAGTCAGGTAGGCTACGTTGTTGCTGATGGTGACGATCCCGTTTACGGAGAGATTGGTGGCGTTGGCGGCATTCACCTGCGCGACGACCAGTGGCGAGGCTTGGATTAGCCAGGGAATGAGGTTGAGATTGGGGTCCTCGACCGTCAGGCCGTTGGCCGTAAGGGCGGCGTATTTGGCATTGATCAGAGGGACGCTATTGGCGAGATTCAGCGGGCCGTTCGTGACCAGTTCGCCATAGGCACGCCACATCATGCGCAGGAATGCCGGGGTGTTGTAAATACCAGCAATATTTGTGTCGCCAACATTATTGGCAAACAAGTTCTGACCGGGTGCATAGCTGCCGTCAATGCCCAGGCCGATGTTGAAATCGAACATCAACAGCGTCCATTTGGTGCCGAGCGCACCAACATAAGGGTAAAGATTCTGGCCACTGCTGGCGCCGAACGAGTCCCAGTTGCCGGCCGCATGGTTGGCGGCAAAGACGCGCATCCAGTTTTCCATGTTGGCCAGACTCTCCATGTTTTGCACATAATTCGGAGTGCCCTGCGAGCAGGCGGCGTCCACGAGCGAAAACACGTTCGTGTAATTGTTCTCGGAATCCGGCGAGCGGCGGTTTTCAAAAATCCAGCGGTAACGCGCGGTTTTCTTGGCCCCGCCGGTGGTGGTGTACGGCATGAGCAGGCTTTCACTGACCAGGTTATCCGGGGTGGCGTAACCGGAATTGAATGGACCGAATTCATACCAGCGGGTGATTTTGTAAAGGTATCCGTCCGCATCATTGGGGAAATATTCCTTCACGTAGTCGGACCCGGGCGTTTGCGCGTCTTCCATGAATGGCCCGCGCCGGTTGCCATTTACGTATACGATGACATCCCGCCGGTTGAGCCACGGCACGCCGAGTGCGCGCAAAAACGTGTTGGCGAGTTGTTCGCGCTGATAGGTCGGGTCATTGCCAGTATTGCCGGGGTTGTGAATTTTGTTGAAATCGGCCGTGCCCAGGAATTTGTCGTCATCCGGAAGGATCCATTTATAACTGCACAGCGTACCGTTGGGCGTGTCGTAATACTGGTGCACCGGGCTGCCGGCATAGTGACCTTGCATGTTATAGATCACGCGATTGGCCTCAACCAAGGTACCGTCGATGCCTTCATTGCTCTCGTTGCCAAGATTGGCCCAGCGGGTCACATTGGACTGGGTGAGCCACAGGTGGTAGACGCCCAGGCTGCCGACGGGGTTGCCATCGCCAAACATCACCAGACATTCACGCGTGGGGGTGTTATCGGTGAGCAAGGCGGGGAAGCGATTGGAAACACCCCAAGTATCGGTAGCGGAAACATAATAGGCGGCGATGGTGCCGGCGGTCTGGCCCGGAATGGTCGCGCTGAAAATGCCATCGCCCGCCACCACATCGCCGCCGGTGCCGTTATCCAGCAGGGGCACGGAGGTGTAGGTGCTGGACGGATCAAGCCGGTAATTGAGGGTGAGGCTTTGGAGGCCATGCGGATCATGTACCTGAACACTGACCACGGCTGACTGACTGGCCGCCGGGAGGGCGGGGGAATGCGTGACATTGTAAAGGGCCGGGCCGGTGTTGGTGACCGCCTGACTATTGGGCATTCCCGGCGTGCCCAGATTTGTCGGCACCGGCAGTGAGCCGGCGGCTTCGAGCCAACCGCCACTCATCCGGAGGACGACTTCCGGCCAGCCATGAATCCAGCGGGCGGCGAAGCCCATTGTGGCCGTTTGACCGGCCTTAAAGGAATTGGCATTCAAAGACACTTCACAAGAGTCGTCCCCGTTGAAATAATGGTCGCTGGCGCGAAGATGGAGAGAATGGCCGCTCTGATAACCCGTATTTTCCAGGCTCGAACGGATGTGATCGCCGAGCATCGTCCAGCCCGTGATGCCACTTTCAAAGGTGGAATTGGAGACATAATTGACCCCGTTGGTGTCTTTTACCACGACGTTATCCACCAGGCATTCGCCCGTGTCCAGAATGCCGATTTGCGCGAAATCAATGGAAGAATCGAAATTGAAGCCGTTATCGAGGGTGCCGGTGAACTGGATGTTGGTCCACGCCGATTTTTGCGATTCGTCGCTGTCGGCCCAATTGGCGGCCAACCGGTGATTGGCGCGCGGGTCTTTCAGTTCCAGACTGCTGCCGCCGCCGCTTGCCCAAGCACCCCAACGTCCGCCGGTGCCGTAGGCCACCTCGTCCTCCGCCACCAGAATGGCGGTGTTGGTGTAAAGCGTCTGCGGCATGGCCAGGGTTACCAGTTCGCCATTGTGCGACAACTTGCCACTGTAATTGCCCACGGTGTTCGCGCTGTTCAGATTGGTGTATTTGGCAAACAAATTGGTCCGGTTTTGGGCGACCACCAGGTAGCTTTTTGCCGAAATCATTACGCTAGGAAAGGTGAAGGTAATGCCGGACGTGAACTGCCAGCCGGCCAGATTCACCGGATTGGTGCCTTGGTTGTAAAGTTCGATATACTGGTCGGCATCATTGCCACTGATCGGATCATACATCAACTCATTGATTACGATATTGCCAATGGCGATGGCAGCATTGTTCGTGCCCGGCGTGTTGGTAGTAAAGGTGTAAAAATCATTCGCGCCGTCCGGCCAGCGGCCGTAGGAAACTCCGTTGGCCTGCGCCCCGAATTGAACGGCGTCCAGAATCCGGGTACCGTTGGAACTGATCAGATAGAGCGTTTCGCCCGCGCCGTTGAGGAGGAAGCCGAATTGCGATTGTGTGAAGGTGGCAAAACCTGCCGGGCCAATCACCGTGCCAAATGGGATTACGAATTTATTCGTGGCGGGGTCATCAGTCAGCACGCAGCCCGAAACATCATTGGTCGTGTTGCCGTGATTGTATAGTTCGATGAATTGGGGCACGGCGGGATTTTCCGAATGTGGCAGAATTTCGTTGATGACCACATTGCCAAACGGGCTGGCGGGGTAGACATCCGCCGCGCCGGGCGAACCTCCGGCAAAGGTGCTGATGTCCCAGGCGCGCGGGTCGCCTTCACCATAGCTGGGATTGGCCAGGGTGAGGGAGTGGCCCGTGCCAGCGGTCGCGACCGGCCAGGGATAAATGTCGTCGAAGGGGATCGTCAGCAGGACATTGGTTTGTTCGTCCAGCAACTGGAGGGTTTCGGAATGTTTCAGGCTGCCGGTATAAGGCCCCATGACATTGGTGAGCCCATAAACGCTGGCCAAATCCGCAGGAACTGGTGCGATGACGATGAAACTATTGGAGGCGATGATTGTGTTTGGCGGGAAAGTGTAGTTCATGTCCGCGCAAGTCAGCGTATATCCGCCGATGTTCTGAAACCACGGGTTGGAATTGTAGATTTCAATAAATTCCAAGTTTTTTCCGTCGGTGCGCGCGGCGGGCTTCCACATGATTTCCGAAATCGTGATGGGCGTTTTCCGGCTGGAAGGGCCCAGCGGTTCATGCCGGCTGGGAATGGTGTCCGTGCCGACGGCCACGGAATCGGCACCGGTTTTGCCGGTGATGCCGACGGCCGCCACCTCATAATAAAAGACGTTGGTGGGTGACACGGTCGCATCGGTGAAAGTGGCCGTCGCGCTGGTGCCGATGACCGTGTATGGTCCGCCCGCCGAGGTGGCCCGCAGGATGACGTAATTGGTGGCTCCGCTGGCGGGGAGCCAGTTTAAAACCGGCCGGCCGTTCGCCAATTGCAGATAAAGGCCGGTAGGGGCGGGCGCCGGCAGGTTGTATTTGGCAAACAACGGGGCCTCGGTCGCCAGCCGGTTGGGGCCTGCCAGAGCCGTATTGAATACCTGCACTTCGGCGATGTCGCCGGTTAAAAAATTGATCAGCGTCTGTTGCGCGCCCAGCACCAGGATGGCCGGTGTGTTCAACGTCTGGGTGCCTCCCGAGGTTGTTCCCACCAGCGAACCGTCCACATAAAGAGATATCAACCCGGTGGCTTCCGTGCGGGTGAAGGTGAAAATGTGCGGGTTGCCGTCATTGTAGCCAGCTCCGGAATTGATCGACACGTCCGGATTGCCGGTGCCGGCGGAGATCGCACCGTTGGCAAAGAGGCAGGTGCCAAAGTCGTTGATGACGCCGCCCACTTCTCCGTTCACCAGCCCGGCTCCTTCATAGTAATAGCTGCCGGAGTAAAGTCCCTGCGTGCTCTGGAAGACACAGATAATCGTGAAATCATCCTGCACCGGGCGCGGAAAGGAGAGATAGGTGTTGTTGGTGGTATTGAACCGGACCACCGGCAGGCCGTTCATGGCGTTGGTCACATAGGTGGGGGCCTGGCCCGGCGTGCCTTGGGTGGCGTTATAGCCGTTGCCGCTCGCATCGGTCCAGGTGGTCAGGGTGCCGCCGTTGGTCACGCCGCTAATCGCATCGGCCTTGAACCAGGCAACGGGAATCTGCGCGCCCACCGGGTAACCGGTGATGGTGGCAGGCAGTGAAGCCAGCACGCCAGTGCCGGTGGCGGTGATACTGGCGGTGCCGACTGCAATGACCGGACAGTAAATATTCGTGCTGGTTGCGCCGGTGGCAAAGGTCACATTGGTGCTGGCAATTACGGCGGTGTTACTTGAGGTCAGGGTGACGGTGAATGGACTGGACTGGCTGACGGAGGCGGGAATGGAAACCTGCAAGGTGACCAGCCCGCCCACATTCGTTGATGCCGGGCTGGCTGCCAATGTGATCTGAGGCAAATGCGCATAGACACTCTGCAAATTGGAGCTCAGCAACGTGCCACTGACCGTTGCATTGGTATAGACCCGCACCTCCGACAACGGACCGGTGAAGGCGGTGGCAATGGTGCTGTTCAAGCTGCTTAACAGAGGGATCTTGCCATTGCCGTTGTAATTCGTCGGCGACAGAATGGTGAGTCCCGTATTTTGGCCTACCTGGACGCCGTCCACAAACAGGGTTTCAGTGTGGCTGCTGCCGTTGATTTGAAAAACTGCGGCGTGGGTGGCATTCAGCGCCAACGGGGTGCTGCCGGTCTGAAGTCCCGAATCCCCGCCGGACCGGCCGATGCCGGCAACCACGCCCTGGCCAACCTGCGAACTGCTGCCGCCCCAGGAAATCCCCCAATCCGGCTGGCCGGTGCCAGAAATGTCGTAGCCGAAGATGATGTTGTCACTATAGTAACTGCTGCCACTGGGGCCGCCGGCTGATGCCTGGAAAACCACCGCAACCGTATAATTGACAAAGCCCGTTGGCGGACTGCCGGCCGGGATAAGAAAGCCGCCATTACCAGTCGTGCCGGTGTTTCGCATCACGCCTTTGTGAATTCCAAACGCATTTGCAACGACTACCGGTATAGGCGCTCCATCCGGGACGGCCAGGGTTCCATTGATGCGGTCGGCCCAACTGTTACCGACGACGTAGTCATCAGCCACCCATTGGGAGGCCATGCCATTCGTCAGGCTCTGAGCGTGAAGCTGAACTCCCGCCAATTCAACCAGCGATAGCACCGCCAATAGGGCTATGAGGTGAAACCGGAAAGGTCGCTGCCATGCTGCTGGGGAGAACGGGGCTGGCTGGTTATTCATAAACCGGATGGGGCAAAATAAAGTAAAATATAATCAATACAGAAAGCCCTTACGAACTGGCTTCTGATGTGATCAATGCAAATAACGTCAATTTTTTGGTGTCTTGGAAAAATATAGCAAATGGCTGGCCAAGTCAGGTGGCATAGAATGGCCACAGTTGGGCGCGGCATTATGTACTTGACAGATGCAGAAAAATCCCCTATGTTTACCGCATGAAAACGACGCCTGAAACCGCTGAAAACGAGTTTGATGCCGACGATTTGAACCTGATTAGCTTGGCTCGTGAGTATGGCGATGAGGATAAAGCCATTGCCCTTTTTGAGTCTATGCGGTGGCCCGGTGGTAAGCCGATCTGCCCGCATTGCAAGTTTGATGAGGCATACAAGCTGACATCCAAGCCGGACACAAAAAACAAAATCCGCAAAGGGGTTTATTGCTGCGCGGCCTGCCGAAAGACTTTCACCGCCAAGGTTGGCACGGTAATGGAATCATCCCATATCCCGGTGAGCACATGGCTAATGGCGTTATTCCTGATTTGCTCCAGCAAGAAATCAATCAGCGCGCACCAATTGCACCGCATGCTGAATATCACCTACAAATCCGCGTGGTTTTTGGCTCATCGTATCCGTTATGCCTTTAGCGATGACGGCGTGAAATTGAAAGGGACGATTGAAGCGGATGAAACTTTTGTAGGCGGCAAAGGCGATGCCAAGACAACGTTTTCCCGCAAAATTCCAGTCATGGTTTTGCTTGAACGTGGCGGGAGGGCAAAGACACGGGTGGTGGCGAGCGTTTCACAGAAAAACCTTGGCACTGCGATGGCCGAATGTGTGGACAAGTCCGCCACGATTAACACCGATGAGCATCCCGGATACAAACAGCCCGGCAAAGAGTTTGCCCGGCATGAATGTGTCAATCATTCGCATGATGAGTATCACCGCATAAATGAGGATGGCACGGTTGCCACCACAAATAGCGCGGAATCATTTTTCAGCCTGCTAAAGCGTGGCGTCTATGGCTCATGGCATCATGTCAGCCGCGAACACCTGCCGAAATACAGCAATGAATTTGCGTTCCGCTGGAGTAATAGCAAGATCAGCGACGGAGCGCGCCTAGCGGTCGCCGTGCCGTTGTTTGATGGCAAGCGGCTCATGTACCGCCAGCCCGCGAATTGAGGGGATTTAAAGGCCAGCGGGAAGCAAGTTGATTGGCTGGTTAAACCGCGTCCGCCTAAAATGACGCTGGCCGAAAGGCTGGCGGAACACAAAAAAGACGTTGAAAGCCGGAAGAAATGGGTTTTAAAACGTTCCGTTCGCCATTGGCAACTTTGCATGATGGACGCGGGGAAATGTCGCAGTTGCGGCAAACCGCGTGAAATTAACCCAAAAACCGGCCGGTTGTTTTATCTCTGTCCGGCCTGCCATGCCAAGTATATCGCAAGGATGGCGGTTTATATGCGGAATAGGCGAGGGCGTGGGGCGAAATAAAAGCTTTGCCCAAATGCAACCGAGGGAGATAATTCGGCTGAATGGATTCAAGGCCACCAGAAAGCGATGCCGAAAAAACCGGACCAAAACAGGAGGGCGGAAAAGATATGCCCCGCCAAAATGATGCGTTGATAGCGGCCATTACCGAGCTTTACAAAGCTCACTGCAAGGAAAACGCCACCCAAGAGGAGCGCAACAACCGACGTGAAAAACATAGGGTGTGGCGTGAATATATTGAGCTGTCGTGGTGCGAACAAAACCGGACAGGTTTGTGCGACCAAAAGCGGAATAATGCTTTGGATCCATTGTCAGAGATTTTTTGATGTGTATTCTCCTTGGTTGCTTCAGGGGAGGATAGGGCTCTGCGGGGACGCAACCT
>CAIJGS010000082.1 GCA_903820285.1 uncultured Verrucomicrobia subdivision 3 bacterium | reverse complement strand
GAAATGGTTTCGGCGCTGGAAAAATCCCACCGAGAGCGATTGGGACGCCTTCTGCCGCGTGCTGAAATTCCCGCTCTCCCCACAGCGGGCCAAGGGTTTCACCCTGAATGTCGCCGGCCGCCTCGCCGCCGGGCTGGAACCCGAATTCATCGCCCGACTCGATGTCTATTCGCAGTCGAAGGGCCGCACCCCGAGCGTCTTCGTTTTCAATCCCTTCGCCGAGGGTCGCATTGCCGAGGGCAAAACGTTCAACCCCACCAAGCCGCAGGCGCAACTCGCGCGCGACCTCGAGAACCTCCCGCAATTCCTCTGCCGCCAGGACGACCTCATGCTCGTGCGGCAGGCACCGTCCATAACTTTTCTGAGCAATCTTAAACAGGCCGGGTTTCATCTGCCCGAATTTGTGGAGCTCGCCGCCACCGGCGCGCCGCTCCAAAGCCTCGCCACCCGTAAGCTCGGCTGCCTCCGTCCCTGGGCTTGGGGACCCGACAGCCTCGACCTCCTCGCCCCGCTGTTCGACAATGTCACCGGTGAAAAGCGCGCCGCCGAAAAACGCTTCAACCCCGACCTTGCGCAACTTTATTCCAAAGCCTGGAGCGCCGATTTTCTCCGCCGCATCCTCGCGAACGCGCCGCCGGAAATTCAAACGGCCGCGTGGCTTTGCCCGGACAATGTCGTGGGCGTGCCCGTGACCACCATGGAGGGAGCGCTTGCGGCCATCGCCGGGATTCGCGCGCGGGGGCATCATCCCATCATCATCAAAGCCGCGCTCGGCGTGGCCGGCAGCAATGCCATGCGCCTCTTTGAGCCGGAAATGCTCGAGACCCAAAAACGCTGGCTCGCCAATGCCTTCGCCCAAAACCGCGTACTCGTGGTGGAACCCTGGCTCGAGCGTGAACTGGATTTTTCCATCCAGTTGGAAATGACCAGCGAAGGTTTAAAACTGCGCGGCTACACCGGACTGCTCAACGATGCGCGCGGCCAGTTCAAAGCCAACTTCGCCGAGCCGCATCATCACAAGCGCATCCCCGCCCATGTCATCGCGCGCTTTCCCGGACCGCCCGATATCTCCAATCGGCTGCTCGCCTTTTACGCCGAAATTTTCCGCGCCCTTGAAGCCGAACTCCGCCGCGCCGACTTCCTCGGCCCCATCGGCATTGACGCCTTCGTCTATCGCGATGCCGCCGGCGCGGTACGGTTAAAGCCCATCGTGGAAATCAATCCCCGCTACACCATGGGCCGCGTGCTCGTGGAACTCATGCACCAGACCTGGCAGGGCAGCCACGGCATGTTCCGCCTCGTGAATCCCCCCGCCCTCCGCGCCACCGGCGACGCCACCTTCACCGCCTACGCCCAGCGGATGACCGCGCAATACCCATTACAATTCGAAGGCCAGCCCGTCCCCCGCATCCGCGAAGGATTCCTCTGCCTCAACGATCCGTCGACCGCCCAGGTTTGTCTGGCGACGTTTCAGGTGGCAAAAAATTTGTCCGCCCTGCTGGGAAATTAGTGGGGTTGCTTCGAATTGACGGACAGTAAATTGGGTAGACAATCAAATGATTAAAACCAATAGCCCAACGAACGTTAAACCCCGGCGCAAGTTTGCCGAAACCTTTAAACGCGAATCCGTCAGCCACTGGCTGGCCAG
>CAIJGS010000081.1 GCA_903820285.1 uncultured Verrucomicrobia subdivision 3 bacterium | reverse complement strand
TTCCGCCTCCCGTGGTTTCGGGTGAACCCCCGCTGCCGCCCATTCAACCGGCGGCTCCGGGCCGACGGTTGAAAGTCCCATTGCCACCACCCATCCGGCCGGGTTCCAATTTTCGCCGGGGTTAAACCATTTACGAAATATCTGGCCGGTCGAATCGTCGGATTTAGACCGGCACTCAGCGCAATGCGTGAGTGCCGATTTCCCCTCATCTCTTTGGCGAATTAAACCTGAAAACCTAAGCCAGACAGCTGTTGATCAGGTAGCGCAGGCAAGAATGTCTGCGCTACATTGATGGCGGCGGTCCAACTTTCCTTACCGCTTCAGCCGGTAAAAGTGCGCGCCGCTGTTGGTGGCGGTTGTATCGGTGAATTGCAACGTTCCGTAGCCATTCGCTGTGGCGGTGCCTACGTTTACCCAATTCGTTGATCCCAGGCTGGTGCTGGTTTGCACCTGATAGGGCAGCAATTGGCCGCCCTTGCCGGTAAGTTGCACATTGCCGTTGAGGTTAGTGATGGCCACCCATTTGGCGGCGGCGGTGTAGAACGGCCGCGCGGCATTGTCAAACGCCAGCAGGCCGGCGCTGTCCGCCGTGAGTTGCGTGCCGGGTGTCACGGTCACCTGCACGAGACCGGCGTTGGTCTGCACCGTTACCGCGTAACGGGAATTGGGGGTCAGACCTGCCACATAATGATTGGTGACACCCGCCGGCGCGGTATAACTCACGCTCGTAAAATTATTGTTTAACACATTCACCGGGAACAGGACTTCCGCCCCGTGCACCGCCACGCCTTCGAAGGCGTTGCCGCCGCTGCTTTGCACGTAGGTGGTGGCATCTGCCGTCACCCCCGCATCCGTCCCTTGTAATACATGCAGGAAGCGGATGTCCGTGGGGTTATTGGTGTTTTCAATGGCCAGCCGGTAATTGCAGGGTTCGCCTTCCGCCACCGTGGTGATGGCATTGGAAAGCGAGTAAACACTGACCGCGCCATTCGCCGGCAAAATGGAATTGATGATCAGTTGCTGCCCGCTGGGCATGGTTTCGGTGAGCACCGAGCCGCCGCCGGCCCGGGCGTTCACCACCGGTATGGCGGGCATGCACAAATTGAACCGCTTGAACAGGCCGGCGTTCGCGGACGTGGCACGATCATACACGATGAGATGATCGGGCTTGATCCAGAGCAGGGAACGGTTCGCCTGTAAAATGTTGGTGGCCGCCAATTGAGGGGAATAGATGTCGGGCCGGTTGTAGAGCGGGGTCAGGTCGCCATAGGTGTAAACATAGTTCGTGCCCGTGCTGGCGTAGGCGGTCGGGTCGCCGGCATCTTCGCCTAGTTGCCATTGGCTGCCGGTGGCCCAAAGGCCGGCTTCAAACCAGCCCAGGCTGGGCGTGCCGGCGGGGCAATAGTTTTGCAGTGCCAGGGTGTTGTGCATGTAACTACATTGGCCGTAGTCATTGTTATCGTAGCCGGTGAATTCCTTGGTTAAAAATTCGCCGTGACGCAAGAATTGGAACATGCCGCCATCCGCGTCCTCGTGGTTAATGGAAATCCAACTGCACCGCCAGTGCACCATGGAACGGTTGGTACTCCAGTCGCTTTGCGCCAGAATCATGCCCTGCGAGGCGTCATAAAAGAGCGTGGGCAGGGTGGGGCGCGGATCGGGCGGGGCCGACAGTTTCGCCGGGTCCAGGGTCAGAAAATACAGCAGACCCTTTTCATACGACTCATTGGCACCCCACGAGGTGCCAGCGCGACTAATCAGACCGGCATAACCGCCATCGGGAACTTCCATGGCCAGCCAGCGGGTTTTGGCGAGGCGGTTGGTGTTGCCGGTTTCCGCATCCAGCAGTTGAATGGGACCGAAGATGGTCGAAAAATCCGGGTCCGTAAACAGTCGCAGCGTATCGCCGTAGGCAAACATCTGGTAAGCGGGGGGAAGGTAGGTCTCAATCGGGTTGGGAACCGGCGTTAGGGCGCTCAGCCAGGCATCACAGAAACGATCCCAAACCGGAGCCGAGGCGAGCTTACATTGCGGTCCCGAAAAATTGGTGTTCATGAACCCGGCGGTTTGCAGCGCCAGCAACTGGTTCATTATTCCGCCCATGGACGCCCCGTAGAGCATACCTTCCGGTGGCATCCCGCCGCTGCATTTGCCGAAATTGGTGCCGTAACCCGGCAGCCCGTAATCCGCCGCCACCTGATCGCCTTCGCCGAACATGGCGTACTCTTGATACAGCCACGCGCCGTTGACGATGTTAATGTAAGAGCGGAGCGAATTGGTTGGGGCCGAAACAGGCAGGGCGGGATTGAAGGCCGGGTCGTCCGACGGATCAATGGCCAGCGACATCAACGTCATCATGCGGGCATGACCGATGTAATAATTATTGGCCGCCATCCGGTAGGCGGCATTGTTGGGCAGGAGTTGGGTGGGATCATTATAGACGTCCGGTACCGGTGAATCGCCACCCGCCGTCGAGGCGTGCCGGCAGGCTTCGCACCAGACGGCAAAGCCATCGCGAATGGTCCGCTTGTCGGCTGCGCTAAACACGGGCTGGCCGTTGGTGCCGATGGCGTTGTAAACCCAATCCACCGCGAGTGGTAGCAGTTTCAACGATTCATTCGCGCGGTTATAGGTGGAAAATCCGGGATCGCGAAATGGTGCGCCAGCCAAAGGTCCCAGCGCTGCCTGGCTCATCGCCACACGAATCAACGCCGCTGCCCGTTGGGCGTAAACCGCCCGGGCATTCACATCCGGATCCACCAGTGAGAACAGCGCCAGAATGATCGCATCTTCCTCGGTGATCAAACCGGTGTATCCCTGCGAATCACCGTAGTCGGGGTAGTTGGTGTTTTGCACCCCGCCCGGAAAATATTGTGTGTCATAGTCCACCATGGCGTTCGTTAGATAATTGCGGATCGCCATATAAATGGAATTCGTCGCCGTGGCCCAACTGCGCAGGCGCGGCAGATCATTCGTGGTGATCCACAGCCGGGGATGGCTGCTCACCGGGTATGGAATGGTGGACAAATAACTGTTGGTGGACTGGTAATTGGCCGACACGGTCACATCCTGCGAGGGCATCGTCAGGGTCGTGTTGGTGGCCGTGAGGCTGGCCACGGTGTAGCCGCTCCAGCCAGTGAAAATTTTTCCTGACGGCGGACTATTGGCGGTGATACCCACCACCGTGCCCGGCGCATAATTGCCGCTGCCCGACCCGTTGATTACGGTTAAATTAAAGGTGGTGGCGACCTGGTAGTTGGCAATGACCGTCACATCGCTGGCCGGCATGACCAGCGTGGTGCTGGTGATCCCGGGATTCGCCACACCAAAACCGGTCCAGCCGGCAAAACTTTCCCCGCCCGGCGCCGCCGTGGCGGTAACCGCCACCACCGTGCCGGCGGCATAATATCCGCTGCCGCTGCCATTCACCACCGTCAGCAAAAACACGGTCGGCACCGGCAGATTTGTGTACGTGGCCGTAACCGTGATATTGCTGGCCGGCATCGTGACCGTGGTGCCCGCCGAGCCCGGGTTCAGCCCCGGATAACCGGTCCAGCCTGCAAACAGCTGGCCATAGGGGGCGTTGCTGGCGGTGATGGGCACCGTCGCGTTGGTGGGATAGGTGCCGCTGCCGTAGCCGTTGCTGACCGTCAGAGTGAACAGCGTTCCAGTATAATTCGTAGAGGTTCCTTCAAACGCGCCCAAGTCCAAGCCCAGCCCATTCACGGCCCGCACTTGACCGTTGGTGGGATAAACATATTCCAAAGTCGGATTATTGGGCGATGCCTGTACCCCCGCCGCCGACAGTCCTGCCCGGTCAATCGCCGGTGAGGTGGAAAGCAGATGAAGATTGGTCGCGGTCAGGCTGGTGAAGCCCGGATTGTTGAGGCCGCTTTTATCGCCGAAAATGAGTTGGTTGGTGCCCGTGACCGTGCCGTAAAAATTGGTGGAGCCATACGGCAGCGCGATGATTCCGGTGCCGGGGCTCATCCAGTTGGTGCCCAGATTGATGGTGCTGTCGTCTGAGATCATCAGCGATAGCAGCGAAGGC
>CAIJGS010000080.1 GCA_903820285.1 uncultured Verrucomicrobia subdivision 3 bacterium | reverse complement strand
CGGAAGCGGATATCTATTTAATTATCCGGAAAACAGTTCTTCCGAAAAAGTTCTTTTTTCCTGTCAAGGAAGACAAGGTTTTTGCCAGCGGTAATGATTTGAAGTCCGTTTTGGAACAATTCCCGGTTGAACCAAGTGCAGTACCGTATCGTTTGCTGCGCTATTCCAAGCCACCCGATTCAATTGTTTCGCTCATAAGAAGACTGAAGCCGACGGATGAAAAGCCCGTCGGTGTAAGCGTTGATAAAATTTTAAATTCGGAACTTATTGAGCAAGTTAAGCGGAAATAATGTAAATGCTTTCTATGCCACACACGCAACCACCCATCGAACTTTTGCGCTTCAACACTTGCGGCAGTGTTGATGACGGCAAGTCCACGCTCATTGGCAGGCTCCTGTACGATTCGAAATCGTTGATGGAGGACCAGGTTGAGGCCCTGGAGAAGTCCGCCGACATTACCGGCGGCGGCCAGATCAACCTCGCCAACCTCACGGACGGCCTGCGCGCCGAACGCGAGCAGGGCATCACCATTGACGTGGCGTACCGTTATTTCGCCACGCCCAAGCGCAAGTTCATCGTGGCCGACACGCCCGGGCATGTGCAGTACACCCGCAACATGGTCACCGGCGCCTCCACGGCGAACCTGTCCATCGTGCTGGTAGATGCGCGTCTCGGTGTGATTGAGCAGACCCGCCGGCACACCTACATTTCCGCGTTGCTGGGGATTCCGCACCTGGTTATTGCCGTGAACAAGATGGATCTCGTGGACTGGAGCGAAGACCGTTTCAACGAGATTCGTACAGAGATCGAAAACTTTCTGCCCAAGCTCGGCGTGTTTCGGGATGTAAAATTCATTCCGCTCAGCGCCTTGCAGGGCGACAATGTGGTGGACCTGTCTGACAAGACGCCGTGGTATGACGGTCCGTCCCTGCTGGGGCATCTGGAAACCGTGCATATCGCGAGCGACCGAAATTTCGCGTCATTCCGCTTCCCGGTGCAATGGGTAAACCGGCCGAACAATCCCACGGACAAGTCGCTGCATGACTTCCGTGGTCTGAGCGGTCAGGTGGCCAGCGGCGTGGTGAAACGTGGCGAAACCGTCGTGGTGCTGCCCTCGGGCATCAAGAGCAAGGTGAAGGATATCTGGACGCTGGACGGCTCGCTGGAAGAGGCGTTTTGCCCGCAGTCGGTCACCATCTGCCTGGAAGACGACATCGATATCAGCCGGGGCGACATGATCGTGGGCCGCGAAAATCTGTGCGGTCGCAGCACCGAATTGCAGGCCAAGCTGTGTTGGATGAATCCCCGGGCGTTGACGGCTGGGCGTAAATTTTTCCTCAAGCACACCACCCAGACGGTGCAGGCGATTGTTACTAGGATTGAAAGCCGCATCAATGTATCCACCTACGACGCGGAGCCGGATCCGGCCGCACTGGCGATGAATGACATTGGCGTGGTGCATATCAAGACGGCCAAGCCGCTGCTGTTTGATGGCTATGATATTAACCGGCTGACCGGTTCGTTCATCTTGGTGGAGCAGGGGACCAATGCCACGGTGGCTGCCGGCATGCTGTATCCGCCCACCGAGGCGGCGAAGCCGGAATACGGCGACTTTGCCATTTAACTCTTCCGGCACGGACGGCGGTGGTCGAACAGATTTTGACACCGCCGCCCGTCCGTTCTAGGCTACGCCAATGTCTCGACTGCCGTTTGAACTGATGCTGGCGCTGCGTTATCTGCGGCCCAAACGGACGTTTGTCTCGATCATCACTCTCATCTCCATCGTTGGCGTGGCCCTGGGCGTGGCAGTTCTCATTATTGTCATCAGCGTGATGAGCGGCTTCGATCACGATCTGCGCGAAAAAATTCTGGGCTTTAGCCCGCATGTTACCGTCAAGCGCAGCGGCGCTTTGATGAAGGATTACGACCAGATTTCGCGGGAGGTGGTCAAGAATCCCAACGTCAAAAATGTTTCCCCCTTCGTCGTCGGCCCCGTGTTGGTGGAAACCGTGGCGGAAAAGGATCGGGCCTCGTATCAGGATGCGCCGACGCTGATGGGCGTGGATCCGCAGGTGGAAAAGACCAGTGGCGACATCGCCCGCAACATCGTGGACGGGAAGTTTGATCTGAGCGGACGCGGTCTGGTGGTGGGCGTGGATTTTGCCAGCAACCTGCATTTGCGGGTGGGCGACCATCTCTCCATCTACTCCTCGCGCGAAATTGAGCGGGTAAAGGAGGCCATCAAACGCAAGGAAGACGTGGCCTTTCTGCCGGACGATTATGAAATTCGCGGGATTTTTAACGTGGGCTATTATGAAAACGATGCCCGTTATGTCATCACCTCGATTGATAATGCCCAGGATTTATATGGGCTGGACGACTCGGTGCATGGTTTGTTTGTGACGTTGAAGAACCCGGATCAGGCCTTTGTGGTGGAGAAGCAGCTGACCTCGGCGCTCGGACCGGATTTTTATATTTCCACCTGGATGGAGGATAACTCATCCATGCTGAGTGCGCTGTCGGTGGAAAAGAACGTCATGTTTTACCTGCTGTTCTTTATCGTACTGGTGGCGGCGCTGTGCATCCTGAGCGCGCAGATTACCTTTGTGATCCAGAAGACGCGGGAGATCGGGATGCTCAAGGCACTCGGGGCGAGCCGGCTGCAAATTTCGGGGATTTTTCTGTTTCAAAGCGCGATCATTGGCGTGATTGGCGTGACCGCCGGGTTTGGTCTGGGAATGCTGGCGGTGGCGTACCGGAACGAGTTTTTGCATTTCCTGCGCAACACCACCGGCATGGAGATTTTTCCGGCGTCGGTCTATGGCTTTGGCGAATTGCCCGCGCTGCTGATGCCGGGGGATGTGGCGGTGATTTGCATCAGCTCGTTTGTGATCTGCATCTTTGGCGGCCTGTTGCCGGCTTGGCGGGCGGGCCGTTTGAAACCGGTGGAGGCATTGCGTTATGAGTGAACCGCTGCTGTCCGCGCGCGGACTCAAAAAAACCTACGTGATGGGCCGGCGCACGCTGGAAGTGTTGCGCGGCGTGGATCTGGACATCCAGCGCGGCGGTTTCGTGGCGCTGTGCGGTTCCTCCGGTACCGGCAAGAGCACCTTGCTGCATTTGATTGGCGGATTGGATGTGCCGAATGCAGGTGAAATCATTTTTGCCGGGCAGAATGTTTCCCGGTATTCCGAAAGTGAATTGACGCAATTTCGCAACCGCCGGGTGGGATTTGTTTTTCAAGCGTATCATTTGCTGCCCGAACTCACCGCGTTGGAGAATGTCTGCCTGCCGGCGCGCGTGGCCCGATTGTCCGTGAGCGGCACAGCCAAACGCGCCGCCGAATTGCTGGCCCGCGTTGGACTGAAGGATCGTCTGGATCACAAGCCGTCCGAGCTTTCCGGCGGAGAGCAACAGCGCGTGGCCATTGCCCGCGCGCTCATCAACGAACCGGAACTCCTGTTGGCCGATGAACCGACCGGTAACCTCGATTCCCTTACTGGCGGCGAAATCTTGGCCCTCCTGCAAACCCTCCGCACGGAAAAGCAGACCACCCTCGTCATCGCCACGCATGACATGAAGGTGGCGGCGACCGCGCCGCAGGTGGTGCGGTTGGTGGATGGACTGGTTTCCAACCAAGCCTGACATTTTATTCTAGGGGGGCGAAACAAACCTGCGGGCAGGACCATTGAACTTCATGAGCCGCGACTTTTGGGAACAACATTATCTGGCCCGCAACCTGACCTGGGACAAAGGGGAGGCGTCGCCGGGGCTGGTGGATTTTCTGGTGGCGCATCCGGAATTGGCGCGGGGAACCGTGGCAGTGCCCGGCTGCGGCACCGGACATGATGTTCGTGCTTTGGCAGTGGCTGGCTTCGACGTTACCGGTTTTGATTTTGTGCCCGAGGCCATTACGCTGGCAACGGAGGCGACGCGGGCCGCCGGATTATCAGCCCGGTTTCAACTTGCCAATTTTTTGACGGATGAGCCGCCGCAGAAATATGACTGGGTGTTTGAACATACTCTCTTCTGCGCCATCCAACCTCAGGAACGTGATGCTTATGTGCGTTCCGTGCTGCGCTGGTTGAAGCCTGGCGGGACCTATCTGGCGGTCAATTATTTTGACTGCGGTCCGGAAGGTCCGCCGTGGCCAACCACGCGAGTGGAACAGTTGGAACGGTTTGCGCCGCACTTTGATTTGATGGCGGACTGGGTGCCGCGCTCCTATCCAGCCCGCACCGGGCGGGAGCGGATGTTTTGGTGGCAGCGGAAAGCGGTTTGAAAAATGCGCCAAAATGAATACAATGTACTATGCTTGATGATCGAGACTATATGCGACAGCCGGAACCCAGGGAGCCGCTCTGGTCGCCGTCCCATGCCCGGGGCTGGTCGTTGACTGTCTGGTTTTTGATCGTCTATGCCGTGGCGTTTGTGGCGGAAGTGGCGGTGTCCTCCCATCCGTTGCGCCTGATGCCTGACAACGAGTTCTGTTATCAATATTTTGCCCTGAGCAAAACCGGCCTGCTGCATGGCTATGTCTGGCAATTGATCACGTACCAGTTCATGCACGGCAGCCTGTTGCATCTGCTGCTGAACGGCTGGGCGATTTATTCCTTCGGTACGGAGCTGGAACAGTTGCTGGGGCGGAACAAATTTTTTGCCCTGATGATTTCCAGCGGTGTGGTTGGTGGCATCTTCCAGACTTTTGCCGCGTTTGTGTGGCCGCAATATTTTGACGGGCCGGTGGTGGGGGCGTCCGCCTCCGCGTTCGGTCTGGTGGCCGCGTTTGCGTTGATATATCCCACTCGCGAAATCACAATGTTGCTGTTTTACATCATCCCGATCAACCTGCGGGCCAAAACCCTCCTCTATATTTCCGGCGGCATGGCGCTGGCGGGTTTTTCCTTTCCCACGACAGCAGCTCATTATTTGGGCAACGTGGCCCATACCGCGCATTTGGGCGGCATGTTGATGGGCGTTTTCTTTGTCCGGAAAATTTTGCAGGGCAACTGGTTTGAACGGCGTGCGGAAAATGAAGAATCGCGGCGTCCCCTGGCGGCTGCCGCGCGGGTAGCGGCGGCGCCTGCAGCCGTGGTCATGAATGAAGTGGATGCCATTCTCGACAAGATTTCCGCCCGGGGCATTGGCAGTCTGACTGCGCGGGAGCGGGAGGTGCTTGAGAATGCCCGGAACAAGATCAGAGGGGCCTGAACGGACCGCATGTCCCCCGGGGTTCATCGGCTCAAAGCCATCGAGATTCTCACCGCCTGCACGGCGCTGTGGGCATTAAGTTTTCCCATCATGAAGGCACTGGGGCTGGCGCAGCAAAATTTGCTGCCGGGCAATGGCACCTGGTTCTTCACCTCGCTGGGAGTGATGTACCGCTTTGGCCTGTCCGCCCTGGTCATGGCCATTCTCTACCGGCGGGAACTCAAAGCCATTACCCGCCGGGAACTGGAGCAGGGGATGCTACTGGCCAGCTTCGGTGTCGGCGGAATTTCCTTTCAGATGGATGGCCTGTCCTACACCGCCGCCTCCACGTCGGCCTTTCTGACCCAGGGCTACTGTGTATTCATCCCCATATGGGTGGCGATTGTGTACCGGCGCCGGCCATCACTAAAAATATTTTTGAGCGTGGTGCTTGTGGTGGTGGGCGTGGCTGTGCTGGCGCGGATTAATTTGGGTGATTTCAAACTGGGCCGGGGGGAACTGGAAACGCTCATTGCCTCATTTTTATTCACCGGCCAGATTCTGGCTTTGGAAAACACCCGCTACGCGGCCAACCGGCCGGGCGTTTTTTCCACCGTCATGTTTGCGGGTATGGCCTTGCTTTGCCTGCCGGTGGTGCTGTTTACCATGCCGTCGGCGGCCGCGTGCTGGCAGGCGTATGCCTCGGTGCCGGCCTGCAGTTTCATGGCCATCCTCGTGGTGTTCTGCACTCTTTTGGCTTATAACATGATGAACCAGTGGCAACGGTTTGTGACGGCCACGGAGGCAGGTTTGATCTATTGCATCGAACCGGTGCTGGCCAGTGTGGTGTCGTTGTTTCTACCGGCCTTTTTTTCCCGCTGGGTGCATATTGACTACGCCAATGAATTGATGACCGTACGCCTATTCATTGGCGGCGGGTTGATCCTGGGTGCCAACCTGCTGCTGCAATCCCCTTGGCTCAATGGTCCGAAAACGTCGGCGACCCAAACTTGAAAGAGCGGTCAAATCAGGCTTTTTAAGCGGCCCCGTTTCCTGTTAGTATGAATCCATGATTACGCGTTATTCCCGCCCTGAGATGCGGGCCATCTGGACCGACGAAAACAAACTGAGGATCTGGCTCCAGATCGAACTGCTCGCCAGCGAAGCGCTGGTGAAGGAGAAGATTGTACCCGCGCAGGATTACGCCCGGATCAAAGCCGGTTGCGACAAATGGTTTGCCGATCTCCCCGGCCTGGTGGCGCGCCAGCGGGAACTCGAAAAAGTACTCAACCACGATGTCATCGGGTTCACCACCGCCGTTTCCGAGGTCATCAATGACCCCGCCAGCCGCTGGTTCCATTTCGGACTCACGAGCAGCGACGTGGGCGATACCTGCTACGCCGTACAGATGCAGCAGAGCGCGGACATCCTGATTGCGGATGTCAAAACCGTCCTCTTAGCCATCGCCAAACGCGCGAAGGAACACAAGTTCACGCCCTGCATCGGCCGCAGTCATGGTATTCACGCCGAGCCGACCACCTTCGGTCTCAAGCTGGCGCTGATGCATGATGAATTCGTCCGTGCGCTCGAACGTCTCGAACGCGTTCGCGAAGTGGTGTCCGTGGGCAAAATTTCCGGTGCGGTTGGCACCAGCGCGCATCTGTCGCCGCGCGTGGAAGCGTATGTCTGCAAAAAGCTGGGCGTGCGCCCGGCGCCCATTGCCACGCAGGTGGTGCAGCGCGACATCCATGCCGAGTTTCAGACCACACTCGCGCTCATTGGTGCCAGCATTGAACGCTGGGCCGTTGAGTTTCGCCATCTGCAACGCACCGAAGTGCTCGAAGCCGAGGAACCGTTCACCAAGGGGCAGAAAGGTTCCAGCGCCATGCCGCACAAGCGCAATCCCATCACGTGGGAACGCCTCACCGGCCTCGCCCGCGTCCTGCGCGGCAATGCCGTTGCCGCCCTCGAAAACGTGGCGCTGTGGCATGAACGCGATATTTCGCATTCCTCCGTTGAACGCATCATTTTCCCGGATTCCTGCACGCTGCTCGACTACATGCTGGGCCTGTTCACCCGCCTGATGGATGGCATCGTCGTGTATCCGGCGAACATGAAGAAGAACCTGGGGCTCTCGCTGGGCATGTGGAATTCCCAGACCGTCCTGCTCGCCCTGATCCGCAAAGGCCTCACCCGCGAAGCCGCTTACAAGCTGGTGCAGGACAATGCCATGAAGACCTGGGAAGTAAAGCACGCCGGTCGCGATGACGCGGACTTCCTGGAAGTCCTGAAGGCCGATCCTGAAGTGGCGAAGCATTTCAAGGCCGGCGAACTGGAAAAATTGTGCTCCCTGGATTTTCACTTCAAGGAAGTGAACAACCGGTTCAAGAAGCTCGGGCTCTGATTTTTTCCTTGCGGACCCTTTCGTTAGGCAGACATTGAACGAATCCGCCGTTTGGCGGACTAATTCAATATGAAAGCTTTTGCCTTTGTCGTCTTTACGGGCCTGTCCGCGCTGGCCGCCTCGGCCCAACCGGCGCTCACCATCTATAACCAGAACTTTGCGGTGGTGCGCGACACTGTGCCGCTGGATTTGCAGGCAGGCGTGAACTCGGTCCGCTATGCCGGTGCCACCGCCCAGGTGGAGCCGGACTCCGTCATCTTGCGCGATCCGGCGGGTGCCCATGCGTTGCAGATACTGGAGCAGAACTACCGCAACGACCCCGTGAGCGAATCCCTGCTGCTCTCGCTGTTTGAGGGCAAGACGGTGGAGTTTGAAAACATCCGGACCAAGGACAACACCCAGATTCGCGAACTGATTCCCGGCAAGGTCATTCGCAGCGGGTACGTTCCCGGCGGCGAGGCGGTGCAGCCGATCATTGAGGTGAATGGCAAATTGCAGTTCAGCCTGCCTGGCACGCCGCTGTTTCCTGATTTGGGCGATGACACTGTGCTCGCACCCACACTAAACTGGCTACTGCAGTCCAGCGAGCCCGGCAAGTTTGATGCGGAAGTTGGCTACGTGACTGGTGGGTTTGATTGGAGCGCCAGTTATAATCTTGTGTCACCGGAAAAGGGAGACTTTGTGGATATCGTTGGCTGGATTACGATCAACAACCAAAGCGGCAAGACGTTTAAGAATGCCAAAATCAAGCTGCTGGCGGGGGATGTTAATAAAATCCAGCCGCCGGCTATGAACAGGCCCATGTTCCGGCGGGCTATGGGAATGTCCATGATGGCCAATTCGGTGGAACCACCTGTTACCGAAAAAGCCTTCGACGAGTTTCATCTCTATTCCATTGGCCGGCCGACCACGCTGCACGATCGCGAAACCAAACAGGTGGAATTTGTGCATGCCGAGAAAATCCTGGCTCCGACAATTTATGTCTATAACGGCGCGTCGGATTATGGGTTTTATGGTGGAGTCAATATTGACCAGGGCTACGGTTCGGCAGGGAACAAAAAGATCATCGTACAGCGCGAATTTGTGAATGCCGAAACCAACCAGCTCGGCATGCCGCTGCCCAAGGGCAAGCTGCGCTTTTACCGCCGGGATGATGATGGGCAGTTGCAGTTCGTGGGCGAGAACGAGATTGACCACACGCCGCGCAATGAAACCGTCCGGGTCACCACCGGCAATTCTTTTGATCTGGTGGGAGAACGCAAGCAGACCGATTTCCATATTGATACCACCGGGAAGTCGGCAGATGAATCGTTCGAGATCAAGCTCCGTAATCATAAAAAAGAGGCCGTGGTCATCCGGGTGGTGGAACCGCTCTATCGCTCGGCCAATTGGAATGTTACCGCCAAATCCGATGAGTTCGTGAAAAAAGATTCCCAGACCATTGAGTTCCGCGTGCCGGTGAAGCCGGATGAAGAGCGGACGGTGACGTACAGTGTGCATTATACTTGGTAGAGTGAGGTTGATCGTTGCCACTAACATTTCCATCGGGTTTCGCTTGCCATCGCCACGCACTCTGGCATAACAACCTCGTTTAATTACATGGCTACCTTTTACGACACGCACGCCCACCTCGACTATCAGGAATTCGCTCTGGATATCAATGAGATCATCCAGCGCGCCCGGACGGCGGGCATCACGCGCCTGATTTCCATCGGCACGGATCTGGACAGCAGTCGCCGCGCCATTGAGCTGGCGGAGAAGCATCCCAATATTTATGCCGCCGTTGGCTGGCACCCCAGCGAGGCCGTGCGCGCGCCGGATGATTTTCGTCCCGCCCTGCGTGAACTGGTGAAGCATCCACGCGTGGCCGCCGTGGGTGAGATCGGTTTGGATTATTACCGCCTGCCCAGCGCCACCCACAAGGCTGGTCCGGAAGAGGATGCCGTGTACAAGGCGAAGCAGGCGGCACTGTTCGAGCAGCAGCTCGAAGTGGCGGTTGAATGCGGTCTGAACTGTGTGATTCACCAGCGGTCTTCTTTCGATGACACGCTCGCTCAGATTAAGCCGTTTGCGGCGCGGACGCGCGGCGTATTCCACTGTTTTGGCGAAAGTAAGGAGCGCTTGAAGCAGATTCTCGACTTTGGCTGGCTGGTGAGTTACACCGGCATTGTCACGTTCAAGAATGGGCAGAATGTGCGCGACACCGTGGCGGCCACGCCCATGGGCAAATTCATGCTGGAAACGGATTGTCCCTACCTTGCGCCCGTACCTTATCGAGGCAAGCGCTGTGAGCCGGCCTATGTTAAAGAAATTGCTGAGACCATCGCGCAGGTGAAACTGTGTTCGTTGGAAGAACTCAGTGTGGCCACGAACCAGACGGCGGAGTCGTT
>CAIJGS010000079.1 GCA_903820285.1 uncultured Verrucomicrobia subdivision 3 bacterium | reverse complement strand
TACATGTTCAGCGGCCGCAGTGTATCCAGCTTGGTATTGTCATCCTCCATCCCTTGCGCCCCGTCGCCATAGGTGGCGGCGGAGGAGGCATACACAAAGCGGGTCTGGTTCGCCAGCGACCACATCGCCAAGTCCTTTGTGAACTCGTAATTGTTCCGAATCAGATAGCTCGCGTCTTTTTCCGTCGTGGCCGAGCAGGCACCTAGGTGCAACACCAGATCGAATTTTCCCAGCGCCCCGCTTTGCAGCCGGGGCAGCAATGCTTCCGCCTCGACATAATCCGCATAGCGCAACGGCGTGAGATTGCGCCATTTCTCGGTGGTGCCGAGCAGGTCGCAAATCACAATATTCTCGCAGCCGCGCCGGTTCAAAGCCCAGACCAGCGCGCTGCCAATAAAGCCCGCGCCGCCGGTGACCAGAACGCGTGCATCTGAAAAGTCGTTGGGTGTCATGACTGTCCATTACGATACGGATGTACGCCGGATTGCCAATCCGCAAATTGCCGGTCCGGATAAAAAATGCGGAAATGTGGCGGATGCCTTGATATGCCTTGATTATGCACGATTACAGGGGTTTTCTGCCTTGATTGGGGAGAATCGGGAACGGTTCCCGGATTTCGGAGATCGGGAAGGGTAACCGCGAAATACGCAAAACACGCGAAAAGGGGGCGTGAGTGGATGCGGGGTGGTTTGATTTGGTTTGATTGCTTGGGAATCCGAATTTTGGAGATCGGGAAGGCCGGGGAGGTTGACCGCAGATGGACGCGGATGGACGCAGATGGGGAGGTTTCCGGGTGCGATGCGGGTATCATGGTAAATTTGGTGTTTGGCTTGATGAGGCACGATTAGCCTTGATTGCCGGGGTTTTTGCCTTGATTGGCGGGTTGGGTCGCCCCTTCAGGGCTGGTTTCATGGGGGGCAAACCCAGGGCGTTGCCTTGGGCTGGTATGAGGCTGCGCCGTTGGCGCTCGATATGTTGGTTTTAGCTTTTTCATCGTTTGCCTTGATGAGGCTTGATCATGCACGATTACAGGGGTTTTTTGCCTTGATTGGAGGCGGGAGAAAGCGGGTGGGGTCTGGTAAAGCACGGTAGATGGGGTGACAAGCCATACATTTATATCTATATGGGGCGGAGCAGCAGCTCCAGCCCTACCAAGGAAAGGGCCGGCGGTTCCGGGGGCGGAGGGCCGGTGACATGATAGCGTTTTTTGTTGGTTTATCATTTGCCTTGATGAGGCACGATTAGCCTTGATTGCTGGGTTTTTTGCCTTGATTGAACCTTGCGGCAGGAAAAATAGGGCTTCGATTCCCGGGGTTCGGGTCGCGGGCAACGCGTGGTGGGGGCATGGCCGGAATTTGAAACGTGGGGACGAGCCGTCCCCACCCTGCGCGGGGGCAAGGCAACGTTGTGCCGGACGCACGCGCCGGGGGGTGGCGGGGCAACCGGGCGCGAGTTTGGCTGTGACGGTGAGTTTACCATGTAAACTTCCAACTTGGTAATATAGCACGGGTTGGGAAATGTCAAATGAGGGGGATGGTGAAGGAGGTGGGGCGTGGATTTCACGAGCGGTGGGCGAACGCGTAAAATCTGGTGGAACGGTGCCATGGCTGGCCGATCGACTTTGGGAAATAACGCAACATATTGATCTTAAATTTTATACAAAAAGTATTAATCGCCCCCTTTTTTAACCAATTTGCAAAATAGGAGTAATCATTGTCAATATTGTATGACAAAGTAGTTGCCGACTTTCCCGATTGGTTTATAGTATAGGGTCATTTTGGGCGGCCCCGCCGTGCGCCCCCCCTCAGAAGGGATGACCAAAAATAAATTAATCATCGAAGGTAGTTTTGACTCATGAACTCTATGAAGCGCTCTTTTTGTGGCCTGGCTGCCCTCGCGGCGGCGTTTGTCTCCCTATTACCGGTGTCCGCCACCACGTATACGTGGACGGATGGGTCGGGTAATTTTACCTGGAATACGAGTTCCGCCAACTGGAACACGGGCGGCGGCAACGTCGCCTGGGTGGATGGGAATGACGCGGTTTTGGGAACGAATGGCGTGGGTACCATCACGGTTTCCGGAACCCCGACGGTCAACAACCTGACGGTGAATGCGGCGGGCTTCTCACTGAAGGGTGGCCAGATCAATCCGGGGCCGCTCGCGTCCTTTACGATCAACAGCAATCTCACGATCGGGTCAACCATCGTCGGGGTCAATACGCTGTATATATTCGGCGTGGGTACGCTGACGTTAACGGGCACGAATACCTCGACTGGCGGGTATTACATCAGTCAGGGCAACTTGGTGCTCAACGCAGGCGTGCTGGGGGTCGGGATCGTGCACGGGACCGTCTATATAAACGGCGGCACCCTCACCGTGCTGGGCAATACCAACCAGACCAGCTTTCCGCTGGCCGGTTCGGATGTCATTCAAGAAAACTATGGTACCGTGGTGGTGGCCGGGGCGGGAGGAACTAATGGTTATAAACAAGCTAGTTATGCCGGCACCAACAACCTGGTCGGCGCGATTGGCTACGGCGCGAATTTCACGACTCCCGACGGTTCCGCATTGCTGTTTCAAGGCGGCTACGGGGGCGTGGTGAACAGCACAGGTGTGGCGTCGAACAGTTTTGCCGTGAACATCTTGTTGAAAAATGCCGGCGGCGGGCCGGGGATCTTTTCCTCCGCGCCCACCAACATCTTGGGCATTAGCGGTGCCATCGCGGATTATCCCGGCTATGCCGGCAACCCGCTTTTGTTCGGGGGGGGTGGCACGGTGGTGCTTTTGGGAACCAACTCTTATGTCGGTCCGAACTCGGTCAGCAATGTAACGGCATGGGTCAGCAACTTGGGCAATGGCGGGTCCGCGGGCAATCTGGGCGCGGCGGGCAATTCCGCCACGAATCTCATTTTTTACAATGGCACGTTGCTCTATACGGGGACGGACGCGAGCACGGACCGCGGCTTCACGATTCAAGCCGGCACGACGGCGACGCTGAACATTGCGGCCAGCACGCTGACCTTCAGCAACAGCAGCCCGGCAACCTCGGGCGCGCTGGTCAAGACCGGCGCCGGGACGCTGGTACTGGCGGGAACCAACAGTTATTCGGGTGCGACCACGGTGAGCAACGGTACGTTGCTGGTAAACGGCTCGTTGCCGGCCTCGGCGGTGGTGGTTAAGTCGGGCGCTATGATAGGGGGCTCGGGCAGATTGGGATCCAGTTTGACCCTCGCTACGAACGCGACGTTGGAACTGGCCTTGACGGCCGGATTAACGAATGGCCTGACGGTGGCCGGGGTGACAACGTTGAATGGCAATATTTTGGTCTCCCCCTTGACTGCCGGGGCCGCCCTGCCGGCAGGCACCTACACCTTGTTAACCGCGACCGGGGGACTCACCGGAACCTATACCTTGGGGTGGTATGACCCGAGCGGGCTGACCCAAGCGGCGGCGTTTACCACCAATGGTAACAAGCTGCAAGTGACCGTGACCACCAAACCGGTGGTGATCACCCAAAGCGCCACGGGCGTGACGGGGACCAATGCCACGCTGAATGGCTCCGTAAATCCCAATTACCTTGCCGCCGGCAGTTATTTTGAGATCGGCTTGGACACGAACTACGGTACGGTCGCCGGCCTCAGCAGCGGGGGCGGGTTCAGCACGCTGGCTGCCACGAACGCGCTCTTGGCCGTACCGGGCGCGACGGTTAGTGCCCTCACCCAGCCCGCCGGGATGACTTGGTCCAGCTATAACAGCTTTCCCAGTCCCACCAATAACCATTTTAGCGCAAATTACTTTTGGACTTACCTCGTCGCCTCCGCCGATGGCACCCGCCTGGCTGCTCTGGATAGTTACGCAGGAACGGGCCTTTGGACTTCAACCAACGGCGGATTCACATGGACCCAACGCACTAATAATCTGCCGACCTCTGGCTACAGCGCCCTGGCGGGGTCGGCAGACGGCACGCATTTGGCAGTCGGTGCTTCCGGTATTTGGATTTCAACGAATAGCGGCGTGACGTGGCAAAAGTCCGACGGGCCCGCCGGCCCGCCGGGGATTGCCATGTCAGCCGACGGTATGCGGCTGGCGACGGCGTATGGCGTAAACAACTTTTACAGCTCCACGGATGGCGGCTTCCACTGGAACCTGAGCACCAATATTCCCAATGTAAATTTTGGCGCCATCGCGTCGTCCGCCGATGGGTCCCGTTTGGTGGCGGTGGGCAGCGGGCAAGTTTGCACTTCGACTAACGGCGGGATTTCTTGGACGCTGCAAACCAACTCCCCCTTCGGGTACTGGCGGGTCGTCGCCTCGTCCAGTGATGGCACCCGGCTGGTGGCCGGGGTGATCAACACCAACGGTTACAGCAACGGCGGCATTTATACCTCCACCAACGCCGGGGTAAACTGGGTACTCCAAACCAACACGCCCACCAGTGCAGACTGGTATTCCCTGTGTTCCTCCGCAGACGGCACCCGCTTGGCAGGCACGGCGTTTAACAGCAACCCTTACACCAACGGCGGCATTTATACCTCCACCAATGCCGGGGTAAACTGGGTGTTCCAAACCAACGCCACCTACAACAGTACTTGGTATACGGTCGCTTCGTCCGCCGATGGCTCGCGCTTGGCGGTGGGAAACGTCAATCTCGTCTGGAACTCGAGCGGTACCAGCGTGCCGCTATTGCCGGCCACGACGTACCATTACCGGTTGGTGGGCTTCAACGATGTCGGCCTCAGTCAGGGGGCAGACCAGACTTTCACGACGGGGGTGGCAGCGCCAACGGTGAGCACGACGGCGGCCACGGGCATCGCCGCGATCAGTGCCGGGCTCAACGGCACGGTCAATCCCGGCGGGGGCGTGACGGCGGCGTATTTCCGCTACGGGCTGACGACCAGTTATGGGAATTTTACAACCACCAATACGCTGGCGGCAGTCATCACCAATTTGGCCGTGGCGATTTCCGCCAACAGTTTGCTTCCCGGCACGCTGTATCATTATCAATTGGTGGCCAGCAACAGTGCCGGCCTCATTTACGGGGGGGATCTGACGTTCACCACCATCCCGGCGGTTCCGGTGGTCACCACGCTGGCGGCCAGCGGGCTCACCCCCACCAACGGCACCCTCAACGGCACGGTCAATCCGGGCGGCGGCGTGACAACGGCGTATTTCCAATATGGATTGACGACCAATTACGGCAGTTTTAGCGCCACCAATACGCTGACGGCCACCAACGCGAGCCTGGCCGTTTCCAACCTCATCAGCAGTTTGAGCCCCGGCGCCACGTATCATTATCAGTTGGTGGCGGCCAACAGCTCCGGCACTGTGTATGGGGCGGATGGCACGCTGGCCACGTTGGCGGGTCCGCTCACGGTGTACACGCTGGCCGCCAGCGGCATCACCGCGATCACGGCCACGCTCAATGCCTCGGTGTACGCGGGGACCAACCCGGCCACGGCGTATTTCCAATACGGTTTGACGACCAATTATGGAAGCGTGACTACCACCACGGGCGTGCCGACCAACAGCCCGGCGCTTGCGGTGGCCAATCTCGTCAGCGGCTTGAATCCGAATACGACGTATCATTTCCAAGCGGTCGCCAGTAACAGATTGGGCATCGTGCGGGGCGTGGATTTGACCTGGAGCACTCCCCCGGGTTACCTCACGGTGACCACCCTGCCGGCCACGGGCGTCACATCGAATAGTGCCACGCTTAACGGCAGTGTGATTCCGTTCAGCTCGCCGGCTAGCACCTATTTTGCCTATGGCGCGGACACAAACTACGGAAACCTGGGCGGTTTCGCCACCTTGCCCGCCGCTAACGCACTCATCAACGTGCCTGGACTGGCCATAACATCGCTCGCCGGGGCGGCCGGTAGCAACTGGGTGCAGACGGGGCCGAGCTTTCCGCCGTGGTCGTCCATTGCTTCGTCCGGGGACGGCACCCGCCTGGCGGCTTGGTCCTACAACAATGGCGTTTATACCTCCACGGACGGCGGCGTGACGTGGACGCAGCAAACCAACTCGCCGACCTTGCGCGCGCAGGCCATCGCCTCCTCCGCCGATGGTACCCGGCTGGCGGCCGCGATGTTTAACAACGGTATTTACACCTCCACCAACAGCGGGGTGACGTGGACGCAGCAGACGAATGCGCCCACCGCCAGCTGGCAGTCCATCGCCAGCTCCGCCGACGGCACCCGCCTGCTGGCGGGGGCCGGCGGCAACTCTGGCCTGTACCTCTCCACCAACAGCGGCAGCAGTTGGACTCAAGCCGCCCCTGCGGCCATTTCCTTCTACCACTGGTATGGTGTCGCCGTTTCCGCCGACGGCATTCGCCTGGCGGCGACGGCTGGCAATTATGGTGTCTGGACCTCGCCTGACGGGGGACTGACGTGGACACAACAAACCAACGCACCCAGCCAATATTTGTCTTCGGTCGTCTCTTCGGCTGATGGCAACCGCTTGGCGATCGCGTCGAGTCAGACGAATTTCCCCATTTACACGACCACCAATGGCGGCGCGACGTGGTCGGCAACGACCTCCCCGGGCCTGAGTTGGACTTCGCTCGCCTCGTCCGCCGATGGCACCCGGCTGACGGCAACGGTGGCCGGCAACGGCGTGTGGACCTCCACGAACGGCGGGGGCACTTGGATCCAAGGCAACGCGCCCAGCAACACCTGGACTTCCCTGGCTGCTTCCGCCGACGGCACCCGCCTCGCGCTAGCAAGTAGCGGCAATGGTATCTGGACTTCAGCCGGGCCAACGAATCTGTTTACCCCGGGCACGACCTATCATTATCAACTGGTCGGCAGCGAGCCCGGAACCACGGTTTTGGGCGGGGACCTGACGTTCACGACGCCGGCGGGTCCGCCGCTGGCGATTACGTTGGCCGCCACGGGCGTCACCTCGAATAATGCCACCCTCAATGCCAGTGTCAGTTCCCGGGGAACCGCGACGGCTGTTTGGTTTAAATACGGTTCGACGACCAATTACGGCAGCGTGACCGCCACCACCAATCTGGCGGCTTCGGCCACCAGTTACCCGGTGACCAATCTGCTCGTAAGTTTGACACCGGGGGGGACGTACCATTTCCAAGCGGTGGCCAGCAACAGCGTGGGCCTCTCGCTGGGGGCGGACGCCAGTTTCACCACCGTGGCACCGGTTTCGACGGTCGCCACCACCTTGGCGGCGAGTGGCGTCACGGCCACCAACGCCACGCTGAATGGCACGGTGAATCCCGGCAACCTGGCGACCATGGCCTGGTTCCAATACGGGGCGACGACCAGTTATGGCAGCGTGACGGCCGCCATCAATCTGCCGGCCACGAACAGCCCGCTCGCGGTGTCCAATGTGCTCAGCAGTCTGACGCCGGGCGCGACATATCACTTCCAGTTGGTGGCGAGTAACAGTGCGGGCAAGGTGAATGGCGGCGATCTGAGCTTCATCCTCAATCCGCTGGCCCCGGTGGCGACCACGCTCGCGGCCAGCAGCGTCACCGCTGCTAGCGCTGCGCTCAATGGCAAGGTCAATCCCGGCGGCGGTGTGACCGCGGCGTGGTTTCAATTTGGATTGACGACCAATTATGGTTTCACGGGCGGAACCGTTTCGCTGCCCGCCACCAACAGCGCGTTGGACGTGACGGGCTTCACCGTTAGTTCCATCTTAGTACCCGCCGGTGGTAGCTGGAATCGCACCGCAGGTCCGGCGGATTACTGGGTGGCCATGGCCTCCTCCGCTGATGGCACCCGGCTGGCGGTGGTGGATCAGTCCGGTAATGGCATTTGGACCTCCACCAACACCGGCCTAACGTGGACGCGCCAGACCAACGCTCCCGCAATCTACTGGAGCGCCATCGCCTCCTCCACCGATGGCACCCGGCTGGCCGCCACGGATGGCAACCTCAAAGGCATTTGGACCTCCACCAATAGCGGCATCACTTGGACGAAACAGAATAACGCGCCCACCAACTATTGGAATTGTATCGCCAGCTCCGCCGATGGCACCCGCCTGGTCGTCGGCGCCTATAGTGGCCAAATCTATACCTCCACCAACGGCGGTGTGACCTGGACGATCCAGAACAACTCCCCCAGCACCACTTGGATTGGGATGGCTGCCTCGGCCGATGGCCTCCGGTTGGCTGGCGCGGGGTATTTGGCCGGCATTTGGACTTCCACCGATGGCGGCGTCACGTGGACGAAGCAGGCTAATGCGCCGGCCGTAGCGTGGGCGAACATTGCCTCGTCCGCCGATGGCACCCGGCTGACCGCCGTGGATCAGTCTGCTTCCGGCGGCGTTTGGACCTCGATTGACAGCGGGGTTACGTGGACTCAGGCCAGCGTCCCCGCCACCTCCTGGTACGGCATTGCTTCCTCTTCCGATGGCACCATATTGGCCGCCGCTTCCTACTCCGCCGGGATTTGGCTTTCGGCTAACAGTGGGACAACGTGGACCCAATCCAGCGCCCAAGTGACCAACGGCTGGTATTGCATCGCCTCGTCGGCCGATGGCACCAAGCTGGCGAGCGGCTCGTATGGTAACGGCATCTGGACCAGTGCCGGTGCGAGTTTCACCGTAACCCCGGGCACGACGTATCATTATCAGTTGGTCGCCACCAACGGCGGCGGGACCGGCTTGGGCGGGGACCTCACCTTCACCACGCCTGCGGCCAGCACGAATCAGCCGGTGAATTTCAAGTTCACGCTCACAAATTCGGTGGCGGCCGGCGGCCTCCGATTGAACTTCACCAACCTGACTGGGCTGGGCTTCACCTTGCTCGGATCCACGAACGTGGCCCTGCCGGTGGCCAATTGGACGGTGCTTGGACCGGTGGTGGAATCGCCGGCCGGTTCGGGCCGTTATCAATACACCAATCTGCCGACCACGACGCTGCGTTCGCAGTTTTATCGGGTGCGTTCGCCGTAATCAGGCGGCGGCAGATCGCTTAAACTCATTGGGAAGCGCCTCCGGGTGAAATAAACCGGGGGCGCTTTTTATTTTTAGCCATGGTGCCCTTGCCAAGATGAGGCGGCGGCGAGGCGAGTCATCCTGATTCCATTTTGTAATTGCATCGGCCGGCTGGTAAGGAGCGCGGTTCAGCCCGCTTCAATGACCAAAACGGCCGAACGTCAGCAAAGTCCAGCCCGCCTTTGTTTTGGACGCTGAAGCGGCGTGAACGCCGCGCTCCGCTCGCGCCGCACGCAGGCAACCTTCAGGTAGGAGGATCATGGTGCAGTTTCAAACTGCAAACGGGATCCGTGCAGAATGGGAAACCGAGGGGTGAGAAAAACCAGCAGGGGCCAACGTTTTTGCGGCCGAAGCCAGCCTGAGAAAAAATGGTGGGAGAAGCAGGTGCGCCCCAGGTAAACACAACATGCGGACTGCCGGCGGCGGGGACCGGCTGAAGCCGGAACTCCAAACTGGGAGACCGGAACGGGTGTTTTTAAATCACTTCGGCGGCGGGATGATTCGCATGGGTATCTAACGTGGCCCATTTCAAGCCGTGGGCTTCGGCCAGGTTGGCCAGATGCCAGTCGGTTGTCCATTTGGAAGCCGGTGCCGCCCGGCCGTCCAAAGCACTTTGGTTGCCCGCTTTTAGAGCAATTCCATCAATGCTGTAGCGGCAGGCTGCAAGTCGTGCCGACAGCGGTCTTTTTGGGGTTAGGCTTCGTTTCGGCTCAGTTACAGGTTATATTTAACCTGCGCCTTCGCCGAAGCCTCGCCCAACCCCAAAAATCCTCGCTGCCTGCCGCTACATCATTTCTGTCATTGCTCTAACGTCGAGGAACCCTTTTGCTTTTTGCGTGTGTGGGAAAGCGCCAGAGGGCTGGACGCATCTCCAAGACGCTTCGCGCACGCGGGGGGCAGGGCAGTCGCGTCAGCGTTTTGGAGCAAGCGGTGGCTGAGCGGAGCGGCGACACCGCTTTCGAGTGGACGGGACGCATGGTTCAAATTTACCAGTATTGTGCGGGTGAAAGCGGTGTGGCGCTTTGCTTCCCGCCGCAGTCCATGACGCGTCATGGTTTGCCAGCAGCAGGTGTTTTCCGATTATGGCAATCCCAAAGGCGCATAAAAAATGGGGAAAGCCGAAGCTTTCCCCAAATTGATGGCCGGTAATTTACCGGCTTTTTACGGTCTTTTTTACCAGCCCAGGACGTGGGCGAAAATCAACGGGGCCACGATGGTGGCGTCGGATTCGATGATGTACTTGGGCGTTTTCACGCCGAGTTTGCCCCAGGTGATCTTCTCATTGGGCACGGCGCCGGAATAGCTGCCGTAGCTGGTGGTGGAATCGCTGATCTGGCAGAAATAACCCCACAGCGGCACGCTCGTGCGTTCCAGGTCCTGATGCAGCATCGGCACCACGCAAATCGGGAAATCGCCGGCGATGCCGCCGCCGATCTGGAACATGCCCAGGTGACTTTTCTTGGTGGTGCGGGTGTAGAATTCCGCCAGCCACGTCATGTATTCAATGCCCGTGCGGACGGTGTGCACGTTCTTCACGTCACCCCGGATCACGGCGGCGGCGTACATGTTGCCCAGGGTGGCGTCTTCCCAGCCGGGAACCACGATGGGCAGGTTTTTCTGCGCCGCCGCGAGCATCCAAGAGTTCTTGGGATCAATCTGGTAATATTTCTCGTACTTGCCGCTGAGCAGCACCTGATAGAAAAATTCGTGCGGGAAATAATGTTCGCCCTTTTTGTCAGCCGATGTCCAGACTTCGAGCATGGCTTTTTCCATGCGGCGCATGGCTTCGCCTTCGGGAATGCAGGTGTCGGTCACGCGGTTCATGTGGCGTTCCAGCAGGCCCTGCTCGTCTTCGGCGGTCAGGGAGCGGTAGTTCGGCACGCGTTCGTAATAGTCATGCGCCACCAGGTTGAAAACGTCTTCTTCCAGATTCGCGCCGGTGCAGGTGATCAGATGCACCTTGTCCTGGCGGATCATTTCGGCCAGGGACAGGCCGAGTTCGGCCGTGCTCATGGCGCCGCCGAGGGTGATCATCATGCGGCCGCCCTTGTCCAGGTGCGCCACGTAGCCCTTCGCCGCGTCCACGAGCGAGGCGGCATTGAAATGCCGGTAATGATGCTGGATGAACTGGGAAACCGGTCCGCCCGTTAATTTGGTCTGCTTGATCTGCTTTTTCTTGGCCATAAATTAGGAAAATTTCAGTCCTAACAATACGGATGCCGGCGCGAATGCCAATCTCAAATTAACACGCCATTGCCTTGGATGCCCCGGAACGGGATAATCAGCTCGTGATGATTAACCTGAAAATGTTGCTCCTCATTCCGTTTCTGGGGCTGGCGGCAACCGCCCAAGCCACCATTTCCGGGCTCTGGGGTACCAATGGGGAACGCTGGAGTGCCCGCAGCCGGTTGCCGGATTTTTCGTATGCCGGTTACCATTGCGGTGAACAGCCGGTGCCGGAACTTCCCGCCGGGGTCAGTGTCAAACAATTTGGCGCCCGGGGCGATGGTGTGACCGACGACACCCGGGCCTTCCAGGCCGCCATCGCCGCCGTCACCCATGGGGCCATTGAAATTCCTCCGGGGCGTTACGTCATTACGGATATCCTCACCATCGCCCATCGTGGAGTGGTGCTCCGCGGGGCCGGAACGGATCAAACCACCCTGTATTTCCCCAAACCGCTGCAGGAGATCAAGCCGCATTGGAGCGCCACCACCGGCGGACTGCGGACCTCCGAATATTCCTGGGATGGCGGGCTGGTCTGGTTTCAAGGCGATTACGGGTCCAAAGAGCTGGCCAAAGTCACCGCCGCCGCCAGCCGGGGAGACACGGCACTGCAAGTGGCGGATGCGTCCGGCCTGAACGTGGGGCAGCGGGTGGAGTTCTTTGAGTCGGATAATCCCAATAATTCTCTCGCCACCGAACTATACTCCGGCGATCCCGGGGCCATCCAAAACTTGCTGGGCAGCACGGCCGTGTCGTTTGTGGTTCACATTACCCGGATCGAAGGCAACGAAGTTTACTTCGACCGGCCCTTGCGCTTTGCGGTGAAACTCCCCTGGCATCCCTGCTTGCGCCAGTTTGAGCCTGCCGTCAGCGAGTCCGGTGTGGAGAACCTGCGCTTCGAATTTCCCAATTCCCCCTACCGCGGCCATTTCACCGAGCCCGGTTTCAACGCCGTGGCCTTTACGGGCGTGGCCGATTGTTGGGCGCGGCATCTCCTGATCACCAATGCCGACAGTGGCATTTTTGTCCGCAGTTGTTTTTGCACCGTGCAGGATGTGGTCCTGGCCTCAACCCGTGAGCCGGACAAGGCCTTGCATTGCACCGGCCATCATGGCCTCAATTTCTACGGTGCCGACAATCTCCTCACCGGCTTCGACTGCCGCACCCGGTTTGTGCATGATGTTTCCGTGGACCGTGGCGCCATTGGCAATGTCGTCGTCCATGGCCGGGGCGTGGATCTTTGTCTGGATCATCATTGCCGAACCCCGGCCGAAAACCTGTTCACCGATCTGGATGCCGGCGCGGGCACCCGCCTCTGGCAATGCGGGGGCGGGGAAGCCTTGGGTAAACATTGCGGTGCCCGGGGTACTTTCTGGAACATCCGCGCGGCCAGACTGCAAAAGTATCCGCCCGCCGCGTTTGGCCCGTCTTCCATGAATCTGGTCGCTTTGCCGACCGCCGCACCCTCGGAGATGAATCCGGTCGGCCGCTGGTTTGAAGCCATCCCGCCGGCAGAGATTTCTCCGCCGGACCTTTACACCGCCCAACTGGCCCGGCGTCTTGGCCACTAGTTCTACTTTGTCAGTAAAACCAAGCCGGTCTCGTCATTGCACCGACACCAAGTCTGGTCGCGCTTCCGAAAGGCCACCTTTGGCGTTTACCGCAAATTGGGGACTGATGATCACATTATTCGTGCAGCTCGTATTGTTCACCCGGAAGATCGCGCTCCCGCAGTTCACTCCCGAGAGATTGGTGAAGGCATTCTGCGTGCATTCCGAGGCTGGGGCCGGTCGCACCCCGCCCGTCGTGTACAGTTCCGCATGGGCCATGAACACGCCGAAATGATGGCTGTTGCTGATGGTGATGTTATGGAACTGATTGGCCCGGCTGGCCCGCATGAAAATGCCCAAGTCATTCGCGCATAGTACCGCATTGCTGATCACATTGTGGTTGAACGCCAGGTCCAGCGAAATGCCCGCGCCCGGATTATCATGCAGAGATAGATTCTCAAACACCGAGTCCGTGGTGAGATAACAGGCCAACCCGTCGAACTGATTACCAAACGCAGTCAAGCCCCGCACCAGCAGCCGGCTTACCCCCAGCGTCGTCACCAGACCACCCGACCGGCAATTCCCGCAACTGACGTTTTCCACCGTGGAATCGCTCACGCTCTGCACCGTAATGCCGTTGTTGCGGATTTCCGAGCCTTCGCCCGTCAATTGCCACAGTTCGCGTTGCTGTTGCAACCGGTTGCCGTCAATCGCCAGATCACTCACTCGCAGGTGGCGCACCACCCGTTGCGGATGATTCACCGGTTCACCTAAAATGATCGCGGGGCAATTGGCACCATCCGTCAGCCGGAGCAGCGTGCTTTTACCCGCGCCACGCAGGGTTTGCGCGTCGCGTCGCAGGATGATGGGCTGGCGGATTTGAATTGTTCCCGGCGGCAGCAGCACTTCGCCGCCCGCGTCCGGCAGGGAATCCAAAGCATGTTGAACTTCCTGGTCCGTGATGCCGACGGCCAATTTGATGACTACTGGTCGGGTACCTGAATTGGTCGAAGCTAAAATCGTGGATAAGGGAAGTAGCAGCAACACCAACACCAACCCGGTTACCACCACCCCCAGCCTACCGGTCTGATTGAAGTAAGTTTTCATAACCAACTTTCCTTTCGGCTCTATCGGGGTCTCTATGGCAATGTCGTTCACAAAGAAATAAACCGCCAGCACAAATATTAATATTTTGCAGATTTTTTCTAAAAACACTAATCCTCGGTTCTACCGAAGCGCAGAGCATCCGCTCGGCGGGTTCCGGTTTTAAAAATCAAAGCGTGCGTGTGCCGGCCAATCGGTGACAGCGGATGCAGGCAGAGAGACTCGCAGAGCGATGATCTGCGCTCCGGGCGGAACGCGCTTCGCCAATACTTGGCACCGGACGGTTTTCTGCATTTCCCAAAATCCTATGAGCGGCTATGCTGCCGCCGAAATTTATGTCGACCGTGAAAAACACCAGCGCCGCCGTCCCCGCCGGACTTGGCTACACCATGCCCGCCGAATGGGAAACCCATGAAGCCACCTGGCTCGGCTGGCCCCACAACGCCAGCGACTGGCCCGGCAAATTCGAGGTCATCCCCTGGGTCTATGGCGAGATGGTCCGGAAAATTTCCGCCGGCGAAAAGGTCCGCCTTATCATCCGGCACAAAAAAGACGAGGCCGCTGCCCGCCGTGTGTTCAAGCACGTGGGCGTGAATCTGCGGAATATCCAGTTTGTGCTGCATCCCACCAATCGTGGCTGGACGCGCGATACCGGCCCGCTCTTCGTCAAACGCACTCTCGCGGGCAAACGCGCCGAGACAGCCATTGTCCATTTCCATTTCAACGGCTGGGCCAAGTACGATAACTGGCGCAAGGATACCAAGGTGCCCGAGACGGCCGCCAAACTGCTGCGCAAGCAATTGTTCCATGCCGAATGCAATGGCCGTCCTTTTGTGATCGAAGGCGGCGGCATTGAGTTGAATGGCCGGGGCACGCTCATTTCCACCGAGGAATGCTACCTCCACCCCAAGATTCAGGTGCGCAATCCCGGCCTCGGCAAAGCCGACATTGAAGCCACGCTGAAAAATTATCTTGGTGTCACCAACGTTTGCTGGCTTAGCAAAGGCCCCGTGGGCGACGACACCCACGGCCACATCGATGACATCTGCCGTTTCGTCAATGCCAAGACGCTCGTGCTCGTCCGCGAACGGAATGGCAAGGATGTGAATCACCGGCCGCTAGAGGAAAACTGGGACCGCGTGCCCGACCTCCGCCTCGAAGACGGCACCAAGCCACAGGTTATCGAACTGCCCATGCCCAACCCGTTGCATTTCGATGGCGTGCGGCTGCCCGCGAGCTATGCCAATTTCTATATCAGCAACGCCGCCGTCATCGTGCCCACGTTCAACGATCCCAACGACCGCGTTGCGCTGGGCATTCTCGGCGAACTGTTTCGGGACCGCCCGGTGGTGGGCATCCACGCGGTGGATTTAGTGTGGGGGTTTGGTTCATTGCATTGTCTTACTCAGCAGCAGCCGGCCACGTGATGCCGAGTCATTACCCACAATTTTTTGGAGTTGGTTAAGTGAGGTGCTGGAATGATGCAAAGAGCATAATGTTTTCAATGGTTTGGCGGGTTTGCGAAGAACGACCCGCGGCCCCCCATCCGGCCTCCGGCCACCTTCCCCCATCCGATGGGGGAAGGAAAAACCTTAGGGTGCAATACCAGGGGTGGCGGCCCATCCGATGGGCCTTACCCCTGGCTAATAGCCTGCATCCCTTCAGGATGCTCAAACGTTACGGCGTTGTTCACAGCCTTTGGTCTGACGATAGCATTCCTAATTCAACATCCTCAAAGATGTGGGTATTGACAAGGACCTCAGGAGGCTCAAAACGAATGAGCGTTTCCTAAGATATTTGAGGCTACTCGCGTCGGCTGCTACTTCCCCACCCGACCGTCATCGTCCGCCTCGATTCGTGTCTATTCGTGAAATTCGTGTCTTCCCCCTTATTGGCATGCTCTACAAATGTAAATTAAACCCTTGACATTCTCTACCATTGTAGAGAATACTGGCCGCATGACCAAGCCAAACGTCGAGCTGACCGAGTCGGAGTGGCCCATCATCAAAGCGGTCTGGGAAACCGAACCCTGCACCGCTCCCGCCATTCAGGAAAAACTGCTCCCCGCCACCGGCTGGACCTATTCCACCGTCCGCACCTTCATGGATCGCATGGCCGCCAAGGGCCTCCTGAAAGCCAAGAAGGCCGGCAAGCTCACCATTTATACTTCCGCCATCACCCGCGAGCAGGCGCAGCGCGGCGAACTCCGTTATGCCTTGAAGCACGCTTTCAACGGCGCGCTCACTCCCATGCTGCAATGCCTGCTGGAATCCCGCGACCTCTCGCCCGCCGAACTGAATGACATCAAGCAATTGATTGCCAAATATTCGCCCGGCCAGACCGGTGGGAAAGGCGGACTATGATTCTCCAATGGCTCGCCGCCCCGGAATGGGCCCGCCTCGTGGAAGCCCTGCTGCACACGCTCTGGCAGGGAGCCATTCTTGCCGTGGGCCTCGGCCTCGTGTTGCGCCGGGTCCATCAACCGGTCTGGCGCTATCGCTGTTCGCTGGTGGCTTTGGGTGCTGTGATGCTGTCGGGCCTCGTCACCTGGGCCGTGCTCATGCATCCGTCCGCTACGGTTGGTGCTGCCGCCCCGGTTGCCGGCACCGTTCCCGTGGTCACCCCGGCCCCGAATTCCGATCAGCCTACCCTGATCGTTCAGGCGGCTGCGCTCGCACCGCAGGCGGCCAGCGCCAATTGGACTGCCTGGCTCGCTTTCGTCTGGCTGCTCGGGACGGCTGTTATGCTGGGTCGCGCCGGGGTGCAAGTAGCGGGGGCGGAACGCCTGCGCCGCACCTGCCGGCCGGTGGAGGATGCGCGCATCCTGAGCTTGTTTCAGGAGGCCCAAAGCGCGCTCAAGCTGGCGCGACGCGTGCGTTTGGCGGTGACCGATCAGCTCACCTCGCCTGCCGTGGCCGGGGTGCTCGTGCCCACGCTCATCCTGCCGCTCTCGCTCACCACCATGCTCACGCCCGAACAGATTCGCATGGTGCTCCTGCATGAACTCGCCCATATCCGGCGCGGCGATTACCTGGCCAATCTCTTTCAACTCTTTGCCGAATCCCTGTTGTTCTTCAATCCCGCCGTCTGGTGGATCAGCCGCCAGCTCCGCGTCGAGCGCGAAGCCTGTTGCGATGCCACGGCCATTGGCCTGAGCGGCGCCCCGGCGGATTATGCCCAAACCCTGTTGACCGTGGCCGAAAGCATTTTGCAACCGCCGCCTGCCGCCGCCCCGGCCTTTGGCCGTTCGCGTCCGCCCTCCACCCTGCTGGAACGCGTCCAGCGCATGCTCATTCCCGGTTACCGGCCGGCGTTGCGCCTCACGTGGCGCGCTATGATTTTGGCCATGCTCACCGGCGGCGGCCTGCTCTTTCTCTGCGCCATTGGCACGCGCACGGCGGTGGCGGCCATTATGTCGCCGCAGGAACGCATTGCGCGCATCGAGAAGAAAATGGCGGAGATCGGCGAACATCCCAATTCCCCCACCGCCACTGGGTTCACCGAGCAATCGCCGCGCGTGACGCTCACCGGTCGTGTGCATACCGCCGATGGCACGCCGCTGCCCAAGTGGCTTTATCTGAATACCATTTCGGCCATTTCGCATTCATCCTATGGCACTTCCATTCCCGTCAAAGATGGCTATTTCTCCAACTCAGTGCCCGCCGGTGCCATCTGGGTTCATCTGGATGCAGACCATTTTGCCCCCTCGTTTCTCGGCCCGCTGGATGGCTTGGCCACCAACCGGTTGGATAACTTGGATCTGACCTTGGAGCGCGGCTACGACGTGCCGGTGCAGTTCGTGGACACGGAAACAGGCGCACCGGTGCCAGGCGTCCGGTTCAAATCCTATTTCATGATCAGTAATATGGGTACCGCCGACCATTCGTGGACCGCCGGAGCCGATGGCCTGACCACGCTGACCCATTGCGCCAATCTTCCGCTGAACCTGACAATCAACGCCCCCGGTTATGAAATCACCCAGCGCCATTTTGAAACGTTGCCCGCCGGGCAGCCGCTCAAAATATCCCTGCACCGGGGGGTGGAAATGAGCGGCACGGTGGTGGATGAAAGCGGCCACCCCATTCCGGGTGCGGCCGTTTGCATGATTTATCAGAAAGGCGACGTGTCTTCGGAACGGTTTGAGTGGAATGATCCGTTGCACCAACTGGCGGTGGCGGATCAGGCCGGTCGGTTCACCGTCAACCAGCTCAATGCCAAAAATCTCTTCTGGCTGGGCGTGAGCGCGCCGGGACACCGGTCGGTTATCCTGAACCCAATGCGGGCCGGCACCGCTGATATGGTCATCCGGCTGGGGCCGGAACTGGTGGTGCGCGGCCGGGTGATCGGCAGTTTGGACGGCTTGCAGCAAATCAACAAAGACCGCTGTCTGTATTACACCTCAAACGACGTTTTTGATAATAATAGCTACGGCAACAACGGGTGGATTCCCGTGAAACTGGTCGATGGCGTGGCCCGTTTCCAATTCACCAACCGCGTGGTTGGCGAAATCGCCATCGATGTTGGTACTCGCACCTCGATCCGCCGTGAGATCACCGCGCCCGTGGATGACTGGGTGATTGATCTCACCTCCAATACGGCTGCCGCCGGCGTGCCGGTGGTGAAACGCACCATCATATACCGTTTCCAACATCCTTCCGGCGTTGCTCCGCAGGGCACCGTGGAGGTGGAGATTCCAGACAGCCTGGAACCGGGTCATCTCACTGCCCATAATGCCGAACTCGTCATCACCAATGGCGAAGTCCGGACGGACATTCCCGTGGGCGGTCGCACATTTATCTCGCCCAAACGCACCGTGGGCTACTGGTTCAAGCGAGATTATGCCGGCATCATCGTCACCAACGGCGCCGGCCCGCTGCTCGTAGATATACCGGTGGTTCCGGCCGGGGCGATTTATGCGCGGGTCAAAAATGCGGATGGCACGCCCGCGGGCGGCCTGTTCTTCTCGGTCGAAGAATTGAAGCGTTCCCCGCAGCGCGATGCCGGCAGTCCCCTGACCGATAACCAGGATAATGGCGACAACGATGCGCCGCGCCAGTGGGTTTCGGGTCCGCTGCCGCTGGGCGGCAAATACCAGATTCTGGCCTGGCGCAAAAATGAATTCTGCGCCAGCGCGCCGGTGAGGCTTACCGAGTCCCAGCCGGATACCGAAGTTAACTTGCAGTTCCCGCCCACCCAAAGTTTCACCGGCGAAGTGACGGATGCCACCGGCCAGCCCCTGCGTGGCAGCGCGGTGGGCGTGGAATTCCGCATCGGCACCCACAGCTTCGGTTTGACGGGGGTGACCACCGATGACCAGGGCCACTTTGCGGTGGCGGGCATTACCCCCAGCCTGGGCATCTATTCCGTGAATGTCTCCGAGCCCGGCTGGCGCGCGGAAATCAAGGACGTGAATCTGTCCCGCCTCCCGGTGAAGATCCAACTCGAACCCGGCCACCGGATCGCCGGCCGGATCGTCGAGGCCGCCACCGGCTATGTGATCCCCAACGCCGAAATTCGCGCCTGGGTGGCCGATGGCAGCACCCAATGGCCCGCGCAGACCACCCACACCGATGCCGATGGCCGGTTTGAATTCACCACCCTGGCCGATACGACCTATCGCATTTATGTGAATGGCGCCAATTTCGGCATGAACTTCAACAGCGAGTTCAAGGCTGGTCAGACCAACGTGCTGCTCAAGGTCACACCTTACTCCGGCAGTGAGCTGAAGCCCAAGGTGCCGGTGGCGGCGACCACTGATTCAACCGGTGCAAGCGGGTCGGTTCAGTCCGCCGTCCGGAATGGCAAACTGCTCTACGAGATGGGCAAGCTGGACGAAGCGGCGGCCCAGTTTGAGAAAGCCCTCGCCCTGGAACCCAACAATGCCCCGGCCCTTTATTATTCCAAGCTGGTTGCCCAAGCCCAACACCCCATACCTGGCCGGACCAACTCACTCGCTACTGCCTGGCGGGATGCGCCCACCAATGCCCTCGCCAATCCAAATCGCCTGGAGACGCGTACCTTTAAGATTGACCCCAAAGTTCTGCTGGCCGGCCTCAAGCGGCTGGGGACGAATGTGGCTGGTGTCTCTACCAATAATACTGGCATTGCGTTGCTCTGCCGGAGCCGGTTCACGGCCTTGGGTTTGAATTTGGATACACCCAAGACGGTTTTCTTTAATGACCGGCTGGGGCTGTTGCTGGTCCGCGCGACGCCGGCAGACTTGGACACCATTGAATATGCGCTGCAAGTCCTTAATCAAGTTGTTCCCACCAATGCCCCCGCCCACCCAAACCGGCTGATCCTCCGTGCGTTCAAGATCGATCCCCAGGCCATTTTGGGCACCCTGAGACGGGCGGGAACCAATGTGGATGGCGTGAAATTTTATAACCCCAGTTTCCCGGATCTTTGCCGGGGTTGGTTTGCCGCCGCCGGTCTGAACCTAGAATCGCCAAAAACCATTTCCTTTAATGACGACCGGGGGCTTTTGTATGTCCAAGCCACCCCGGCGGATTTGGCTGTCATTGAACAATTGCTGCCAGCAGGGGCGAGCTTGGCTCCCCAGGTTCACCTCAAAGCCCGGTTTCTGGAACTGCCGGCGGATGCGCTCGCCGGCGTCACCTTTTACCAGACCAATCTCAGCGGCCAGATAACTGGTTTCCTGACGGACAACCAGACCAGGGCGCTGTTGAAACGCCTGCAGAAACTGGCTGGCGCGGAAACGCTGGCCGAACCCGAAGTTGTGACCACTTCGGGCCGGCAAACAATGATGAAAGCCACGCAATTGCGTACGATTATTACGGATGTCAAGCCGGCGGCCCTGACGCCGCCCGGGGTGACTGGGGCGGATGCCACCAATTATCTGGAAACGGAGACCATGGAACTCGGCCCGCAATTCGATGTGGTGCCTTATGTGATGGCGGATGATTTCACCATCAAC
>CAIJGS010000078.1 GCA_903820285.1 uncultured Verrucomicrobia subdivision 3 bacterium | reverse complement strand
TAAACCCAACAAACTCATTTCCTACCATCAAATTTGATTCACAAAGCAATAGGCCAGCCTCCCGCTGGGGCGAACCCCAATGTGGATTTTCTGACGGATTATCCTCTCTGACTTTAAATTTTACAATGGCAGAAATTTCGGAGATTGGCTGATTGATTGGATCCATTTGAGCCATTTTGTTAGCGGCATCTATATTTTCGCCAACTTCCATCCATGTCAAAGCAGCCCCAGTTCCTATTTCAATAACTACTCCGAATATCAAAAACCATGATCCCCATTCAGCTTTTGCTTTCTGCAACCTGAAATCAGCAACGCTTGAAAACGTGTCTTTTTCTTTACCTTTTTCAAGCAATAACCCAACCAATACAAATATGCCGCCAATGCTCGCTACAGATGCGAACACAACGGCTTTTGTCAGCAACGACTCCGATAGTGACACTGCAATTAATCCTAATAAGAAACTCATTATCCTATTAATTTTGCAGACTACTAATCTGGTGTATGCTGCAACTGTAACCACTCTTGTATTTAGACATAGAAATTAAAAAACGCCGGTCTTACACCTAAAAGATGATAAAGCGAAGTGGGTCAAACTCAATTTCTGCCTGGTTCTATAGCATTTCACGGTTCAACACTACCGCTTTTGCAGACTTTGTCAGGTATTTTCTTAAACTCCACTCATGCTGCCGTTTGGCAAAGCCAGCGGCAGCCGGTGAAGCTCCAGCGGAGCGGCATATTTGTAGTTAACCGCCGCCGTAAATTAGAAGCCCCGTTAGGGGCGACATCTATTTCCCCGCTGCTGAATATGCCGCTCCTGACGGAGCTTGAACATTGTTGGGGCCGGGTTCTACAAAGATGTCGCGCCTATGGCGCTGGGGCGGGCATTGCCACGCGAATGACAGTGCGCGCAGCAGCACCACTCCTACCGATCCACTTCAAAGGTGATGTCGTAATGCGCCGAATCCTCCGCATCGGCGGGCTTGGCTTTGCCACCGTCATCAATGAAATCCGGGCCGAGGCTGTAAATCACATAGCCACGGGTGAGCTTTTTATAACGCAACGGTCGGCCATCAAAGGGATCGGTTGGCATCGAACTTAAAATGCCCGGCACCAGTTCCGCCAGCGAATCTGGCACTTGGTGACCATTGGCCAGACGCCAGCGTTCCACGGCCAAGGCGGCACAAGTTACCCGCACATGGGCAACCAGTTCCCCTTCCGGCCGCAAGAAAGCGCTCAGATCGGGTTCTGAAAGAGCCAAAAAGGAAACGCGGTTTTTTCGGAAGGTATTTAGAAAACTGGGGGGATGTCGTTTGACGAATGCGTCATTTGCTGATTCAAAAGCGAGGATGGCTGGAATCCCATTCGATAGCGGCTGATCCAGTACCGCCAGATAGCGGTCATTCCAATCCAGATAGTTCAACAGGTCTTGGTCGCGATAGATGAATTTATCCCGATAGGAATGTATCAGCCATCCAAGCGGCAAAATGGCATGCGGAGGCCGCCCGATCTGTGACCGAAGTTTGTCCGCCATGAATAATCCCAGGCAACGTTCTTGCATCATTATGTCTTTGGCCGCACCACGATTGGTGTCTGAGAAAAGAGCGGGAAGAGTCATCAGATCATGATCCGTCAACGCGGTTGTGTTGAGCACCCGATTCAACGAATTGCAAACCCTCGCTTCAATGATGAATCGGATCATACTGTGAATGGGAACGCCATTCTTTAACGTCGTCCCCAGCATCAAAGCATGCTGCAAGTCCAGTGCCGCTGCATGGGGATGCTGTAATTCCGCTTCCAACATGGCATCCTGACACAAGCCTTTGGCGAGGGGATTCAGGTTTTCCAGGTTCGTGTTATGAAAGTTTGTCAGCGCGGCCGGATAGCCCACCCCGATCCAGGCTCCACTCAATTTTTCCCAGGGCACCAGATCTAATACCGGGCGGTTCTTGTCCGCCCAGGTCTGGATTTCGGCGAGCATCGGTTTATCCAGTGGCGCATTGCCGATTGGAAAACTGCCACCCCAAAAGGGCAGGTTCGTGGAATCCTTGCGAAGGGTCAGGGCCGCGAGCGCCGGTTTTAAAAGCAGGGCTGCGTCGCGCTCAGGCGGAGGATCGGGATATAACTTCGCCAGATCGTTGCCAGTTAGTGGCTGGCCAGCGGCATGAATGGCCGCCAGTTGTTTTTGAATTTCGAGCCGCGCTGCCCGGTCTTCCGAAGCCAATTTCAACCATGCCGCCGCCACCAACAGCGCCAGCAGGACAAAAACGCACAGGCCCAATATGAGCAGCCGGGTACGCCAATTGGTTTTGCCTGGTTTAATGAGTGTCACAGGAATAAAAAACGCTTTGGGAACAATGGTTAACGGCGTTGCGCACCATGGTTCAACGCTAGCGGTTTTGGCGGCTTTGTCAGGTTTTTTCGTGAACACCAACTTTTGTTTCCATTGGCAAGCATAGCACGTTCAGGTCAAACGCCAGCGAAGCGAAATATTGACAGTTATCCGCCGCCACAAATATCAAGCCGCGTCAGGGGCGACATTTACTCCCCCGCTGCTGAATATGCCGCTCCTGACGGAGCTGGAACATTGTTGGGACCGGGGTTCTACAAGGATGTCGCGCCTACGGCGTTGGGGCGGGTGCGGCCACCGTTTGGGGAGGCGACGGCACGTCGCCTGGTGGAAAAATCCGCCCAGCAAGAGGATGCGCTCATGGTTCTGGCACGCTCGCCAAAGCGAGGGTGAATAATGTGGCGACAAGCTGTCGCCACCCCGCCAGGCAGAGGCCACTCACGCGACTCGATTGGATGGGGATTCGGGAAGGATTGCCTTTTTATTCACGGCACCGCCAAATAAAAAAACGCCGGGGTTGCAACCGTTGTTTGTGATAAAATTGGCAAACAGAGATTCAGGCTTTGCGACGGCGCAGCCAGCAAAGAACGGATGCTCCCAAACCGGCGAGGGCCAGGGTGCCGGGCTCCGGCACGGTGTTATAAATCAGCGTCACCGAACCGGTTTCGGAAAAGTCGCCTGACAAAATGCTGCCATACCCCAAGGAGAAATCAGTATCCCATTTCAAGTCCAACGGGCTGGCCCCCAAAATATTTGCCAGCAAGGCGGGGTCATAGGTAAGACCAGCATTGGCCGTCAGAAAGATTCTGTCATTGGTAACGGTGATGGTGGTCAACGGAATGGCTCCGCCAGGACTCGATGCACTGGCCGATAAGGAGCCTCCATTCCCATCATATCCGACACTATTCACAAGATAATTACCGCCTGGACCACCCGAAAAGCCCCCCTCGAAGCCAGGCTTCGATAACGCACTAGCAGAAAACGTAATCGTCCAATCGATCTGAAAACCGGTCAAATCATTCGAATCTCCGGAATAGGGTGAAAAAGTGGCGCTAAAAAAGCCCCGCGGAATTGTGGGAACACTGCTGGATTCGGAAAATGACGCGTTGGTGGAAAAATTAAAGGTTTGGGTGATATCCGCATGGCTGGAAATGGCGGCGAATGAAGCAGCACCGACAATGGCGATGGCAATGTATTTGGCGATCATAATAATTTCTCTTTAGTTTCGGATTATGTCCCTGACTCCCTACCACTTCACTATGTCAGATTGACACCTAATATGTCAAAATTTTCTAAAGCGAAAATTAGGGCGCTGAATGATACAACAGAAACACCGATACGCGATTTTGCCAGCGCGGAATATGCCGCTCCTGAGGGAGCTGGAACATTGTTGGGGCCGGGGTTCTACAAAGATGTCGCGCCTCCGGCGCTGGGGCGGACCGCGCCGATTGAATTAATGTAGGAGCCGACGTTCTCTGCTTTTTCATCCTATCTGGTAAGACTGCATTTTGGTCATAATCTCTTCCAAGCTTCGCTGACTTCATAAAACTGAATTCCTTGAATTTCCGAATGCTGCCGCAAATCAGTCTCGTTAAATGGGCCTGTCATCACACCTGTCTGGACATCAATGATCATCGAGCCATCCGGATCGCCTCCATAGAAGGAATGCCGTTCGGCCACGATTTATTTACTATTCCATCCCATGCACATCGCTTGGGGGGCAACGGCTCGTCGCCCGGCGGGAAAAAAACGCCAAGAAACCATGACGTTCTCATGGTTCGGGCACGATTGCCAAAGTGAGTGGGTTAGGGGCGACAAGCTGTCGCCCACCACCAGGTTAACCGTTTGCTGGGGAGATAATGGTGGGACGAAGGTGTTCGGCGGGACGCCGAACACCGCACGCGAGACGCGCGCGCTCCCATTTTAACCGCATGGTTCGGGCTTATGCCGCCGGGGCGACCACGCCATTATCCGCGATGAGTTTTAGCACGGCGGCCACGGCGTTTTCGGTTTTCACGAATTGCACGGCACCGTTGCGGGGTTTGACTTCGATTTCGCCCTTAAGCAGGGATTTCTCGCCCAAGGCCAGGCGGATGGGGAAGCCGACCAGGTCGGCATCTTTGAATTTCACGCCGGGACGTTCGTCGCGGTCGTCCAAGATCACGTCCACGCCGCGCGCGGTCAGTTCCGCGTAAAACTTCTCGGCCAGCTTCATCGGCTCGCTCTCGGGCAGGACGCTCAGGGGCGTGATGCAGACCTGATACGGGGCCACGCTTAGCGGCCAGATGACGCCGTCCTTGTCGTTGCCCTGCTCGATCACGGCCTGCAAGGTACGCGTGACGCCGATGCCGTAGCAGCCCATGACGGACGGCTTGCGGGAGCCATCCACGTCCAGGAAGGTGGCATTCAGCTTCTCGCTGTATTTCGTACCCAGTTTGAACACATGCCCGACCTCGATGGCCCGGCGAATCTTCAGCGGCTTGCCGCATTTGCCGCAGGGTTCACCGGCAGTGACGGTCCGCAAATCGAACCATGCGGTTACCTTGATGTCGCGTTCGATGGAGACGTTCCTGAAATGGAAACCGTCTTCGTTCGCGCCGGTGGTCATGTCGTTGGCACCCTGCAACCGTTCGTCGGCATAAACTTTCACGTCGGCGGGCACATTGACGACCGCGCCCAGCGAACCGGGGTGCGCGCCGAGGGT
>CAIJGS010000077.1 GCA_903820285.1 uncultured Verrucomicrobia subdivision 3 bacterium | reverse complement strand
TCCGTCAGGAGCGGCATATTTAGCGACGGGGCATAGGTGCCGCCACGCTGGAGCTTGCAGCCCTGTGATGGTTCCAGCTTTGTGCCTACCGCCTTAACGGATGAAACCTCCACTCCGCTGGAGCGTGGCCGGTCAGATCCAGTTCAACGGTAAAATAGCCCCCATCATTGAGCAGTTGAATGCCGGCAAGGGCGGGGCAAAGGCGGACGTTGAATGGCCGCCAGGTCTGGGCCTTATTGAGAGTGGCAGAGAACTTTTTAACGTAATGGCCCAGAAAACTTATGGTCGGTATGCCGGAGAAAGTCCGGCATTTCCACATCACCAGGTTGGTATGCAGATGGCCGATGATGGTTTGCTCGATCTGTGGCAGGCGGCGGCGCACGGATTCCTCGGCGGCGAGAAAAGGCAGGGCGGTGGGGTCGTGGCAAAACAGGAGCACGCGCTGTTCCGGGCGAAGGTCATCAAACGCTGCGCGGATTTCCGCCAGGTGGACTTCGCGTAGGCGCTCCCATTCCGGCCAATCGGCCGGTTGGGTGTCCGCACGATTGGCGGCCAGGGCGAGCAGCGGCGAAGCGACGCCAAGCAACACATAATTCCCCACGGTCACTTTCCAAAAAGGTTTAAGGCCGAGTTGGGCGGTTGACGCCTGCCAGCTCGCGAGACTCATTCCCCCCATGCCGCTGAACATGACGACCTTGCCAACTTCATGGTCGCCAATGGTCAGGTGCAGACGGTCGCCAAACTTCTCCTTCAACTTGCCCAGACATTCCTTCCCGCTGGCGAGCGCGGCGGGATCGCTCACGCCGATGAATGCGGTATTGGCGGTGAAATCGCCATTGACGATGACGAGGTCGGCGGGCGGTGCAACATTTAGGAAACGGCCCAGTTGTGGGCTGCGCGCAAACGGATCACGCATCCAGATGAAATGATTATAAAAATGGGCGAAGGCGCGCATGGCGGGTTTTTTGATCACCCGCAGATTGAAATCATTGCCCCGCGCCTGTTCGGCGGCACCGGCGAAGTGGATGTCGCTCAGGATCAGCAGGCGCACGCGTTTGGCAGACTCGGGGTTCATGGCAGTGATTTCAAGGCATCAAGGTGGCGCGTCCTCGGGGTAGACGACCAAGGTGAAAGATCAAATAACCATGCAACCACTGGCGCAGTTCGTTGGCTTGGCCGGCGGACAGCTTTAATCGTGTGCAAGCCTCCCAATCGCCTTCCAGTAGGGCCCCAACAATTTTAAGTGTGCCAGGGGCTAGCCGGGTTTCGGCCAGATCGGGTGCCAGCCCGAGTTCGTTGAGGAGCTTGAGTTCCAGGGCAAAAATGTTTTGCAACTGCGGTTCCTGGCGGCAGAGGCTCGCGAGGAAGCTCTGCGTGAGCTCATAAATTTCCGGGAGCGGCGTTTCCGTTTCGGTGGCCTGTTCGATGAAGGCGGCCGCGTAGGCGGCGTATTGCAGTTTGCCGAGGTCTTCGCGGATGGCCCCGTGCGTTTCGCGCAGGCTCACTTCGCGGAGATTGTGGAGATCAGAACTGCGGCTGCGGCTGAAGGAAAAATCGGCGGCGTAAAAAATATCCAGCTTGCCGGCAAATGAGGACTTCGGCCGGCGCGCCCCCTTGGCCACGGTGGCAAGACGGCCGAACTCCGGGGTGAGCCAGTGGATGATCAGGCTCGTCTCGGTGAGCGGACGGGTGCGCAGGATCAGGCCGCTGGCATTCTCAATCATGCGGTTTGCGGTAATGCGGTGCCGGGGGCGGCAACTCGGGCGCAATGGAGCCAAGGCTGACAATATACTTGATGCCGTCGGCCACACTCATGTCCAGCTTGGTCACCTTTTCCTCGGGCACAAGAATAAGGAAGCCGGAGGTGGGGTTGGGCGTGGTGGGAATGAAAACACCAATCAGGTTCTTCCCGGACTTTTTCTGCACATCGCCCTGATCCTCGCTGGTGATGAACCCGACGGAATGGCTGCCGGGGCAGGGGAATTCCACGAGCACGACCGTCTTGAACGAGTTCTTGTTGCCGGCAAAGGCTTCATTGATCTGCTTGATGGCTGCGTAAAACTTGTTCAGCAGCGGCAGCTTCATCATGGTCAGATCGAACCATTTGATGATGCGCTTGCCGATATAATAACGGGTGAGCACGCCCACAACGCAAATCAGCAAAAAGGCGAGCGCCAATGAGGCGACACTCCAGTACCAGAAAACCGGGCCTTTGCCGTCATTCGGATAGATCAGGCCCTGATGGGTCTCGCTTTTGGGCAGAAAAAACAGCAGCAGATCGGTGCCGCTCGAGATGGTGCCAAACACCCATTTGACGGCGGCAATGGTCAACAACGCCGGCAGGGTGACTGCCAGACCGGTTGCGAAACTCCTTTGCCAGCGGGCCAAAAACGATTTTCTCACGCGGACATTTTAACGGGCCGGGCGAGTTGCGCGAGCGAAAAGCGTGCCGCCAGCCGGCGCACCAGCCGGTTTTCCTCCCGCTTCATGACGCGGCGCAGGTCGGGTTGCAAATCATCGTAGCCCAGCAGGTGCAGCACCCCGTGAACAACGTAGCGCACCACTTCAGATTGCCACGTCGAACCAAACTGTTTCGCCTGCGCAATGGCGTCGTCTACACAAATGAACAGCTCGCCGTGAATCTGAGGGGTGTCTTTCGGTGATGAAGCGGCCTCGGCATGATCAAACGTGATGACATCCGTCGAGCCTTCATGCTGGAGAAACTGCCAGTTCACGCGGGCCATTTCTTTCGATCCCACGAGAGCAATACCGAGATCCGCCTCGACCACCTTCAATTCCGCCAGCAGGACCGTGGTGATCTGGCGCAAGTGTTGCGTGCTGATCTTTTTCGTCCGCTGCCGGTTGGCAATAACGAGGTTCATTTAAAATTTTTGTAGCGCCAACGTAAGGAGGCTCTAATTAATCGGATTGAGTCTCGTTACCACTCCGTACGGATCATTACGTTTTCGGTGTGCCGCGATGTTCCTCGTACGCGCTGATGATGCGCTGCACGAGCGGATGCCGAACGACGTCCCGCTTGGAAAATTCAACAATGGCGATGCCCTCGGTATGCTTCAGCGCGCGGTGGGCCTCGGCCAGGCCGGAATGTTTATGCGCAGGGAGGTCAATCTGGGTTTCGTCACCAGTGATGACAGCCTTGGAACCGTGACCGAGGCGCGTCAGAAACATCAGCATCTGCTCCGTGGTGGAATTCTGGGCCTCATCCAGAATGATGAACGCGCCATTCAGGGTGCGGCCGCGCATATAGGCCAGCGGGGCGATTTCAATGGTGCCGCGCTCCGTGTACTTCTGGAGCTCTTCCACGGGCAGCATGTCATGCAGGGCATCATGCAGCGGCCGGAGGTAGGGCGTGATTTTTTCGTACAGGTCGCCGGGCAGAAAGCCGAGCGCCTCGCCCGCTTCCACCGCCGGACGCGTGAGAATGATGCGCGAAACCGAACCCTGCCGCAGCGCCGAGAGGGCCATGGCGACGGCCAGATAGGTTTTGCCCGTGCCGGCGGGGCCGATGCCGAAGGTGATGTCGTGCTTGCGGATGGCCTCCACGTAATGCTTCTGCCCAACGGTCTTGGCCGTGACGCCCGATTTGCGGTCGTGGGTCTGGACGCGGTCGGTGACCATTTCCTTGAGCGTGGAGCCGCCCTCGTGTTTCACCACATTGAGCGCGTGGGTAAATTCGCGGTTTTTCACCGGCGCACCCGCCTTGAGCAGGCTTTCCAGCGACGCAAAAAGCTGGCGGGCGCGTTCAATGGCATCGGCCGGGCCGTCGAGCTTGATCCAGCCTTCGCGCGAGGTGGCCTTCACGCCCAGCTCGGTTTCAACGGCTTTGAGATTGCGCGGTTCGTGATTGAAAAGCTGCTGCGCAAAGCGGGCGTTTTCGTAATGCAGGGTTTCGGTGGGCACAGGTAAAATGAGTTAACGGAGTTTCAGCCTAAAAGTTTGTCGTATTCCGAATGATGGCCGATCCAAAACCAGACCAAGCTTTCCTCGCGTTCCTTGGCGATGGCGCGGTAATGAATGCCGGTCCGGACGTCCAGAATTTACCGTCCTTTTTCATTCTGAGTGACGGATACCTTGGGTTTTCCTTGAGCAGTTCGAAATCTTTCGTGGCCAGGGTTTGCACTTCCGCCGGCAATCGGTCAAAACACTGCCAGAATGCCGGCGTGGTAAAATGCCTCATAGCGGACGGCACTTGCCCTGCTCAAAGGCCCTGTCAGCGGCGGCACCAAGCTGATCAAGCTTACCGGCATCGGCATCGGCGGCGAAACGGCGTTCCCATTTCTCTGCCAGATAATCCTCAAACCAGCCCGACAACTGACCCAGCGAGCGGTCATCCAACCGTTCAATCGCCGATTCAATTTCTTGGACTGTGCTCATGGATAAAAATTAAACGATGCCTGTGGGTTTGGCAAAGGTGAAATCCCGGTCATGGCACTGGTTGAAGGGTTTTCTTCCACTGCATCATGTTGCCGTTTTCACCAGCTCCGACCGCAACTTGGCGGCAACTTCCGCAAGTGCCTGCGGGAGCACGCCCGTGTCCGCAATGACCGGCATGAAATTGGTGTCGCCATTCCAGCGGGGGACGACGTGGATGTGAAGGTGTTCCACGATGCCGGCACCGGCGACCTTGCCGAGGTTGATGCCTACGTTAAAACCGTCCGGCTTCATGACCGCGGCGAGCGCGTTGGTGCAGCGCCGGGTGAGCTTCCACAGATCGGCAAGTTCCTCGTCGGTCAGACCGTTCATGTCGGACACTTCCTTGTAGGGGACCGTCATGAGGTGGCCCCCGTTGTAGGGATAACGGTTGAGCAGGGCAAAACAGGAGCGGTCCCGCACAATGACGTAATTGGCAACGTCATCGGAGGACTGGGCGATGTGCGTGAAGAGGCTCGTCTCCAGTTTGGGTTTGGCCCCCAGGATGTAGTCGATCCGCCACGGCGCATGCAATGATTCCATGGGTAAAAGTTAATGCGCGCGCGGCGGAAAGTAAATCATGGTCTCTGCTGTATTGCAGTGCAGGTCCAAACCGGCGGAGCGCGGCTGTTCTGAAAGCCAGCCGCAGCAATGTCCGAACGTTAAGCCGTGCCGGACTGCTCCACACATCCATTGCAAACCACCTTGCGGAGGCTGCGTTTCAGCGCACCCGCGCTCCGATCAGTGGTCACCGGCGCCAGCCAAACAGATACTTGGCAAAATCAAACAGCCCGGAAAACTTGTATTGTGGATCCACGTACTTTTCAATGACGTAGAATGCAAAGTAGTAAAACCGGCAGAAACTCCAGATGGCGAGCGCCAGCAGCCCGGCGGTCTTCCAAGTGGGCGTGTCTAGCCAGAGCATCAGCGCGGTGCTGAGGCCGATAATCAGAAACAATATTCCCTTAAGTTTGATCCAAAAGGCGCTGGTGAGGTCTTTCATGGCAGCAGGCTGAGAACCGCCTCGGCGGCGCGGGCGGGAGCGCCGGGTTCGCCGAGCGTGGCAATAATGCGGTCGAGTTGGGTTTTGATGGCAGCGCGCCGGGCCTCGTTTTGCAGCAGTTCCAGCGTGGCCTTGGCGATGCTTTCCGCCGTGGCCGCATTTTGAATAAACTCGGGATAAACCTCCTCGCCCGAGAGCAGGTTGGGCATGGTCAGCGATTTCACGGTGACAATGCGCCGGGCGATTTCGTAGGTAAGGAACGAGGTTTTATAGAGCGTCACCGTCGGCACACCGAAGAAGGCGCACTCCATGGTGACCGTGCCCGTGGAGGCGATGGCCACATCCGCCTGCGCGAGGGCCTGGGATAGTTTGCCAATTTGAATCTCCACCTTGGCCCCGGCCGCAACGGCCAGGTGCGCGAGCGTTTCGTTCGGCAAAACCATCTTTACCCGGATGTTTGGCTGTTGGGCCTGAATCAGTTTCAAGGCGCCAATCATCACCGGCAGATGCCGTTGTAATTCGCTCCGCCGGCTCCCCGGCAACAGGAGAATTTGTGCTGTCCGATTAACGATTGACGCATCGCCTGACTGTCCGCTCGTAAATCGTAAATCGTCATTCGCAAATCGCCCAATCATGGGGTGGCCGACAAATTCCACGCGCAACTTTGGCACGCGTTCGGCGTACCAGGCTTTCTCGAAAGGGAAAATGCTCAGAACCAGGTCATAGTCCGCCGCGAGGCGATGCGCGCGCCCCGGGCGCGAGGCCCAGACCTGCGGCGAAACGAACTGGACGATTCTGGGGTTCCAGCGCGAAAACGGATTGCCCCGGAGGTATTCCTTGATGGCATGCCCCAGCCGCAGGTTGAAGCCGCCATAATCCACGCCGATTACAACATCTGGTTTGCGTTCAATGGCCAGAGCGAGCAGTTGCTGGAAGTGCGCGCGAATCTTGAAAATATTCTTAATGACGTCGGTAATACCGATGACCGAGTGCCGGGTGAGATCAATGGCCAGTTGCACGCCCGCACTTTCCATCTTCGGGCCGCCGGCACCAAAAAACACAGCTTCCGGGTGTCGTGCGCGCAAGGCGGAAACCAGCTCGGCGGCGAGTTGATCGCCGCTGGCCTCACCCGCGATGAGCATAAAAGATTTGGAATTCACGTGAAAAAGTATCGGGTCAAATGAAAGAAAACCGGAGCGGTATAACAAAGGGAGTCAATCCGATCCATCATTCCGCCGTGGCCTTCGATCAGGTTACCGTAATCTTTTATTCCCCGGTCGCGTTTGATGGCGGACATGACCAATCCGCCGCCAAAGCCCATGAATGTGATGGCCAGTGACATGCCGGCCGATTGCCACGGGGTAAACGGTGTGGCCCACCACAACCCGGCGCCAACCAGCACGGTGCTGGCAACACCGCCGATGAATCCGGCCCAAGTCTTGTTGGGGCTGACGTCCGGGGCAATCTTTGTGCGGCCCAAAGTTTTCCCCCATACATATTGCAGCACATCGCTGAGCTGGGCGACCAATACCAGATAAAAGACCAGTTTGGCGTTTTGCCCCGCATAGCCAGGAATGTGCAACGTCAACAAGGCTGGAATGTAGCTGACACAATAGACACAAATCATCAATCCCCATTGAATTTTGGCCGTGCGTTCCAAGAAGTTATGACAGTCTCCTGCCGCAGCGCTCCGCAGGGGCAGGATCAAAAACGCGTATACGGGAATCAAAATGGAAAACAGACCATACCATTGGAGGCCAATGAGGGCGTATTGCAACGGCAATACCACAAAAAAAGTCCAGAAAAGCGTCCGATGATCTCCGGGTGTGGTGGGAGTCAGCGTGATGAATTCCCGCAACGCCAAAAATGAAACCAAGCCGAAGAGAATCGTGGTGCCTACAAGTCCCAGCGCCATGGCCAGTCCAAATACCAAAGCCATTACCCACCAGGCACGGGTGCGGGCATTCAGGTTTTCGATTGTCGCTTTCCCTTGCGGGTTGGTAAAACGCCGGGACAAGAACCAGCCGATGATAGAAGCAGCCAGCAGCAGCATCAGCACGCCTCCTCCGAGCCCAATCAGTTGTTTGTCCCAAGGAGGGTTCATGTGGTTTGCAGTACTTGAATGGCTGTCCGCGCGCGCTCCAAGAAAACAGCTTTTTCTTCACCGCTTCCAAGTTTGATCGGCGCGCCAAAGCGCAAACTGCCCAGCAGCGGGACTGGCACGATTTCCCCCTTGGGTAGAATGCGGTTTAAATTTTCCACCAGCACAGGGATAAATTCAACATCCGGGCGATTTTTGGCAAGGTGAAACAAGCCGCCCTTGAACGGACTCATTTCCCCTCCGGACTGACGGCCGCCTTCCGGGAAAATGATTAATGAATGGCGGTCACCCAATGCAGCCAGCATGTCATGTAACGGATTATCCTGCACCGTGGGCCGTTTGCGTTCAATGAGAACGGCATTCAAAACATGAATGGCCAGGTAGCGACGGATGGCGCCTTTCAGCCAATAATCCCGGGCCGCCACCGGCCGCGTTACCGTCCGGACCGCCGATGGCAATGAAGCCCAAATTACCAGGGCATCCAGATTGCTGGTATGATTGGCAAAATAGATTCGCTGCCGGGAGTCCGGTTGACAGCCCACCCAGCGAACGGTTGTGCCGCTGATCAATTTTGCCGCAATGACTAAAAGCAGTTTGGTCATGGTTTGGTGGCCATGGCCCGGACAATCTGCCGGCAGCGGCGGATAATGGTGAGTATGCAGCCGATAACCACCAAGACCAAGGTGGCGGGCAGGCAGTAGACCAATCCGGGCCATTGCGGTGCACCGGCACCGAGCAGGCAGGCAACCGTCATTGCCGCCATGCGCTGCGGCTTGGCCATGGGACCCAGAAACTGTTGTCCAGCGCCCATGCTGGCACCCAATGCCCGGGTGTAGGCGGTGATGACTGAGAGCACGGCTGCACTCCAACCCAATTCCGGCATCCCGGTAACACCTTGTGTGGCATACCCCGCGCCAATGAAGATAAATGCGTCGGAAAAACGGTCCGGCAATTCATTGAATAATTCACCGGCTTTGGTTTTGCGACCGCCTTCAATTGCCACCATGCCATCAAATAAATTGCACAATAACCGAAGTTGCATGCCAACAGCGGCCAAGATTAACAGTGTGCTGAACCGCCAATGTGGTTCCTGGCGACCGGCCGCCCATAGAAATAGCCCGGTTCCGGCGGCAAAAACGGAACTGGCCGTCGAAATCAAATTGGGATGAATCCCGCAGCGAGCGAGCCGTGCGGCGATGGCGACGGCCCAAGGCGCTCCGCGTGATTTCAGCGGCCGTCGATTTATGTCCTGACCTTGGTCCATGTTTACATTTGAGCCAATTTCATTGGGGCGTTTCCCCATGTTTATCACTTGCTCTGCTGCACCTGCCGCGTGATTTCAAACGCCAGTTCCAGTGCGAGCTTGGCGGATTCGCCGGTGACCACGGGCGTCAGCTTTTCGCGGACGCAGTTCACGAAGCTTTGCAGTTCCAGCTTCAGCGGTTCGTCCTTCGCGATGGGAACCGGCTCGCGCACGATTTTTTTGCCGGCGAATTCGCTGACAATCGTGGCGTGGCTGCCGGCGAGGGCGAGCAGTTTGGCGAGGGCGGAGCTTTCATTTTCACCGTCCTTGGCCATGCGATAAATGAATCCTTCCTGCGTGCGGTAATCCAGCGAGATATAGCTCGGCGTGGCGCCGCCGCTGAACACGCGGATCTTGCGCATGCGGTCGGGGCTCACGCGGCTGACGGTGAGGTTGGCCACGCAGCCATTGGCGAAGCGTAGACGCGCGTTGGCGATGTCCTCGCTCTTGCTCAGCACCGGAATGCCCACGGCGTCCACGCTGATGACGGGTGATTTTACGAAGGCCAGGACGATGTCGAGATCGTGAATCATCAGGTCCAGCACCACGCCAATGTCCGTGGAGCGGGCAGGGTAGGGCGATAGACGATGGGTTTCGATGAAACGCGGCTCCGGCGCGGCACTGACGAGGTAGGTAAAAACCGGATTGAAGCGTTCAACATGGCCGACTTGCAGCACGCAGTTCTTTTCCGTGGCCAGGGTAACCAATTCGGCGGCCTGCGTGGTGTCGTCCGTCATCGGCTTTTCCACGAGCACATGTTTGCCTTGCTCGAGCAACTGCCGGGCAATCTCAAAATGTGTGATGGTGGGCGTGACGATGTTCAGGGCGTCGCTGGCGGCGGCGGCCTCGGCGATGGAGCTGAAGACGCGCAGTTTATGTTTGTCCGCAATCTTCCGGGCGGTTTCCGCGTGGGCGTCGTATATGCCCGTAAGCTCCACCTGACCGGCGGCGGCGAGTTCCGCATAAATGCGGGCGTGATGTTGACCGAGCGACCCGGTGCCGAGCACGGCGACTTTGACCTTTGATGCCATGGGCTGAGTGTGCCATTTCGCCGGGAAATCCAAAAGTCGAAATGATTGCCATCGTTTGCCCTTGTTTCATCACGCCGCTATCGGTTTAATTGACCGTCACCATCAACGGGCTGGCAACGTCCTTTAGCTATAATACTCACATATGAATTTTTACCATCGCAATCTGTCCGGTCTGGCCGGGCTCGGTTTGGTTTTGGCGGCCGGCACCGCGCTGGCGGATCCCCTGGACGCGGGCTTTCAGCATCCGCCGGATTCCGCGCGCCCGGAAACGTGGTGGCATTGGATGAATGGCAATCTCACCCGCGAGGGTCTGGGCGCCGACTTGCAGGCCATGAAAGACATCGGCCTGGGCGGCGCAACCATCGTCAATGTGGATTGCGGCATCCCGCGCGGTAACGTGCCCTTCATGAGCCCGCAATGGCGCGGCCTGTTCAAATACACGGTGCAGGAAGCCAACCGTCTCGGTCTGGAACTGTGCATCGAAAACTGCGCGGGCTGGTCCAGCAGCGGTGGACCCTGGAACACCCCGGAAAATGCGATGCAGAAGCTGGTCACCAGTGAGGTGCATGTCACCGGTCCCTCGGATTACAACGCCACGTTCCCGTCGCCGCCCGTCACGTTGAACACCTATCATGACGTTGCGGTGCTGGCTTTTCCCGATACCGCGAATGAAACCGTGCGTATGCGGGATTTATCCCCGGTGGTGTCGCTCAGCAGCGGCGAAGATCCGGGCGACCGCTTGACGGATGGCGATCCTCACACCCAGGTGAACCTGCCGCTTCCCAAGCGCGGCCAGCCGCAATTCGTGCAACTCGCTTTTCGCGGTCCCTTCGGCGCGCGTTCCATCAAGCTCACGGCGGGCGCCGGCCTGCCGGACTGCGGCGGAACGGTGGCGGTGTCCGATGATGGACAGGCTTTTAAGACTGTTGGCAAATTTACCTTCGGGCGGAAGGATTCGGCCGGCCGGTTGATTTCACTCGGAGCCCAACCGGTTTTGGCGCGGTTCTGGCGGGTGCAATTCAATACCGTCAGCCCCAAGGCCAAGGTGGATCACCTGTCACTGGCGGAAATTGACCTTACTCCGCAACTGGTGATCAACAATCTGGACGCCAAAAATGGCTTGAACGGCAACGCCGTGCTGTCCTCGCCCGAACCCGATGGACCGGCGGCGGGCGCTATCCTGCCGCAAAACACCATTGACCTCACCAGCCAGTTGACCGCCGATGGGCATCTGCATTGGTCGGTGCCGGCGGGGAAATGGATCATCCAGCGTTTTGGTTATACGCCCACCGGCGTCTTGAATCATCCTGCCCCCAAGGAAGGCGAAGGCCTGGAATGCGACAAATTCAGCACCGCCGCGCTGGACGCGCATTGGGACGGCTTCATGCAGAAAATTCTGGATGACATCGGACCGCTGGCCGGGAAAACCTTGAACAGTTCCCTCATTGATAGTTACGAGGTCGGCGGGCAGAACTGGTCGAAAGATTTTCGGACCGAATTTCAAAAGCATCGCGGCTACGATCCGTTGAAATTTCTGCCGGCCTTCTCGGGTCGGGTGGTGGAAAGCCCGGCGGTATCCGAGCGGTTTCTGTGGGACGTGCGCCGCACGATTGCCGATTTGTTTGCCGAAAACTATTTCGGCCATTTTGCCGACCTCTGCCGTCAGCATGGCTTGCTGAATGCGGTCGAGCCTTACACTGGACCGTTTGAATCCCTCCAAAGCGGGCGGACCGCCGACGTCGTCATGGGCGAATTTTGGAGCGGCAGCCAGGGCCATCCCTCGGTAAAGCTCGCAGCGTCGATCGCGCATATTTACGGGAAGAACATTGTGGGCGCGGAATCGTTCACCGCCGCCCCGGATCAGGGGAAGTGGCAGAATGATCCGTACTCGCTGAAAACGCTCGGTGACCTGATGTTTTGCCGGGGATTGAACCGTTGCGTGTTTCACCGTTACGCCAGCCAGCCGTGGACCAACCGGTGGCCGGGCATGACGATGGGCCAATGGGGTTTTCACTTCGAGCGTACTGTCACCTGGTGGGATCAGGGCAAGGGCTGGATTGATTACCTCACGCACTGCCAGTATCTGTTACAGCAGGGATACGCCGTGGCGGATGCCGCCTATTATACCGGCGAAAGCGCCCCCGTGGAAATGCGCGTGGGCAATCCCGCCTTGCCGGCCGGTTACGACTACGACGCCATCAATGCCGATGTGCTGGAACATCGCGTGACCGTGCAGAACGGTCGGCTGACGCTGCCCAATGGCATCAGCTACGCGGTTTTGGTTCTGCCGCCCGATGACACGGACATGAGCCCGGCCGTCGTCGAGCGTCTGGCCGAATTGGTGCGCGCGGGAGCCACCATTGTGGGGCCGCGCCCGCAGCATGCGCCCGGTCTCACGGACTACCCGAAATGCGATGCTACCGTGCAAAAGGTCGCCGATGGTCTCTGGGGTAAATGCGATGGCGATACCGTTTTGGAGAATGCCGACGGTCAGGGCCGCGTCATCTGGGGCAAACCGTTGAAGGATGTATTTGCCGAACTGGCGTTGAAACCCGACTTTGAGTTTCAAGGCATTACCGCGCCGGCCCGACTGGCCTATGTGCATCGCGTGGCGGGCGAGGCAGACATCTATTTCGTGTCCAATCAGCAGCGGCAGTTTGCGGGCGCGGACTGCACCTTCCGCGTCACCGGCAAAATTCCCGAACTCTGGCATGCCGATACCGGCTTGATGGAACCGGCCCCGGTCTGGAGCGACCACGATGGCCGCACGACCGTGCGGCTGGACTTGGATCCGGCCGGCTCCGTGTTTGTGATCTTCCGTCAGCCGGCCACCGGAGCGGATCATGTGGTAAAGGCCGCCAGCAGCGGATCGGCTGGCGACGCCGTTTCCAAGCTGGCAATTCAGCATGCCGTTTACGCCTCCATTGACCATGCGGGAGAAATGGATGTGACCGCCCAACTCGCCGAGCTCGCCCGCGAAGGCCAGGTGCAATTGGCCGTGGATAATAGCGCTTTCGACCGTGATCCGGCCGTGAATCATTACAAGGAATTGCGCGTGAGTTATACCCTCGATGGCAAAGCCGGTCAGGTGACCGTGCCGGAAGGCGGCACCCTCACGCTGCCCGCCGAAGCCACGATCGGCCTGGCGCCCGCGTGGAAGCCCGTGGTTGGTGTCGATGGCGCACCGGCCGTGAAAGTCTGGGGCAACGAACAGATTGAATTGCACAGTGCCGCCGGCAAAGTCTGGCAGGCCAAAGCCACGGACCTGCCCGCGCCCGTCAGCGTCAGCGGTGCCTGGGACCTGAGTTTCCCCCCGAACTGGGGCGCCCCCGCGTCCGTGACCTTGGACAAACTCATTTCCTGGACCGATCATTCGGACAGCGGCGTGCGCTATTTTTCCGGCACCGCCACCTATGAAAAGGACATCGAAATTTCTGCCGACCGCTTGCAGCCCGGGCGGGAACTCTGGCTGGACCTCGGCGCGGTGAAAAACTTTGCCACCGTCTCCCTGAACGGCCAGCACTTGGGCGTCCTCTGGAAACCACCGTTCCGCGTGAATGTCACCGCCGCCGCCAAACCCGGCCAGAACCGATTGCAGGTGAAAGTCACCAATCTCTGGCCCAACCGCCTCATCGGGGATGAACAGCTTCCTCCCGATCGCGAATGGAATGGCAAAGAACTCAAAGCCTGGCCGCAATGGCTACTGGACGGCAAGCCCAGCCCCACCGGCCGCTTTACGTTCACCACCTGGCATCACTGGACTAAAGATTCCCCGCTCTTGGAATCCGGTTTGCTCGGTCCCGTCACCTTGCGCACGGCGGAAACCATAACGGTGCAATAGGCCGTATCCTGAAATCGCTCGGAAAACCTAAGCCGCACCATCTCCGCAAACCCTTCGCCAGCAGGTTTTCTCCCTCTCC
>CAIJGS010000076.1 GCA_903820285.1 uncultured Verrucomicrobia subdivision 3 bacterium | reverse complement strand
TGTGCATGGGCACGTGGCCGGGGCCTTCGTTCATCACTTGCACGCCCTTGGCCCAGGCGCGGGTGGTGAGTTCGCCCTGCACCTGGAGTTCGCCGAACTGGGCCTGGTCATTCGCATCGGCCACGCTGCCGGGGCGGAGACCGTCGCCAATGGAGAACGATACGTCATACGCGGCCATGATGTCGCAGATGTCGTCCCAGTGCGTATAGAGGAAATTTTCTTTATGATGCGCGAGGCACCACTTGGCCATGATACTGCCGCCGCGCGAGACAATGCCCGTCATGCGGTTGGCGGTCATGGGCACAAAGCGCAGCAGCACGCCGGCGTGGATGGTAAAATAATCCACGCCCTGCTCGGCCTGTTCGATGAGGGTGTCGCGGAACAATTCCCAGGTGAGGTCTTCGGCGCGGCCGTTGACCTTTTCGAGGGCCTGATAAATGGGCACGGTGCCGATGGGCACGGGGGAATTGCGCAAAATCCATTCGCGGGTGGCGTGGATGTTTTTGCCGGTGGAAAGATCCATCACGGTGTCGGCGCCCCACTTGGTGGCCCAGCGCATTTTTTCGACTTCTTCCTCGATGCTGGAGGCGACGGCGCTGTTGCCGATGTTGGCGTTGATCTTCACGAGGAAGTTGCGGCCGATGATCATCGGCTCGAGTTCCGGGTGGTTGATGTTCGCGGGAATGATGGCGCGGCCGGCGGCGACTTCGCTGCGGACGAATTCGGCGGTGATTTCCTTGGGGATGCGCTGCGGGAAACGGCCAAAGATGGAGGGCGTGTACGGGCTGTTCGGGAGCTGGGTGGAGCCGGCGTGCTGCTTATCGAGCTGATTGCGAATGATGTCATTCGCCATGTCGGCGATGCGGGCGCGACCCATGTTTTCGCGGATGGCGATGAATTCCATTTCCGGCGTGATGACACCCTGGCGGGCGTACCAGAGCTGGGTGACGGGATGCCCCTGGCTGGCGCGCAACGGCCGGCGGCGCTGGCCTTTCAGACCGGGAAATTCGACGAGGCGGTTCTTTTCGGCCACGCTGGCGAATTCGGCGTGCTTGCCGGAGAGGTAGCCGTTGTCCTGGGGCTTCACTTCGCGGCCGTCGTATTCCTCCACATCGGCGCGGCGGGCGATCCAGTCGCGGCGCAGGGCGGGCAAACCTTCTTCGGAGGTGCCGCTGAAATCGGGGTCGCCCCAGGGGCCGGAGCAGTCATAGACGCGGACGGGAGCGTTCTTTTCCACGGCGCCGGTGTAGCTTTTGGTGTCGCCCACGGCAATTTCCCGCATGGGTACGCGCACATCGGCATGGAGCTGGCCCGCCACGTAGACGCGGCTGGAGTTGGGCAGCTGTTCGCTGCTGTGCGGTTCGAACGATTCTTTGGTCGCGATCATAATGGTCTGGGTCGAACCGGAAGACGGGGCAAGGGTGGTAATTCCCTACGCCGGCATTATCCGGATCAGGTTAGCGGGTCGGCCGCGCTCCGGCGCGGCCCTCTCAGCCTTTGTCCGCACGGCGCGGACGGGTAGGCTCCCCGAATACCATAAGGTAGGTTCTGCCCGCCGCAGCGTCAAGCGTGGGGATAGGGGGAGCGGTAATCACCCGTGCCCCGTGGCAGCGGTGAACCGGAAAGTTGGTGGCAACGCTCGCCCTCATCCCGGCGTGGACTCGCTCGCGCCCGCTCGCTCGGCCCTGCGGGCCTTCGGCTCCGCCGAATTCCTTTCGCCGTTTCTCAAACGGCTCAAGACCTCCCCCAGGAGAAGGAGAAACCGTTGCCGCCTATTTCGCAAATCTAGTCGCTGGAAAGGTCGGACTGATGGACAAATGATCATAAAATGTGCCAAGCTGAAATCCTCACCCGGGGGAGAGGACAAAGGTGAGGGCGAGCGTTGCCACAAACTTTGCTGGAATTCGGCTCCACCGCGATAACCCGCAAACCGCCGGCCGTCACCAAAAAGTAACACGCCGCCGCCCCGGCAATCTGATATTTTTATTTGACAGCATTTTGGATACGGTATACCCCTATATCCCATATCAAAAACGCCCCGCCCTGGCGGGGCTGGCACCCGTCAATTTTAACCGTATGAAACGCATCCGTCCGGGACTGGAAAAAAGGGCCTTCGTGGTCCGCCTGCGCCGCATCAAGGGCCAGATCGAAGGCATTGAAAAAATGATCGAAGCCGATGCCGACTGCTCGGACGTCCTGATGCAGGTGGTGTCCGCCCGGCGCGCGCTAAAATCCTTCAGCGAGGAGGTGCTGGAATCCCACATGCAAACCTGCATTGAAAACGCCGCGGGCCAGAGCGAGTCCGAAGGGCGCGAAAATGTGCGCTCCCTGCTCACCGTCCTCCAACGTTACGTTGCCTGAACCCCGCCCCCCCCTTAAAAATTTCTATGACACCCTCCAATTCCCCGGCTCCGTCCCCAGTCCCGACCCCGGCCCAGGGTCTGGGCAGCATTCTCACCCGCGAACAGATCATTCCCGCGTTGAAAGCCAAAAACCGCTGGGAAGCGATTGATGAGCTGATCGCCAATCTCGTGGCCACCGGGAAAATCAAACCGGAAAACCGCGATGGCGTGACGGCGGCGGTGCGGAAACGCGAGCTGTCCATGAGCACGGGCATTGGCTACAGCCTGGGCCTGCCGCACGCGGCGACCGATCTGGTCACCGAAGTGGTGGGTGCCATGGGCCGCGCCACCGCCGGAATTGATTTTGAGGCGCTGGACGACAAACCGGTCAATCTGGTCATCCTGCTGCTGATTCCGCAGGGACAGTTTCAAAAGCATTTGCACACGGTCTCCAACATTGCCAAGCTGATGCACAAGGATGAGTTGCGCCTGGCCTTGCAGACGGCACCCGATGCCGAGGCCATGCTCCAGATCATCCGGAACCAACCCAATCCCTGACCAAAGCTTATGCCTACCGCAACCAACCCGGCCCAAGGCCAGCGCACGGCGGATCTTGTGCGCGACGCCGCCGGCCTCGACACCGCCGGGGTTTTGCAACGGCTCAACACCACCCCCACCGGTCTGACGGAAGAGGAGGCGACCGAAC
>CAIJGS010000075.1 GCA_903820285.1 uncultured Verrucomicrobia subdivision 3 bacterium | reverse complement strand
GAGGATCATCTGCGGCACCTGGGTGGATTTGCCGGAGCCGGTGGGCGCGGACAGGATCAACCGCTTGTCGGCCTGCAAGCGGTCAATGATGTCGTGTTCAATTTCGTAAATCGGTAAACGTCCGGACATGAGTCGGGTCATGGTACGGATTTGGCGGGCAAGCGAAAGTCATTTGGGCGGGGCAGGGAACGATCCCCCATCCGGGCTTGCCCTGTGTTGGCCGCTAACGGCTAATGGTGAAGACGCCTGGGCGGTGGCCCGGCAGTTCCATTTACGATTATGGTTTTTGCACCAGTGTCATGCCGCAGATGGGGCAGCTGCCGGGTGCGTTTTTCACGACTTCGGGGTGCATGGTGCAGGTATATTTAACAGCGGCAGCGTTGGTGGTAGCCGGGGCAACTGGAGCAGTTGGGGCGGCGGGTTTGTTGTCGTTGCAGCCGGTCTGGCTGACCAGTGCAGCCGCCAGCAATAACGTCATCATGAGCCAGTTGGATTTATTCATGGAATTTACTTTCGATTGGTTCTATGTCACCTGCCGCAGGCCGGAATCAGATTATTTCACAGCTTTGCATTTTTCGGCGGAAGTGCAATCACAATGACGATTGCCGGTTGGGTGTATGGGCAGTTGGCGGAGGGCGCAAAAAACTGCCACCATTTGCTTTATGCGTCCGGATGGTTCACATAATATGGCGAACCATAAATGTCTGATTCTCGTATGAGCCAAGAAAATGAAGGAAACACGGTCTCCGCGGCACCGACGGCACCGGCGCCGCTGACGCCCGCCGAACTGGATGCACAGATTGCCGCAACCTCGGCCTGGATCAGCCGGTTGCGCGCCGAAATCGCCAATACCATTGTGGGCCAGCAGTATCTGGTTGACCGTTTGCTCGTGGGGTTGCTCGCCAACGGTCATGTGCTGCTGGAAGGCGTGCCCGGTCTGGCCAAGACCCTGGCGGCGCGGACGCTGGCCTCGGCGATTCACGCGGAGTTCAGCCGCATTCAATTCACCCCCGACCTGCTGCCGGCGGACATCATTGGCACGCTGATATACGATCCACAGGAGCGCAAGTACAGCGCCACCAAGGGGCCGGTATTTGCGAACTTGGTGCTGGCGGATGAAATCAATCGCGCGCCGGCGAAGGTGCAGAGCGCGTTGCTCGAAGCGATGCAGGAGCGGCAGGTGACGCTGGGTGGCCGGACGCTGCCGCTGCCGTCGCCGTTTCTGGTGCTGGCCACGGAAAATCCGATTGATCAGGAAGGCACGTATCCGCTGCCCGAGGCGCAGGTGGACCGCTTCATGCTGAAGGTGGTGATCGGGTATCCGGATTTTGCGGAGGAACGGAAGATTCTGGACACGATGGCGTTTACGCGGGCAAATCCGAAGGTGCGACCGCTGGTGACAATTGCGGAAATTCTGAGCACGCGGGAGCTGGTGGACCAGATCCAGGTTCATGAGGACGTGCGGAATTACATTGTGAAGATTGTGTTCGCCACGCGGCAGCCGGCGGATTACAAGCTGGACCTGAAGCATTTCATCCAGTTTGGCGCGTCGCCACGCGCAACGATTGCGCTGACGCTGGCGGCGCGGGCTTGGGCGCTGCTCCAAGGGCGCGGCTATGTGACGCCGCAGGACATCAAGACCATCGGGCCGGACGTGTTGCGGCACCGGATTATTTTGTCGTACGAGGCGGAGTCGCAGGGCGTGACGACGGAGACGATCATCAAGAAGATATTCGATACCATTCCGGTGCCCTGAACTTCAGTTTCCGGATTAAATGACCGCAGAGAACACAGAGATCGCAGAGGCTGGGAGGCTGCCATTATCGTTTTATTCGGGCTGTTTAAACGGCGGGGCCCGGATCGGATTTCTTTCACCAGCACACTTACCATGAATCGCGAACTGGCACTTGCGGAACTGATCGAGACCGTGCGCAAGGTGGAGGTGGCCGCCAGCCGGCTGGCCAACGACGCCATGGTGGGCGCGTACCTGACCTCGTACAAGGGACGGGGCATGGATTTCGAGGAGTTGCGCGAATATGTGCCGGGCGATGATGTGCGACACATTGACTGGAACGTGACGAACCGCATGGGGCGTCCGTTTGTGAAGCGCTATCGCGAGGAGCGGGAGCTGACCATGATCCTGGTAGTGGATGTCTCAGCCTCAGGCGAGTTTGGGTCCACGCTGCGGAGCAAGCGTCACCTCGCGGCGGAAGTGGCGGGCACGCTGGCCTTCGCGGCGGCGCGGAGCGGGGACAAGGTGGGGTTGCTGCTGTTTTCGCAGGAGGTGGAACTGTTTGTGCCGCCGGCCAAGGGGCGCCGGCATCTGCTGCGGGTGCTGCGGGAAATTTTGTTTTTTGAGCCGAAACACCGTGGCACTAACGTGGGGGTGGCGCTGAAGCATGCCAATCACCGGCTGGGGCACCGGTCCATGGTATTTTTGCTGAGCGACTTTTTGCAGCCGGCGGATCATGAAATGGCGCGGGCCATTGGCCAGACCAATGCGCGGCATGATCTGATCTGTGTGCATCTGCATGATCCGCGCGAGGCGGAACTGCCGGATGCGGGGCTGGCCACGCTGGAGGATGCGGAGACGGGCGAACTGGTGGAACTGAATCTGGGCCGCGCAGCGGTGCGCGAACAGTACGCGGCGGCGAACGCGGCGCGGCTGGCGGCGCTGGAACTGGGCTGGCAGCGCGAGGGCGTGGACACATTGCGGCTGGAGACGGGACAGCCGTTTGCGCCGCGATTGCAGCATTTCTTTGAACACCGCCGGTGGCGACGCAGCTGATCATGTTTAACCCGGCCTCTTCCATATTTTCTGCTCTCTTGGGCGAGACGATTCCGGACTTGCGTCCGCCGGAGAATCCGGTTGCGCCGACGTTTCTGGAGCAGCATCAGGGAGCGATAGGTTTTGGCGGGGCAGTTTTGCTGGTAGCGGTGGTTTTTCTGATCTGGTGGTGGCGGCGTCCCCGGCTGGTGAGTCTGGTGCCGCCTGTGGAAGTGGCCCGGCAAAATCTGTTTCTACTCGCCAAGCTGCCGGAAGACGGCGCGCTGGCGGGGCATGTTTCGCGGGTGCTGCGCAATTATCTGGCGGCGGCTTTGCCGGAGCTGTCGCTGGCGGAACTGACGCCGGAGGAGATCGCGGCGCAACTGCCCGGCGTGGCGCCGTGGCTGGCGGTGACCGTGAAGGCGGAAGTCATCACCTTGTTGCGCGAGTGCAGCCGGCTTAAATTTTCCTCAGTGCCGGTGAGTGTGACACTGAAACCGGTGGCCCGGGCGCAACAACTGGTGGAGCAGATTGAGTCGGCGCGCGAAGCGGAGTTGCGTAAGCAGGGCGTGAATGTGTCCGGGGAGGGCCGGCGATGATGCCGCATTTTGAATTTCAAACGCCGTGGGTGCTGGGTCTGCTGGGTCTGCTACCGGTGTATGCGGTGCTGCGTGGGCGGGTGGGGAAGCTTTCGGCGTTGCGGTTTTCGAGCGCCGAGCTGGCCCGGTCGGTGGGGCGGCCGGCGCGGTCGGGTGTGGGTCGGTTGCTGTTTTTCCTGCGGCTGCTCACGGCGGCGCTGCTGATTGTGACGCTGGCGGGTCCGCGCATTTCCCGGGAACAGACAGAGGTGCAGGCGAGTGGCGTGGATATCGTGATGCTGGTGGATGTATCGTGGTCCATGATGTCCATTGACATGGGCAAGCCGACCGAGCGCATCACGCGGTTCAGCATTGCGCAGTCGGTACTGCGGGATTTCATCCAGCGGCGGGTGAGCGACCGGCTGGGGTTGATTGTTTTTTCCGGTGAACCGTACACGGCTAGTCCGCTGACGCTGAACCATGACTGGCTGGTGGAAAATCTGAACCGCGTGCACATCGGCACGGTGCATGATTTGGGCACGGCCATCGGCCAGGCCACGGCCTCGGCGGTGAAACGGCTGAGCACCATCAAGAACAGCAAGAGCAAGATCATCATTCTGCTGACGGATGGCGACAACAACGCGGGCGAGATTGATCCGCTCCCGGCGGCGGATTTGGCGGCGGCGCTGGGCATCAAGATTTACACGATCGGCATCGGGCAGGAAACGCCCTGCCGGCTGCCGGCGTTTGATCCCGCGACGGGCGTGCTGCGGCTGGATTCGCGCGGGGACATCATTCCCACGATCACATTGCAGCCGGCGAATTACGCGGTGCTGGCGCAGATGGCGCACGTGACGCACGGGAAGAATTATCGCGCGACCAATCAGGCGGAGCTGGCCGGAATTTACGATGACATCAACCGGCTGGAAAAGACGGATGTGAAGCTGCGGCGGTTCACGCAGCACACGCCGCTGTATCAATGGCCGCTGGGAGCGGCGCTGGGCGTGCTGGCACTGGAACTGCTACTGGCCGCGACCTGGCTAAGGAGGATTCCATGATGCTGCCGGATTTTTCCCATCCTCATTTTGCCGAACCGGCCTGGCTGGTGCTGGCATTGCTGGCACCGGTGCTGCTGGTGCTGTTGATGATTTATGCGGGCCGGGCGCGGCGGCGGCAACTCGCACGGCTGGCGGACCCGGAATTTCTGGCAGCGATGCTGCGGGGGCATAGTGCGGGTCGGCGTCACATAAAACAGTCGTTGCTGGTGCTGGCGATATTTGTGATCGGCTTGGCGCTGGCGCGGCCGCAATGGGGGGAACGGGAGGAGAAGTCGGAGTCGCTGGGCGAGGATGTGGTGTTCCTGCTGGACTGTTCGGAAAGCATGCAGGCACCCGATGTAAAACCGAGCCGGATCGGCCGGGCCAAGCTGGCGATCAATGATTTTGTCCAGCATTACAGCCACGGGCGTGTGGGCCTGGTGGCGTTCGCGGGACAGGCGTTTTTGCAATGTCCGCTGACGTTTGATTATGACTCCTTCCGCGATGCGCTGAATGCCGTGGATGATACGACGATTCCGGTGCCGGGCACGGATATCGGCCGCGCGCTGGCGGAAGGTTATGCGGCGGTGGCGAAGAATGACCGGCGCAAGATTCTGGTGCTGATTTCCGACGGCGAAGACCTGGAGAAGGCTAGCATTTTGCGCGCGAAAGAACTGGCGGCCACGAATGTGCTGATTTTCACCGTGGGCGTGGGCACGCCGGCGGGCAGTGAATTGATGATGACGGATGCGCAGGGAAACCGCACCCCGCTGCGCGATCCGCAGGGGCAGATCGTCGTGAGCCGGTTGGATGAGGCCACGATGCGGCAAATTGCGGAGGTGACGCATGGAACGTATCAGCCGCTGGGACCGCTGGGGCAGGGGTTGAATCGCATCCGGTCGGTGCTGGAAAATGAGGTGGGCATCCGTTCGTTTGTGTCAGCGCGCAAGGAAGGCGTGGACCATTTTCAGGTGCCGGTGGCGCTGGTGTTGATTTTGGTGGTGGTGGAATCGTTGCTGGGGACAAGGCGGAAGGTGACGGAGGGTGGAATTTGGTCTGGATGGTCTGACCCTCGCCCTCACCCCAGCCCTCTCCCCCGGGGCGAGGGGGAATCGGTTCCAGCTTCAGGGGGAAGTCCTAGTGCTGGAATTGTCGTGCCTACGGATAGATCGTCTTTAAGGGAAGTCAGTCACAAGCTGCCATTGGTCGTCTGCCTTTTTCTTTTGTCTGCCGCTGCTCAGGCGGCCGAAAATGACAGCGAACAGCCGCCGACCTCCCGGGAGCTGTTCAATCAGGGGACGCAGAAGTTGAAGGACAAGAATCTGCATGACGCGGAGACGGCGCTGGATGCGGCGGTGACCGCGGATGACGGCGCGCTCCAGCCGGCGGGATTGTATAATCTGGGCTATGTGCGTTTTCGCGCCGGGCAGGAGATGTTGAAGAATGCGCCGAAAGCGGGCGACTTGGGCAGCCAATCCGGGGCCAACCAGCGGCTTGGTACTGTGGCCATCAAGCGCGCCGATACGGCGCTGGCGGCGGATGATCTTTCGGAGATCATGGAGGCCTACCAGTTCGGCCGCCTGACCTCGCACAGTCTGAAACAGATGCAGACGGCCGTGAAAAATGCCATGGACACCAATGACAAGGTGATGGCGCGCTGGCTGCGTTCCTGGGGCGATTTCAAGAGCGCGCTCGAGCTGAAGCCCGGTTACGAAAACGCCAAGTTCAATGCCGACATTGTGGACCGGAACCTGCAGGCGCTGAAAAAGCAGCAGCAGCAACTGGCGGCAATGATGCAGATGCTCGGAAACCTGAAGCAGGATTTGAAGGGGAAAATGGATGCGCTCAAAAAGAAAATGCCCGGCGATGATCCTGGCAAGGGCGCCAAAGGCGGCGATGAGGATGACGGCGATGAACCGAAGAAGCCGGATCCCAATGGCCAGGAGAACCAGGGCAATGAAGGCCAGCAGCAGGCGCTGACGCCGGACGAGGCAATGCAGCTGCTGTCGTCCCTGCATTCGGACCTGAGCCGGAAACTGTCGGTAAGCGATACGCAGGCGGAGCCCAAGAAAAAGAACGGGCGCAACTGGTGATGAAAATACACGTTCACAACCTGTTTGTCCGGATGGCCCTGCTCTGGCTGGCGGGTGGCCTGCCGCTGCGCGCGCAGGTTCCGCCGGGAAATGTGGGGAACACGCCGATGGATCCAACCATTTCACAGCTCGTCCGGATGGGCGCGGTGGAAGGGGCCGTGACGGCGGATGCCGAGTTTGATCCGCCGATGGCCACGGTGGGACAGCCGGTGATTTTCCGGCTGGTGGTCACGGCGAGTCCGGAGTCCGCGGCGGCACCCGAAAAAATTGTTGCGCCGCCGGAGTTGGAAATCCGGGCGGGCGGCAGCGGGCACACCATCGGTTTCAACAACATGGGCACGCAGTTTCGTACCACGTTCATTTTCTGGGTGACGGCGCGCGCGGCGGGGACGTTTACCATCCCCGCCTTCACGGTCAGCGCGAACAGCCGCGCCGTGCCGGTGCCGGAGAAGACGCTCACCGTATTGCCGGCGGGCACGGCCGGCATGGTGCGGGCGCCCCGGGTGCAGGTGGAGGTGCCGGCGGGCAATTTTTATATCGGGCAGGAAATATCCGTGCCGGTGGCGGCCCTTGATCCGGGCGACAACAGCATCTACGGCCTCGGCAGCCTGAAGGGAGAGGGCGATGATTTTATTTATGATTCGATCCCCGGGTCGCAACGGCGGGTGTTGCGGGATTATGATGGTCAGTCGGTATCCGCCTTGATAGATAGCATTGCGGTGGTGCCGGTGCGGGAAGGCGATTCAAAACTGGTGGCGCAGGCGATGGTGGTGCGGCGGCCCGGGCCGGGATCATTGCAGAACACTTTTCCAGGCTATCAGCCGCTGTACGAATCGCTGCCGGCGGTTATGCACGTGAATCATCTGCCCAAGGGAGCGCTGCCGGGATTTACGGGGTTGATCGGCCGCTTCGCCGTGATGCAACCGGTGGCAACGCCGCAGCCGGTGCGAGCGGGTGATCCGATGGACCTGGTGGTGACGGTGGCGGGCGAGGGCAATCTGGGCCGGCTAGTGCCGCCGAAGTGTCCGGACGGACCGGATTGGCAGGCGTTTCCGCCGGCACCGGACAAGACGCCGGCGATTCTGATTGAGCAGCAGCGCAGCAATATTTTCCGGTACACGCTGATACCGCAGCGGGCCGGACTGCTGTCCACGCCGTCCATACCGTTTAGCTATTTTGATCCGGACCGGGGGATTTATCTAGACCTGACAATCCCCGCGATCAACGTGCAGGTGATGCCGCCGGTGGCAGGGATGGTTCAGGCTGCGGATACCAATCTGCCGGTGGCGGCCGCGAGTGCGGAGCCGCCGCCATTACCGCTCGCGGGTCTGGTGGCGCGGCCGGTGCATTTTGCAGGTAGTTTGCGGCCGTGGCAGCAGCGGGCGGGTTTTGGGATCGTACAGCTGGTGCCGGCGCTGGTGCTTTCGGGGCTGTGGTATTGGGATCGTCGTCGTCGGTATCTCGCGGCGCATCCGGAAGTGGTGCGTAAGACACAGGCACGGCGCGGGCTGCGACGGCAGCGGCAATTACTGCGCGAGGCGGCGGGAAATCGGGATGCCGTGGCGTTTGCGCGCGCGGGGGTGAATGCGTTGCGCGAGGCGTGCGCGCCGGAAACGGCGGCGAATCCGGCGGCGCTCGTGGGCGGCGATATTTTGGCAGTACTGCCGGCAGAGGTGGTACGGCCGGCGGCGGATGTGCTGGTGCGGACACTGTTCGCGGCGGTGGAACGGGCGGATTTGCGAAACGAGCCGCCTGCGGCGGAAGCATTGCTGGCCTTGCAGCCGGAACTGGAAGCGCTGCTGGAAATCCTGGGGAGGCGGCTATGGTGAAACACCTTTTCATGTTGTGTACAGTGGTCGCTGCGCTGCTGTTTAATTTGCCAGCGCAAGGGGCGGAGGATGTATTCGCGCCCGGGCGGATAGCGTACCAAGCCGGACAGTTCACGAATGCCGCGCGGTTTTTCCAAGGCGAACTCAAGCGCGCGCCCTCGGCGGAGGCATGGCACAATTTTGGCAATGCCGCGTGGCAGGCGGGTCATGCCGGCGAGGCGGTGCTGTCGTGGCAGCGGGCGCTGTGGATCAATCCGTACCAGACGAATGCGGCGGCGAGTCTGCGGTTTGTGAATGGGCTGGGCCAGTTTTCAGAATTGTCGGTGACGTGGACGGAAAAGTATTCCACGTGGTTGCCGGTAAATCTGTGGGCGGGATTGGCGGCGGTCAGTTTATGGCTGGCGGTGGCGCTGGTGTTATTGCCTGGGATTTTCCGGTGGCGTAAATCGGTCTGGCCGCAATTGCTGGCAGCGGTGGCATTGGGGACGGTTGTGCTGACGTTGCCGGCACTGGCGGGAATCCATGGCCGCACCAAACTGGCGGTGATCCGGGCAGTAAATGTGCCGCTCCGGCAGACGCCGACACTGACGGCCCAGGTGCGTTCACGGTTTGCGGCCGGGGAGATGGTGCGGTGCCAGTCGGTGCGCGGGAAGTATTATTTTGTCCGCACGGCGAATGATGAAACCGGCTGGGTGGCGCAGGATCAGCTTTGGTTTATTGCGGCGGATGAACTGCCGCAGTGGCCGGAAGCGGGAACGATTCGGCCGATCCGCGAATAAACCCTAGGAAACACGAATCCAGCGGCAGAGATGCGGGGCGATAATGAGTTTGCGCGGGCCCGAACCGGCCGGCCATCCCAGGCGGGTAAAATGGTGGTGCCATGAAGATTTTGGGGTTTAACCGGGGTGTGAATATTTCACTCCAATGCGTGAGATTCACGCGTGGCCGGCATCCGTCGCTGGCAAACACCCAACGAATGTGGCCAAATTGAATTGGCACGGCTTATGCGCTCCAGTAAGCCGCCATGAAAACCAAATTGTCGCGGCTGCCAGGCTGGCTTCAGCTGGCGGTCTTCGCTCTGCTGCCGGCGGTGGCGCAAGCGCAATTCACCTTCACCACCAATAACGGCGCGCTCACGCTCACGGCCTACACCGGTTCCGGCGGGTCGGTGGTGATTCCGGCCATGACGAACGGCCTGCCGGTGGCCAGTATCGGGCCATATGCATTCGAGAGCAGCGGCCTGACGAACGTGTTCATCGGCGGCGAGGTTACGAGCATCGGGCAGCAGGCGTTTTATTTGTGTTACGGCCTGCGGAAAGTTTATTTCTACGGCGACGCGCCCACCCTTGCCCAGAGTGTTTACCTCTCGGACGGCAATTTGACGAATTATTACCGCGCCAACACCACGGGTTGGGGGGCCAGCTACGGCGGTTTTCCAACCGCGCCGTGGCAGCCATCCATGCCGGCGGCGGGGATCACCACTTACAGCAATCACCCGGTGGTGATTTTGCCGTACCTGGCAAACACCATCGGCAGTAATTTTGTGGTGCAGATGTCCACGAGCCTGGCCTCCACGAATTGGGTGACGGTGACCAACGGGGTGCGGTTTGTGGGGCTGCAGGTGACGAATGCGTCGGGGACGGTGTTTTTCCGGTTGCAGTGAACAGGAATGCAAGTACCGGGGCGGGGCGCAACTTCGGTTTTCGGTTCAAAGTTTGGGCGCGATCCGGCGCAACGCCAAATAGACGGTGAAGGCGAGGCCGAAGCCGATGAACCAGGCGTAGTTGTAGAGGTTGGTGAGGGCGGGGGGGACACTGGTGGCTGCCAGGATTTTTATATTCACCAAAAAACCGGGCAGGCTGGGCAGCGCCCCCGTGATCAGGGCGATGATGGCGACCCAACTGATGCCATGGGAATACTGATATTCGCCAGTGGTTTGATAGAGGGCGGCGAGGTTGAGTTTGCGTTGCCGCCAGACGAAGTAGTCGGCGATCAAGATGCCGCCGATCGGGCCAAGGAGGGCACTGTAGGCGATAAGCCAGGTGAAGATGTAGCCGGTGGGATCGGCGACCAGTTTCCAAGGCATCATGATCACGCCGACGATGCCGGTGATGAAGCCGCCAGTGCGGAAGGAAATTTTCTTCGGGGCGAGATGGGCGAAGTCGTTGGCGGGGGAGACGACGTTGGCGGCGATGTTGGTGCCGAGCGTGGCGATGCACAGGGCGACCATGGCCAGGACGAGGACGGCGGGGTTTTGGAACCGGGTTAATACTTCCACGGGGTCCCAGATGGTTTTGCCAAAGATGATGGTGGTGGCCGAAGTGACGGCAACACCGATGAAGGCGTACAGCGCCATGGTGGCCGGCAGACCGAGCGCCTGGCCGATGACCTGGTCGCGCTGGGACTTGGCGTAGCGGGAAAAGTCGGGGATGTTCAGCGACAGCGTGGCCCAGAAGCCGATCATGCCGGTGAGGGCGGGAAAAAAATAGGCGAAGAATTTGCCGGCCTGCGGCTGGCCGGGTTCGAATTGCGACGGCTGGGAAAGGATCGGACCGAAGCCGCCGGCGGTGCGGTAGGCCCACGCGAGCAGGAGCAGGCCGAGGGCAATGAGCAGCGGGGCCTTGATATTCAGCAGCCAGCGGATGGTGTCGATGCCGCGCCAGACCACCCACATGTTGATGCTCCAGAACAGGAGGAAGCAGAGGAACTGGCCGCCGGTAATGCCCAGCCAGTTGGTGGCCGGGGCAGGCGTAAGGTGCAGAATGACGGTGCAGATCTTGTAGATGGCCTCGCCACCGATCCACGACTGGATGCCAAACCAGCCGCAGGCCACCAAGGCCCGGAGCAGGGCGGGTATATTGGCGCCCCAGGTGCCAAACGCGGCGCGGCAATAAACGGGGAAGGGAATGCCGTATAGCGTGCCGGCGTGGGCATTCAGAATCATCGGGATCAGGACAATGAGGTTCGCTATGAAGATGGTGAGCACGGCTTCCCACCAGTTCATGCCGCCGCTGATGAGCGAAGACGCGAGCATGTAGGTGGGGATGCAGGCGGCCATGGAAATCCACAACGAGGCAAAACTCAGCGCGCCCCAGCGGCGTTGCGCGGCGGGCACTGGGGCGAGATCGTCGTTACAGAGTTTGCTGTCGCTGACTTCAGCGGCGGGGTTGAGCGGGGCGGCGGTGGTGGTCATGCAGGATGGCCGGTTTTACACACCGATATCTTCGTTCCACAATTCGGGGCAGTCGGCGATGAAATCGCGCATCAGTTTTATGCATTCCTCGTTTTGAACGACGGTCACTTCCACGCCGGCGCGGCGCAGATGATCTTCATCGCCCATGAAAGTGACATTTTCGCCGACGATCACGCGCGGGATTTTGTAGAGCAGGATCGCGCCGGAACACATGGGGCAGGGGGACAGTGTGGTATAGAGCGTGCAGCGGGCATAGACGGAGGCAGGCTGGCGACCGGCGTTTTCCAGACAGTTCATTTCGCCGTGGTGAATGACGCTGCCATGCTGGACGCGCTGGTTGTGACCGCGCCCGATGATTTTGCCGTCGCAGACGAGGACGGAACCGATGGGGATGCCGCCGGCGGCCCGGCCTTTTTTGGCTTCCTCAATGGTGGCTTGCATGAATGGGTCCATAATGTTTGTGAAGTTATGGGTTAAAGTTTAGCGGTGCCAGATGTCACCTTCGCCGTAACTGAACCAGCGGCTGGTGGTGACTTTCAACTGCGTGAAAAACTGGATGCCTTCCTTGCCCTGCATGTGGAGGTCGCCGAAGAAGGATTCATCCCAGCCGTTAAAGGGGAACCAGGCCATGGAGGCGGGGACACCGATGTTGATGCCGACCATGCCGGCCTTGACGCGGTGCTTGAATTCGCGGGCGGCCTTGCCGGAGCGGGTGAAGATGGAGGCGCCGTTGCCGTAGGCGGATTTGTTGGCGAGCTCGATGGCGGTGTCCAAATCCTCCATGCGCATCACATTCAGGACGGGGCCGAAAATTTCTTCTTTCGCCACGGTCATGCCGGTTTGCACATGATCGAGAATGGTGGCACCGATATAGAAGCCGTTGGGCGCTTCGGTGGATTTGGCACCGCGGCCGTCGGCGGGAATTTGCGCGCCTTCTTTGAGACCGGCCTCGATCAACTGCTCGACGCGGTCGCGATGCTGGCGGGTGATCACGGGGCCCATGTCCGGCTGAGCTTCGCGGTCGGTGGGACCGACTTTGAGGCGGCGGGTGGCTTCGATGAGGGTGGGGAGCACGGTTTTTTCCGCCGCGCCGACGATGACGGCGGTGGACCCTGCCATGCAACGTTCACCGGCGCAGCCGAAGGCGGCCTCGATGAGGCCGCGCGTGGAATTCTCCACATCCGCATCGGGCATGAGGATGACGTAATTTTTGGCGCCGCCATTGGATTGCACGCGTTTGCCGTGCTTGGTGCCGGTCTCGTAAATGTACCGGGCGATGGGCGTGGAGCCGACGAAGGAGATGGCTTTCACCTTGGGATGCGTGAGGAGGGCATCCACCACTTCCCGTCCGCCGTGCACGATGTTCAGCACGCCTTTGGGCAGGCCGGCCTGTTCGAGCAGGCGCGCGATTTTCAGGGCGGTGAGCGGAACTTTTTCACTAGGCTTGAGCACGAAGGTGTTGCCGCAGGCGATGGCAATGGGATACATCCACAGCGGCACCATGGCGGGAAAGTTGAACGGCGTGATGCCGACGCACACGCCCAAGGGCTGGCGGATGGCTTCGCAATCAATGCCGCGCGCCACGTTCTCGAGAATTTCGCCCATGAGCATGGACGGCGCGCCGCAGGCGAATTCGACGACCTCCATGCCGCGCTTCACATCGCCGCGCGACTCGACGAGGGTCTTGCCGTGTTCGCGGGTGTTGCAGCGGACGATGTCCTCAAAATTTTCCTCGAGGAGCATTTTGAATTTGAACAGCACGCGGGCGCGTTCCACGGGCGGTGTTTCCATCCACGCGGGGAAGGCGGCGGCGGCGGCCTCGACGGCGGCGTTTACTTCAGCGACCGAGCCGGCGGGGCACTCGGCGATGATTTCGCCGGTGGACGGGTTGAATACCGGGGTGCCGGCGGTGGTGGTCAGCAGCCATTCGCCGCCAATGTAGGAGGGGCAGGGGGTGAGGGGTTTGGTCATGTTAAAAAAGCTCCAAGCACCAACATTCAAGCTCCAGAGAAACTCCAAACTTCAAAATTAAAATCCGTCCTTGGCGGCTTTGATGGCCGGTTTGGATATTAACCGTTTTTGGGTTGGAGGTTGGGAGTGCCATCTTCTGATTATTTTCGATAGATGCTGGCAAAGATGAGGTGCAATTCTTTGGCTTGATGTTTTATATTTTTTGGTGGAACGCTCGCCCTCACCCCGGCCCTCTCCCCCGGGGAGAGGGGGAAACAGTTGCCGCGTTTCGTGTCCGCCATGCGGCTGGGTGGTTCACACGCTGGGCAAATGCCGCAGAGGTTGCAGCGAGATGGTTTGGTGTTTGGAGCTTCATTCTTCCGTCAGCGCGACAAAGCATCGGACTGTTTCACAAAGTCATCGCCGCGCCATTCGCCGTCGGCTTTCACCACCTGGCTGGCGGCGGCGGCGGCTTTTTGGGCGGCTTTGCGTTCGGTCTGGCGTTTTACCAAGTCGGCGTGGGTGGTGAAATAGTCGAGGCTCTTGCCTTTGAAGTCGGCGAGGGTTTCGAATTTGTGGTGCTCCATGAAGGCGAGGAGTTCATCGCACATGGGCTTGACGCATTCATAGCCGAACTTCATGACGCCGGTGCAGACCTGTACGGTGTCGGCCCCGAGCAGGATGAATTCCGCGGCGTCCTTGCCGCTTTCGATGCCGCCGAGACCGGAGAGGGAGCGCCCGGGGAATTCCTTGCGGATGAGCTGGGCGACTTCCATGACCATGCGGAGGGCAATGGGTTTGACCGCCTTGCTGGAGTAACCGCCGGGCGTGGTGTAACCCTCCACAGTGGGCTCGGGCCGGAGCGTTTCGAGATTCACGCCGCAGACGCTGCGGATGGTATTGATGGCGGCGAGACCGGTGGCACCGCCGCGCAGAGCCGCGCGACTCGGGTCTTCAATGTGGGTGATATTCGGCGTCATCTTGGCCCAGAACGGTTTGGTGGCGGCGGATTTCACCCAGCCGCAGACTTCTTCCAGGATATCCGGGTCCTGCCCCATGGCCGCGCCCATCTTGCGTTCCGGCAAACCGTGCGGGCAGGAGAAGTTCAGTTCAAAGGCATCCACGCCGCAGGCTTGAGAACGTTCCACGAGTTCCACCCACCGGTCTTTGCTGTATTCCTCCATGATGGAAGCGATGAGGATGCGGTCGGGGAACAGGTCCTTGCACTTCTTGAATTCCTCCTCCCAGATTTTAAAGGGGCGGTCGCTGATGAGTTCGATGTTTTCCCAGCCGATTACTTCGCCGTTACCGGAAAGCAACTTGGCATAGCGCGGGGTGACATTCACCACCTTGGAGGCGTCCAGACTGACGGT
>CAIJGS010000074.1 GCA_903820285.1 uncultured Verrucomicrobia subdivision 3 bacterium | reverse complement strand
GTCCTCGGAAAAAATAATACGCGCTCACAGCGCACTCGGGTGGGAGGGCCGTGGTTATTGGGGAAAAATGAGGTCGAAATTTGAAAATTGGGAGAAATCAGGAAAACTGATTTAAAGAAACCCGCGTAAACATTGGGTGAAAATGGGGTCGGGCGGAAAAGCCGTGGGAAAATTTCCCCAATTCGGGAAAAAGCCAATGTTTTATCGTTAAAGACGCATTATGGCGGAGGGCGAAAACAAAGATTTTTTAACCACAGATGGACGCGGATTAACCCAGATGGTGAATAGGATTAACGCGAAGACGCTGAGGTGAGGGAGGAATGCAAAGAGGGAGGCCGAAGCGAGGATGGTGAATGGAAGATGGCGAGAATTTGTTTATGGGCAGCCGAAGTGAGGGCGACAGCCAACGTGGGGGATGAAACGTGGACCGAATAGCACATTACTATTGACTGACCCCTTATCGATAATAGTCGTCAACCAGCTGTTGTTCTATTGCCATCTCTTTTTTACGAATTCGTGCTCCTTCGTGAAATTCGTGTCCCGCATTTCTGTACTTTGAAACTTCAGGCTTTTGCCGGGCATCGGTTCATGCGATGTTCCGGCAAAGTTTTTCGATTAACCAGTAAACCCAGGTTGGCGCTACTGTTGGACACATGAACGACAATAATAAGGCAAATCAGCCGGCCGCCCCGGAATCTTCCCGGGGGTTCTGGGCGCTCATTGTGACCCAGTCGCAGGGGGCGTTTAGCGATAATACCTTAAAATGGCTGGTCATCACGCTGGTCATGCAGATGAGTCTGCCCGAGTCGGAGCGCAAACAATTGGTGGGTGTCATTGGCGCGCTGTTTGCGCTGCCGTTCATTCTGTTCTCGATGGCGGGCGGGTATCTGGCCGACCGTTTTAGCAAGCGCACGGTGACCTCGGGGGTGAAGATTTTTGAAATTTTTGTAATGCTGCTAGCCCTGTATGGGCTGTCGAGCGGTCATCTGTATGTGACGCTGACGTGCGTGTTTCTGATGGGGGTGCACAGCGCGATATTCGGCCCGTCCAAATACGGCCTGCTCCCGGAAATTCTGCCGGACAGCAAGCTTTCCTGGGGCAACGGGGTGCTGGAACTCACCACCTTCATCGCCATCATCGGCGGCACGGTGGCGGGCGGCTGGCTGTGCAAACTGTTTGGCCAGCAACTGGGCTGGGCCGGCATCATTTTGATTGGGCTGGCGGTGGTGGGTCTGGTGACCAGCCGGGGCATTACGAACATTCCCGCCGCCAATCCGGCCAAGAAATTTGAACCGCTTTTCTTTGTGGATCTGTGGAAACAAATCCAGGCGATTCGCCGCGACCAGACCTTGCTGATGGCGGTGGTGGGCAATACCTATTTCTTCGCAATCGCGGCGCTGATGCAATTCATCATTGTGGTTTACGCGTCGGACACCCTCCATATTACGAGCCCGGAAATGACGGGTTATTTGCAGGCGGCCACGGCGATTGGCATTGGGCTGGGCAGTTTCGCGGCGGGCGGGCTTTCGGCCGGGCGCATCGAACGCGGCCTGATTCCGCTCGGCGCGCTGGGGCTGACGATCTTTGCCGTATTGCTGGGCAAGAGCGGCCTGTCCTTCGGCATGGTGGCGACGGAACTGGCCGGGCTGGGTTTCTTTGGCGGCTTCTTTATTGTGCCGATCTCGGCGCTGTTGCAGCATCAACCGAAGCCGGAAGAAAAAGGTGCCATTCTGGCGGCAGCCAATCTGCTGTCCTTCGTGGGCATTTTTCTGGCCTCGGGGGTTTACTCCCTGCTGGCGGTGGTTTTCAAAATCACGCCGCCGCATATGTTTCTCGTCATCGCGGCGGCGGCGCTGGCGGCCACCATTTACGTCTGGGTGCTGCTGCCGGGCTCGCTGCTGCGCTTCGTGATCCGCCGGCTCTCCTGGATTTTCTTCCGGTTCACCTTCATTGGCCGGGATAACGTTCCGGCCAAGGGCGGTGCGTTGCTGGTGTGCAATCATGTTTCCTTTGCGGATGCCGTGATGGTGGGGCTGGGCTGCGGCCGGCCGGTGCGGTTCCTGATGTACAAGGGCATTTATGAAAAGTGGTGGGTGCGCCCGTTTGCCAAGGCCCTGGGGGCGATCCCGGTGTCGGCAGAGCAGCGTCCGCGCGAATTGCTCAAGGCGCTGCAAGCCGCCAGCGATGCCATCAAGCAGGGCGAACTGGTCTGCATTTTTGCCGAGGGCCAGATCACACGCACGGGTTTGCTCCTGCCGTTTCGGCGCGGCTTCGAGCGCATCATGGAAGGTCTGGAAGCGCCGGTCATTCCCGTGGCGCTGGACAATGTCATCGGCGGTCCGCTCAGCTACAAGCATGCGAAATTCATCCGGTTGTTGGGCGCGCACCTGCCGCATCCGGTCACGGTGAGCTTTGGCAAACCGTTAGCCGCCAATGTAACTCCCTTTGCCGTGCGCGAAGCGGTGGAGGAATTGCTGGTAGATGCGTGGTCCCAGCGCCGGGCCCACATGGATACGCTGCCGCGCGCGTTTGTGCGCACCTGCCGCCGTCAGCCCCGCACCTTCGCCATGACCGATCCGTTCAGCGGCAAGATCAACTTCGGCACGGCGCTGACCAAAACGGTTTTCCTGGCCGGACGTTTGCAAACCGTCTGGCGCGGGCAGTCCATGGTGGGCATCTTCCTGCCGCCCGGCGTGCCGGGGGCGCTGGTGAATCACGCAGCGTTCCTGTGCGGCAAGGTGCCGGTGAACCTGAACTATACG
>CAIJGS010000073.1 GCA_903820285.1 uncultured Verrucomicrobia subdivision 3 bacterium | reverse complement strand
GACACGTTAGAAAAAATGGATTACAACCGAATTCGTTGAAGATGATAAACCACAAAATTGCGGCTCATTCTTAGTCTGTACTACCACCATATCATGTTGGTTCCAAGAAAAATTGTTCTGCCGGTGGTCATTGGTGTCTGGATTGTCACGACGCTCGCAGTGATTTATGCATGGATATTGTTTCAAGGAATCAGCATCTACCTCCAATACCACCTCACGCCAGAGGGTGACAGCATGATTCCACTTGCAGGAATTACGAGGGCATTTCTTCGCTTCCATCTCGGCGGTGGAATTCTCGGCCTGGCGATTCTCGGTTATGGTATTCGCTTAATTCGCCCTGCGGAGGCAAGTGCTGCAAATCTTACCTGGTATTCTTCGTTATCAGTCAGCTTAGTTACAATCTGGCAGATGTGGGCAATGCTAGCTGATAGGTGCTTTATTGAGGCATTTGTTCGATGATGATGTGCAGCGCTGATTGACCGCAGATGCCGCCCCTTGCCACTGACAGTCAGCCGTCCCGCCGGGACGAACCCCGTTTATATTCCGGACCCGGCGTTGAAACGCCGGGCTATTGTCATCCGGTCACTCCGCGACGGAAGCGTCGCCATCGCCCTGTTCTGCGACATGGCGGCGCAGCCACTATGCCCGGCTCTGTCTCCCCCAAAAAAGCAAAAAGGCCGGAGAACTTGTGTTCTCCGGCCTTGCTGGAAAGGACTACGAACTTACGAGCAACCCAGACTTTCGCCGCAGTTCAGACACTTGTAGCAGGCGCCGTTGCGGACGACCACGTTGCCGCAGTTCGGGCAGGTGGGGGCATCCTGCTGGTTGGTGATCATCGAGGTCAGGGTCAGGTGACGGCTCGCGGTTTTCGGGTCTTTCAAGCTCTTGGCTTCGATGATGTCGGTGTCGTCGGCCACCGGCAGTTCAGGCACTGGCCGGTTTATTTTTTTTTTCATCTCCTCGAGGAGGCCGGGCATGGCCAGCTCGGGCTGGGTGCGCACCGCCGTCATCGTTTCGCGATAGCCGGGCATGAACTGGAAGGCCAGCCAGCGGAACACGTAGTCCGTGATGGACGAGGCGTTGCGGATTTCCGGGTTCTTGGTGAAACCGCTCGGTTCAAAGCGCTGGTGCGCGAATTTCCGGACGAGAGCTTCCAGCGGCACGCCGTACTGCCAGGCGAGGCTGGTGAGGGTGCCGATGCTGTCCATAAGGCCGCCAATGGTGGAACCTTCCTTGGACATGGTGATGAACAGTTCGCCCGGCCGTCCGTCCTCGAAGAGGCCGACGGTGAGGTAACCTTCGTGGCCGGCGATGTCAAACTTGTGGGTGACGGCTGTGCGGGTATCCGGCAGGCGGCGGCGCAGCGGCTGGCCGGCTTCGTCGCGCAGGTTGGCGACTTCGGCTTCCAGCTCCTTGATCCGCGTTTCGAGCGCGGGCGCGGCGGCGGCGGCAGCGGCGTTGGCAGCGCCGACGGCGGCCTTATCGCCACCTTCGTTGGTCTTCTTGGTGTTCAGCGGCTGCGAACGCTTGGAGCCGTCGCGATAGATGGCCACGCACTTCAGCCCCATCTTCCAGGCCTGCACGTAGGTGTCGCGGATTTCGGCGACGGTGCTTTCATTGGGCATGTTGACGGTCTTGGAGATGGCGCCGCTGATAAACGGCTGGGCGGCACCCATCATCTTCAAATGGGCGAGATAACCGATGCTGCGCTTGCCCTGGGCGGGCTTGAAGGCGCAGTCAAACACGGGCAGATGCTGGGGCTTGAGGCCGCTCTTCACGGCGGTGCCCTTGTCGTCCACATCTTCGATGGTGTCGTACTTCTCAATATGGGCAATGATGCGGGTGACTTCGGTCTCGGCATAGCCGAGGCGGCGCAGGGCGTCTGGCACGCCGCGGTTCACGATCTTCAGCATGCCGCCGCCGGCGAGCAGCTTATACTTCACCAGGGCGATGTCGGGTTCGATGCCGGTGGTGTCGCAATCCATGAGGAAGGCGATGGTGCCGGTGGGCGCGAGTACAGTGACCTGCGCATTGCGGTAACCCACTTCGCGGCCGCGCACCAGGGCGCGATCCCAGCACTTGCGGGCTTCGTCCTTGAGGAAACCGAATTCCGCGCTCGGATGGATTTCTTCCACCGCTTCGCGATGGGACTTGATGACGCCGAGCATGGATTCCACGTTGTTCTTGGCGACGGTTTTGGCGACGCCGGAGCAGCGGGAGTCATTATAGCCGGCGAAAGCACCGACACAGGCGGCGATTTCGGCGCTCTGTTCGTAGGAATGGCCGGTCATGACGGCGGTGATGGCGCCCGCGAGCGCGCGGCCTTCATCGGAGTCATAGGGCAGACCGTAGCTCATGCAGAGGGAGCCGAGATTGGCGAAACCGAGACCCAAGGTACGGAAGATATGGGAGTTTTCCGCGATTTCCTTGGTGGGATAGCTGGCATTGTCCACCACGATTTCCTGCGCGGTGATGAACAGACGCACGGCGGCCTTAAAGCGTTCGACATTGAACTTGCCGTCGTCGGACTTGAACTTCATCAGGTTCAGCGAGGCCAGGTTGCAGGCGGTGTTGTTGATGAACACGTATTCGCTGCACGGATTGGTGGAGTGAATCGGTTCGGTGCCTTTGCAGGTGTGCCATTTCTGGATGGCGCCGTCGTACTGGATGCCGGGGTCGCCGCAAATATGGGTGCCTTCGGCGATTTTATCGAGCAATACGCCGGCGTTCTTCTTTTCCAGCGGTTTGCTGCCGGTGACGGTACGGGTCCACCATTCCTGGCCGTTGACCGCGGCGGACATGAATTCATCGCTCACGCGCACGGACAGATTTTCGTTCTGGTACATCACGCTGCCGTAGGCATCGCCATTGTAAGAACCGTCATAACCCTGCTCGATCAGCGCCCAAGCCTTCTTTTCTTCCTTCTGCTTGGCATCAATGAACTCTTCGATGTCACCGTGCCAGTCGCGCAGGGTGTTCATTTTGGCGGCGCGACGGGTTTTGCCGCCGGATTTCACCACGTTGGCGACCTGGTCATAGACCTTCAGGAAGCTGAGAGGACCGCTGGGGCGGCCGCCGCCGCTCAGCTTTTCGCGGCTGGAACGGATAGGCGAGAGGTCGGTGCCGGTGCCGGAACCGTATTTGAACAGCATGGCTTCGCTGTAGGCGAGATGCATGATGTCTTCCATGTTGTCCTGCACGGACTGAATGAAGCAGGCGCTGCCCTGCGGATATTCATATTGGGTGGCGGCACGTTCGGCCTGCTTGGTCTGGCGGTTGAAGAACCAGTTGCCCTTGCCGGAGTTCTTGCCGACCTTGTATTCATGGAACAGGCCCACATTGAACCACACCGGCGAATTGAAGGCGCCAAACTGGTTCACGCACAGCCAGGTCAGTTCTTCGTAAAAGATCTCGCCATCGGCCTTGGAGAAGTAGCCATCGGCGACGCCCCAGTTGGCAATCGTGCGGGTGATGCGGTGAATGAGCTGGCGCACGGAGGTTTCGCGCTCGGCCGTGTGTTGTTCGCCGTAAAAATATTTCGACACCACGACTTTCGTGGCGAGCTGGGACCAGGACTTCGGCACTTCCACGTTCTCCTGCTTGAAAATCACCTTGCCGCTATCGTCGGTGATTTCGGCGGTGCGCTTCTCCCATTCGATCTGGTCGAAGGGCTTCACTTTGGCATCGCTGAACAATCGCGGAATGGCGAGTGATTTGCGGGCCCCGGCTTTGGTCTTTTTCATCGGGCGGGTGGCGGACACTTTGGCCGTACGGCGGCCGGCATTTTTCGGCGCGGGCGCCGAGACATCTTCACGTGCATCAATCATGTAAAACTCCAATTTTTCGACGGTTTTACCTAAAGCAGTTCAGGGAGAAAACACATCCGAGACGTTTTAGGCGGTAAATTGTTAATTTTCCAGAAAAGTGGACTCTTCTGGCCAACTTTACTACCCCATTAGTGGGGGAACGGGAGCCATACTGACACCATATGTTGTGGATTTCAAGGAATTTTTGAAATATTTTGAAGTGTTGATTTTCCCCAATAAAATCGCGGGGTTTAAGCGATTTTGGGTTGAAAAAAGGCGTGCTATTTACAAAGTTATTCACACCTGTGAATAACTTTTAACGCCAAAGTTGCAATTCGGATTCCCGGACCGTCCGCCACCCTATTAAATCACTTCTTTTTGCCGGATTGACGGCGGGAAAAGCCACCCACGCGGGTACGGCGTTTGGTCTGCTCGCCGCCGGGGCGGAATTTGGTGTGCAACGGCTTGGTTTTCCGCACGGGGGCGATGGTTTTATTGCGGGTCTTGGGCACAAGCACAATCGGACAGCCTTCGTAGCCAAACGCCGTGCGCATCTCGCCGCAGAGGTATTTCTTGTATTGATCGGAGAGCAGATCGTCGCGATTCACAAACAGCAGGAACGTGGGTGGCGCGAGGCGCACCTGGGTGGCATAGAAAAATTTCAGGCGGTAGCCGGCGGAACTCACGGGCTGGCGATGCTCCACGGCATCATGCAGCGTGCGGTTCAGGATGGCCGTGGGAATCTTCTGCTGCAACTGGGCGGCCACATAGCGGACGGCCTCCAGCAGGCGGTCTAGGTGGAAGCCGTTTTTGGCGGAGGTAAAGATGACGGGCGCGTAATCGAGGAAAAACAGCTTATCCTGCACCCAGGTGCCGAATTCGCCGAGCGTGGTCAGATCCCGCTGCTGGCCTTCGGTGCGCTTCTTGATTTCGCGCTTTTCAATTTCCTCTTCGCGCGCCTTCTTCACTTCATCGGCGAACAAATCCCATTTGTTGATGACGACAATGCAGGCGCGGCGTTCTTCGACGATAACGTCCGCAATCTTCTTGTCCTGCTCGGTAATACCCATTTCGGCGTCAATCACGAGCACCGTGATATCGCTGCGCGCAATGGAATCCTGCGCGCGCTGCACGCTGAAAAACTCCACGGTGTCGTCCACGCGCCGGGTTTTGCGCATGCCGGCGGTATCAATGAGGATGTATTTCTGGCGGACGCCATCGGTTTCCACCTCAAACGGCACGTCAATGGAATCGCGGGTGGTGCCGGCAATGGGCGAAACGATGACACGCTCCGAATTGGTCAGCACGTTAATAATGGAGGACTTGCCGACGTTCGGCCGGCCGACGATGGCGATCTTCAGGGGACCGGTGGGTCCGCGCAGGGGCTTGCGCGCAGGCGGCGCGTCGCTGGTTTCATCCGTGGCTTCGGCGGCAGCTTCGGCCTCAGCTTCGGCGGCGGCAGCGGCCGCATCGGCGTTCTCGGCTTCGCTACCGGGCTCCGGTTCAGGAGCGGGGGCGGGGGCCGGCAGGTAGGACGTGGCCGCATCCATGAGGGCTTCAATGCCGATGCTGTGAATGGCGCTGACGGGGAAAATCTTGCTGAAACCGAAGGCGGCGAATTCATCGACGTCCTTTTCGGCGTTGAGATTGTCCACTTTGTTGGCCGCGACGAGCACGGGCTTGCCGGATTCGCGCAGGCGGCTGGCGACTTCACGGTCGAGCGGCTGGACGCCTTCCTGGGTGTTGACGACAAAGATGATGGCATCCGCCGCATCAATGGCCAGCTGCACCTGGGCCACGGCGGCTTTGACGATGATGTCCGTGGACTTCTCGCGCCGGAGCAGGCCGATGCCGCCCGTATCCACGAGGGTGAACGGCAGGCCATGCCATTCGACCTCGGCCATCACGCGGTCGCGGGTCACGCCGGGCATATCGTGAACAATGGCAATGCGCTTCCCCGCGATACGGTTGAAAAGCGCAGATTTGCCGACATTCGGGCGGCCTACAATGGCGATGAGTCCTGACATGATGACAGTTTGCGCTAAAATGGGCGAAGGTTAAAGCCAAAAGCGGAGGAAGGCCGGAGGGGGAACATCCAACAGTCCAACATCGAACGCCCAACATCCAATGTCGAGAAACCGGCGTTGACATCATATATGCGCCCAATAGCATGCCCATAGGCGTGAACCCATTACAACATTAAGCCTGTCAGGCTGGCAGGTTGCGTTCGCGCCGGTACCCTTGATATTTGAAAACACCATGGCTGTCATTATTGCCCAGACTGAGGATGAGATTCGCGCATGCTGGCCGGTAATGGCGCAGTTGCGTCCACACCTGAACGAATCGGATTTTGTGGCGGCGGTCCAGCGGCAGGTTGGCGAGGGGTTCAAGCTGGCTTATATCCGGAGCGGGGAGAAAGTGGGGGCTGTGGCCGGGTTCAGGCTGATGCATAGTCTTGGTTGGGGACGGTTTTGCTACGTGGATGACCTGGTGACGGATGAGCAGACGCGGTCGAGCGGACTGGGCAAGGAGCTGTTCGATTGGCTGTGCGAATTCGCCCGGGCGGAGAACTGCCAGGGGCTGGATCTGGATTCGGCCGTCCACCGCTTTGGCGCGCACCGGTTTTACCTGCGGAATCGCATGAACATCACTTGCCATCACTTCACTTTGGAATTATAACCGTTCTGTGTGGGCAGGCAGAGGTGGCCATGCCATCTTGTTACCCCCCCTAAAAATATCATCCGATGACCATACAAAAGACCTTCATCACGGTATCGGGAGCGGCCTTGACTGGTTTGCTCATGGGCGGCGCGTTTGGTTTTGGCGCGGGCAAAATGTCGCCGGATTTTTTCCGGCACATCATGCCCTGGCAGGATGTCGAACCGGTGGGCTTTGCCACGTTTGCCGGCGGCACGGTTGGCGTCCTGCTCGGCGGCGGCCTGGGGGTTTTCGGTGTAATCATCCAGTTGATTTATGACTGGAGGAAGAAGGCATAACAGAAAACATGACGGACGGCATTACCAGCCGATGCTTTCGTTCCTGCGGAGCAATGCAACCGAAGAGCTGCATGACAATTAACAATCATGAATTCCCTTGCAAACCAATGTCGTCGCAAAGCCGAGGCGGATGGGCTCGTGAGCCTGATGAATGACACTAAGTGGCGTGAGCTTTGTTTTGCTTTTAGTTCCAACAAGCCCCGCCCGGCATGGCGGACTCGGGACCTCTTAAATGGCTTTTTATCAGCTTGGGATAAGGATTGGTATCATCATGTTGGTCCGTACTATTGTACGATCGAGTGGCTGGAGATAGACATGCAAGATTGTGACCGAGAAAACATAAGGTCGGTTTTACGCGAAGCGGGAGTTCCTTTCGAGGAAACCGAGAATTATTTTAAAGTGATTGGTTACAGAAAATAAAACTGTAAATCACTGCCAACAGCAACAAACGCATCATCCTCGCAGTCCGTCCACCAGAACCCGAACCCCAATAATGACCAATTATTCATTTGGGGTTCAGGCGGGATTCATATTCATTTGGTGAACTGGCATGGCTGGCACATCGCCGGCCTTGAAATTAAAAACCAATTATGAAATCAAAAATCATCCTCGGGATGGCGGCGGCCATCGTTACCAACCTCACTCTGGCGGCTTACGCGGGCGAGGACAAGGAAGTGAAAATCACGTTCGACCAGGTGCCGGCAGCGGTGCAAGCCGCCGTGAAGGCGTACGCGACGGAAGCCGAAATCACCGGCATCGAAGACAGCGATGCGGACGGCACGAAGGTCATTGAATTTGACATCAAGAAGGCGGGCAAGTCCTTTGAGGTCGCCTTCCTGAAGGACGGCAAGCTGTTCAGCACCGAGGAAGTGGTAGCCATGAGCGACCTCCCGGACGCGGTGCAGAAGGCGATTGCCAAAAAAGGCAAGAAGGGCACGATCGGCAAACCGGAGAAGGTCACCCAGGGCGACAAAATCTCCTATGAAGTCGTGATCGAAAAGAAGGGGAAGAAAACGGAATTCACCTTCTCACCCGACGGCAAGATCACGGACAAGGAAGCGGTGGGCAATGAAGAAGCCGCCAAAGAAAAGGACGAGGATGGCGACAAGAAGGAGTCCGGCAAGAAGGGCGAAGACAAGGATTGATCCGGATAGATCAATTGAACCACAAATAAACACCAAGTTACACTAATCAGAACCCGAGCAGCAGGGTGATTCGGAATTCGCTAGCGGCGGGGCGATCCGCCGCCAGCAACGCAAGGCCGGTCGCATTCCTGTTGACCACCTGGTGCGAATAAACATCATAATCTCACATGAAACAGGCGAAACTCATATTGATGGCCGCACTAGGTGCCTTGGGATGCGTCTTGGCGGTGGTGCTGACGGAATGGCATGGGCACGGGCCCACAACGATTGCCACGATTACACCGGAGTCGCCAACTCCGGCTCCCCTGTCCCCTGCCCTCGCGGAATCGGCTCGTAATCCTAAGGTGGCGGCGGTAACGCAGGAAACGATCGTTTCCAATGCGCCAGTGGCAATGGCTGCAGAACCGGCGGCAACCAACCGGCACGGCCTGAAAAAGCTGGCGGGCAAGAAAACATCCAAACCCAAGGACCCCATACAGGATCCCGATGCACGGGTGGCACTGAGTCTGGTGGGAATAGATCCGGACGCGGAAGATTATTGGATTTCAGCCATCAACGACCCCACCTTACCCGCGGAGGAACGGAAGGATTTGATCGAGGATTTGAACGAAACCGGCCTGGCTAATCCACATCAACCCGGTGCAGACGACCTGCCGATCATCGCGAACCGGCTGCAATTGATTGAAGAACTCGCGAGCAACCCCAACTTCATCGCCGGCCTGGACCAGGTGAATAAGGATGCTTTTGCGGAGGCGCATAAGGATCTGGTCAACCTGCTGGCGGGCAAGCCGGCCGATTGAGGAATTAAGGTTATCGGTCCGACGGATTCATGGTTTAATCAATTCATGCGCGTGCTCGTAGTGGAAGATCAGCAGAAGACGGCGTCCTTCATCAAGAAGGCGCTGGAAGGCGAGCGTTTTGCCGTGGATGTGTGCGTGAATGGCGAGGACGCTCTGGCGGCGGCGCTGCTGACGCCTTACGACGGCATTGTGCTAGACATCATGCTGCCCGGCTGCGACGGCCTGAGCGTGCTGCGGCAGCTGCGGGAAAAGGAAAACCGCACGCCGGTGCTGCTGCTCTCAGCGCGCGGGGCGGTGGATGAACGGGTGGAGGGATTGAACGCGGGGGCGGATGATTATCTGCCCAAACCATTTGTGGTCGCCGAACTGGTGGCGCGCGTGCGGGCGCTGGGCCGGCGCGGCAGCGAGGCGAAGTCCACGGTGCTGCGGGTGGCGGACCTGACGCTGGATACCATCCATCACCGGGCGCATCGCGGGGACAAGGTGTTTGACCTGACGGCACGCGAGTTCCGGCTGCTGGAATTTCTGATGCGGTCGAATGGCCGGATTTGCGGCCGCATGAGCATCATTGAAAAAGTGTGGGACTACCATTTTGATCCGGGCACCAATCTGGTGGATGTGTACATCATGCGCTTGCGCGAGAAGATTGATGAAGGTTTTGAAACCAAACTTCTGCACACGGTGCGCGGGGTCGGCTATGTCTTGAAAGCGGAAGCATGAAACTGCGCACACGCATTACGTTGTGGTACACGGCCATTCTGGTTGGATCACTGGCCATCATCGGTTACGGCACCTATGATGAAATTTCGGAGCAGATGAGTCACAATCACCGGCAGCATGTGTGGGAGCATGCGCTGGATGAAACGGGTGAAATGGTCGTGAATGTGGGTCTGCCGGCAGTGCTGCTGGGCATGGCCGGGGGCTGGTGGATCACGCGCAAGGCATTCAAACCCTTGCGCCAGCTGACCGAGACCATCGAACAAATCCACGACCACAATCTCCACACGCGGCTCCCCCGCTCCGGCAATGGCGATGAACTGGACCGGCTCACCGAAGTGTTCAATGCGATGACGGGGCGGCTGGATACCTCGTTCCAGCGCATCCGCGAATTCACCCTGCACGCTTCGCATGAATTGAAAACCCCGCTGACCATTATGCGCGGGGAACTGGAGGGCGCCCTCAATGACGGCAACCTGACGCCGGCGCAGCAGGAACAAATCCTGAGCCAGATGGATGAGATCGAGCGACTGGCGAAAATCGTGGATGGTCTCACGCTGCTGACCAAGGCGGACGCGGGCCAGATTCAACTGGTCCGGGAACCGGTGCCGCTGGATGAACTGGTGCGCGAAAGTTTTGCGGACGCAAAGATCCTGGCGCAACCGCAGAACATCCACGTGACCTTGGAAACTTGCGATCCAGTGACAGTAACCGGCGACCGGCATCGCCTGCGCCAGTTATTGCTGAACCTGACGGATAACGCGATCAAACACAACGAACCCGGCGGCAAGGTGACAATTGCATTACGCCGGGATGGCAACTTTGCCGAGCTGGTGATTGGCAATACCGGGCCGGGCATTGCGCCGGAATTGCAAGCCCGGGTGTTTGAACGTTTTTTTCGGGCGACCACCGGCCCCAAGGCCGTGGATGGCTGCGGGCTGGGGCTGAGCATCGCGCAGTGGATTGTGTCGGCCCACGGGGCGACGATTCAATTGAAGTCCGAGCCGGGGAAATTTACGACGGTGATGGTGCGGATGGCGGCGGACAG
>CAIJGS010000072.1 GCA_903820285.1 uncultured Verrucomicrobia subdivision 3 bacterium | reverse complement strand
GGTGGGGTCGCCGGCCTGGGCGGCGGGTATCGTGACCGCCCCGCCTGCGGGTATGGGTACGATGCGCGGCGAGCACCAACCTTCCACCATCCGGTGCCACGGATCCAAATAATATAAATAATTGTACTCGGTATATGGATCGGGTTCATAGCTTTGAGGGGTCAAAGACATGCTGAAACCTTTGGCACCATAAATATCCACGATTCCCAGCGACTCTTCAAATTCCTCGCACCAGGTGATGAACGGCGTATCCGTCACCCGGCTCGTCCCGATTTCGATACTGCCATTGCCGCCCCAATCGTAACTGCCATCCGGAGAGGTAACGGGACCACCGGTATCCCGGCAGCCGGTAAAATCGTTGCCCAAGATGATTATCCCCAGCTCGTCCGCGGTGATGTGGCCGTCGCCGTTGGCATCGAACGCCTTGAAGTTGAATTGACCGGAAGCCATCGCCTGATAAACAATATTTGCCATATAAGGCTGGTCATGTCCGGGGTCCCCTCCCGGACCGGGCCACGTCGAATCCCATTGGCTTTGCGGCAGGTTGAGCGAAACCACTCCGGCGCGCGTCCAACTGAAGCGTCCATTGGACACGGCCGTAATGTAGCCGTTGACACTCGGATATTGGGACTGGTTGAAAACCATATTGTCGTAATACGCGGCATTGTGCGGCAACGGCGCCGCCGTAAAGGTGCCGTCAGCATTCGTAAAGCCGGCCGTATTGGTTTCACCGGCAAAATTGGCCACAATCAACAACAGCGGCCGGGTGCCGAGGTTCGGCACGCCATTAACTTTCCGGCAGCCAAAGCCGAAGTCCTGCAACGTCTGGGCGGAAATGGCAACTTGAAACAGCAACACCACTAGCAGCAGGCACCACTGGACGGTTAAACCAGGAGAAGGAAATGTTCTTTGCATAGCGTTTGCAGGATAACTCGGGTTTCCCAACGTCATTGCAGGGTCACCAGCACCAACACCATACCCTTGCCGGCTTGCAAGCTGGTCATCGCCTTGCCCAGAATCGCGCCTTGCGCCTTGGCATGGTCGCTGACCCTCATCGCGCTTCCCGGTGTGCTGGAAGTCGTCAGCAGGTCACCCGGTTGGATCGCCCCGTTGGAAGTATCTGCCTGCACATAGACGCGGCCCGACAATGCCACATTCCGGCCGCCTTCCAGCACCCCTTCCTGGTGCATCTGGATGCCCGGGTGGATGCCATTGGCCCCGCTGATCACGCCCGCCACCCGCGTATCATAGGGCTGGTCCGTCAATTTCAGTCGCCCCGGGTTCGCGGCGTCAATCACCACCACCTCGCCTGCGGAAACAGTTTGACCGGCGGATGCGATCGCAAATGGCTCCGCCAGGTCGGACCCGCCGGTAATGGTAATGGAAGTGACGCTGGGGCTTTGAATGACGCCGGCGATATACGTCGTGCTCTGGCCATTGCCAATCCGGATCACGTCCATGTCGCTGCTCGTGCCCGGATTGCCGATATCAATGTTGTAACTGTTCGTGAGATTTGACCCGGCGGCATCTCCTATCGCAATGTTGCCAATGCCCGTCCGGTTCAGGCTCAGCGCCTGGTAGCCGATGGCGGTGTTGGCAAAGCCCGAAGTATCGGCCGCCAGCGCCTGATAACCGACGGCCGTATTGCCGCTGGTGCCGCCGTTGCCTCCCGCATTGTCATTCTGCAGCGCCTGGTAGCCAACTGCCACCACTTTGTTGTCGTTGGTCGTGTTGCCGAGGGCGTCCATCCCAATGGCCACATTGGCGGAACCGGCGGGGTTGAGCGCCAGCGCGTTTTGACCCACGCCAACGTTATCGCTGCCGCCCGCGTTTGCCCCGCCCGCCGCCAGACCGAAATAGGCATTGGCACTCCCATCCACCCCCAGATAGCGCGCGTCTTGGGCGGTAAATTGCGCCGGCAAGGCCGTGGCCAATACGCCGGTCATGGTGATAGTGTTCACCACCAGCGCGCCCAGATTCACCTGCGCCTCGCCATTCGTCACCGCTGCGGCCGGCAGCGTCAGCCCGCTGCCATTCCCGTTGATGACCCCCGCGATATACGTCTGTGTCTGCGTCCCCGGCGTGCCAATGCGAATGACCCCGCTGTCATTGCTGACTCCCTGGCTGCCAATCTCAATATTGTTATTGCCGGACGTGACATTATAGCCCGCCAGAAATCCCAGCCCGACATTGTTCGTGCCGGTCGTGTTCAGCGCGGCGCCGCTGCCCACGGCAACGTTGTTGTTACCGCTGCCATTCTGGGAAAGCGCGTCGAAACCGACGGCCACGTTATTGGTGCCGGTCGTGTTATCAGCCAGGGCACTGGTGCCAAACGCCGTATTATAATTGCCCGTATTGTTGAGCCCCAACGCACCGTAGCCGCCGGCCGAATTGGCCGCGCCAGCGGTGTCAAGCCCGAGCGTGCCCACGCCCAAGGCGGTGTTTCCCTGCCCATTGGCGATGGATGAAAGCGCGTTCTGCCCCAGCGCAACGTTGTTTTGGCCGCTGTTGGTCGAATTGCCCGCGTTCTGGCCGGCGAAGAAATTGAAGTTTCCATCCACGTGCAGGAGCGTGTTGCCGCCGGCATTAATCGTGGTGGTGCCGGGCAGGGTCAGGCTGCCCGTCATGGTCAGATTGCTGGTCGTGAGACTGACGGCGGGATTGACCAAACTGCCCGCCACGGCGGCATAGGTCGCGTACGGCGCTGGCGTGAGCGGCTGCAACGGGAAGACGCCAAATCCGTTCACCCCGTCGCTGAACCAGACGGCCAATTGCAGACCCGGCTGTAAAAACACGGTGGTGGCGAGGGGCGCCATGTTGCTCACGGCGGAACTGCCCAGCGCCACCGCGAACTGGCTGTTCGTCACGTTCACAACCACGCCCGCCCCTGCGGGTTCGCTCCCGCCAACACTCGTGCCGTCATTGCTCCACCAAGTGTTTGTGGCCGTGGCATTGGTGGTGATCAGCGCGAACTGAAACCGGCCGCTGCCGGAATAATTCGTGCCGTTGTCCTGCACCCGGCCTTGGTAGGTGAACGTTGTGTTTTGCGCCCCCGCGCGGTTGCCGCCGGCCAGCAGCGCCAGCCCGAGGAGCAAATAACTGCCAATGGGTTTGAGGTATTTCATAATTATTGATGGCCTGGCCGGATAAAACGTTAATTTGAATAGGCGTGGTTGGTGTCGTTGCTCGTTCGATGCCGTAATGAATGGTTTCATTGCTGGTCCAGCGAGAAAAATTCCCGAGGCGTGAAAGGGTTTACCACGTTGCTGACGGTAAGGCTGAAATTGCCGCCGGTGCTCCAGACGTTGGTTGCCACCGGCATCCACTGGCTCCGGGGCAGGGTCAGGTTGGTGGTCATCAGCACCACGCCCGCCAGCCCGGCAAACGCGTTGCTCCCCGTAATCGTCAGGTTGTTCCCGGCCAGGCTGACGCCGCTGACGCCAATCACCGGCACGCTCACCACCTGCACGCTGTCATACGAAACCTTCCCCTCCCAAATGCCGCCCAAGGCGATCCCTCCCGTCACAATCGGGTTGGTGTCCATGTACGAAAATACCCGCGTGCCATTGAGCCACAGCGTGAATTCGCCGCCAAGCGCCGACACCTGCACACTGTTCGTGCCGGCGGAGACAATCCCGGCCACCGAAGTCCACGGCGTTTGAAACGCCTGCACCGAGTTCACATTTTTGGTGAACTGCACCTGGCTGTTTCCATAAACATTCCCGGCGGGCGGAACGATGGTGAAACAATAATAGGTGCCCTGGCCCCACCCGATCTGCTGCTGGTTGCGCACCCAGATGTAACTGGCGAAGTACGGGGCATTATAGGGCGGCTCCGGATTGGCTTGGGCGTAGAACGAGGTGGTCAAAACATAGTTCGACCACGTGTTGTCGCCCGCCTCGATGCACGCATCCCGGCTGTTGCCGCTGTCCCCGTAAGTCGTCACCCATCCGTTGGTCACCAGGGCATTGCCCCGTTCCAGCGTCCAGCTGCTGGCCAGCGAGTTCCCATCAAAATGATCCGACAGCAATGTCCCCGCCGGGAGTGGCGGAATAAACTTCCCCGCCGGACCGGCTTGATAGATCGACTGAATTTCGGCGGCGGTGAGCGCCCGGCTGTAAACCGCCAACTCGTCAATGGAACCAAAAAAAGAATTGTTGTTCGGCTGATTGAGGTTGCTCGCCTTGCCACCGATGGCCGGCACCGTGGCAAACGTATAGCCCGGATTATAATTCCCATACGGATACGCCACGCCATCAATATAAAACACCACATTGCCGCCCGCCGTCGTTACGGCGACATGGTGCCAGTTGGTATCGCCTACCGGTGCAGAGGAAAGCACTTCCCCGACCCCCACCTTGCTTAGAAACAGTTCGTTGTTACCGGTCAAACTTCCCACGCCAAAGGCATAGCCGTTGTTCCCGTAGCCAAACAGAATGGCGGATCCCTCGCCCGCCGGTGTCGGATCGGAAGTCGCGTTGGTCGCGTTCCCACGTTTAATCCAGGCTTCAATCGTGAAGTCTTGCAACTGGAGACTCGGGCTGTTGGAGAGCACCACCATGGCCGAGTTCGCGCTGAAATTAAACGCCTGTTGCACCTCACCGGGCAAATAGGTCACCGAGTTTTCCAGCGTGCCATTGTTGCCCCCGATCACATCCACGGCATTGCCATTCGCGGGCCACCAGCCGACCAGGCCGGCCGGCCCCGCGACCCCTGCGCCCGTCTGGTCCAGACTCCAAAAGCCGCCGCCGAGCGTGTATGCCCCACCGGCCGTGGCCGAACCCGCCACCGCCTGGCCAATCGTGCCGCTGAGGCCGTATGGACCGCTGGCGACCGTACCGCCGCCGTTCGCGATGACGTTCCAATTTAATGCATAGTTTTGCCCGGAGGCACGCAGGTCAAATGAAGCAAGCAGCAGGGAACAACCCAGTATCCCGGCCGATAATAAATGCTTTTTAACCGGTGATGTGTTCGGCAAATGGGCCCCGGCATGGAAATTCCGAGCGGTTATCGCCTTCCCCTCCGGGACAAAATATGTCCTGCCAATTGGATTCATTTGGCTTTTCATGGATGTCTCATTTGTTTTCCGGGCAAATATCGCCCGTCACCCGATAATTCGAATTTTCCAACTCAAAAGGGCAAAGAATTTTGGGAAAGCTCTGGAATCTGCGTGGCAGAGAAACGACCTGGGACTAACCAGGACAAAATTGAGGTGAAACTCAACGGCTGGCGGAACGCGGGGCGTCTTCGATTTCCATGGTCGCGGAATGGGCCGCCGCCAGGCTCATGGCTGGCGGATACGGTGGCTGCTCCCAGTCCATGTGCATTTGCGCCAATTCCTCGCGGAGCAGGCGGAGATCCCAGAGCTGCAACTGCCGGTCCATGCTCACGGCGGCCAGACGGGTGCCGTCCGCGTTGAACTGGCAGTTTAATACCATGCTGGCCCCGGGTGCTTCCAAGGTCGCCAGTGGCCGGCCCGTCGCCGTCTCGAGCAGTTCAATCTTGTCCGCTTCGGTTCTCGCCATCATGCGGCCATCCGGACTGAAAGCCGTGACGCAGCCCACGGCATCCTCACGGGCGCGGTGCGGGGCGCCGCGGGGTTGCCACGTTCCCACCTCCCAAAGCTGGTACTCACTGGAACTGGTCGCCAGCCAGTGACCGTCCGGGCTAAAATTCACCTGCGTGCGGCCGGGTTCGGAAAAGCTACGCACCAGGTCACCGGTTCGGGCATCCCATATCTTCACCGCCGAATTATTCCACGAGCCGGTGGCCGCCCAGCGGCCATCCGGACTGAGGGCAACGCGGTCGACCAGTGGATGCCCCGAGAGCACAACGTTCGCGGCAAGATCGTGCATATCCAGAATGAACACCTTCCCGGTGCGCGGCTGCGTCACCGCCAAGTGACCGCCGTCGCGGCTCAGCGAGGCAGCCTGAATTCCCGACGCGGCCAGTAAAAGGCGCGGCCGCCCCAACCGCCAGTGCAACGCTGCGGTACCATCCAAGCACTCCAGCTCCCTTTGGTGGACTCCTTCCGACCGGTCCATGGTAATCAGACTTTTGCCATCCGGAGCAAAGACCACCGAATCGCCCGCCTTGAGCGGGCAGGCCCCAATTGCCTGCCCCGTGATGGCATCCCAAAAACACACTTGGTCATGCTCCCCATGGTCACCGGTGGCCACCACCAGCAGTCGTCCGTCTGGGTTAAATGCCGGCCCCGAAAGATAATCGGCATAGCGCGGCACCTTGAGTAACCGGCACTCCCGGCTGTCACCCACCGTCAGCGAGCCAAAGTGGGAAATGTCCTGCCAGCCCAGCAATTGGCGGTCATCCGGACTGAATTGCAATTTCCAACTGCTACCACTGCAACGCGCCAGTTCGCGGCCGCTGGCCGAATCCCAGAGCCGGAGTACATTATCATAGCTCGAGCTGGCCAGCCGGTTACCCGCATGGTTAAAGGCGACACTCATGATGAAGGTGGCATGACCGGGTAGCACAGCCAATGGTTCGCCCGTGGCCGCGTCCCGAATATAAATCTTGAAATCCATCCCGGCCAGCGCCAGCCGCCGGCCATCCGCACTCCAGGCCAGGGTGCTCACCCCCGCCGGATTGGTCACCGTCAGCAACGTCCGCCCGGTAGCCAAGTCCCGGATTTCGACCCTTGGATCCTCCCGGCTCCCGCACGCCAGCCGGCGCCCGGCGGGATCGGCCACGAGATGGCTGAAGCAGTTTGATCCCGGGAAATGTCGCACCTCCCGCCCGCCCGGCAGCTCGTAAACCGAAATGCTGCCATCCGGGTGGCTGCTGAAATAAAGCCGGCCGTCATCGCTGAAATCGTCCGCGAAAAAATAACTCAAACCATTGGTGACCCCCTTGGGTTGCGCAACCCGCAGGAGCACCTTTTGCTGTTCCACGTCCCAGACCCAGTCGCTCTCCCCCTCCGGCTCATGTGCGTAACGGGCGCTCAAATACCTGCCATCGTCGGTGAAATGGGGCGACGCCTTGGCCGAAAACCCCGGGGCGGGCAGTACCAACAACCGGTGATTGTCCGCCGTCGATCGGATCGAGATCTCGCCGTTCGTTTCGCTATATGCATAACGCTCCAGGTTCAATTCAACCATGGCCTGTTCGTTGCGGGCAAGCCCCTTGACTATAATTTCCTTCGCCACGGCCAGATCGGAAACCGCCAGGTCAGCAATGGCCTCATTGCGAATCTCCGGTCCGAACCGGATCGCCGCCGCCTGCTGTACGGCCTTCAGACTGTCGAACCGCTGGCCCGGTTGGCCGCTCACGCGCGTCGCGCGCGCTTGCAGGAGATACGAGGCACGCAATTGCTCGACCGTCCCCTTTCGCGCCTGGTTGATCAGCACCAGGGCCGTCACCGCCGCTCCCAGGCAGACGAGCAGGGCGAGCAGCGCCAATGTTCCCAGGGCAAAAGCCACCTTGTGACGGCGTACCGTCTTCTGCAGCGCGTAAAACGTGCCCGGCGGCCGGGCCAGCACCGGCTCATTATTTAAATGGCGCTGGATGTCCATGGCCAGTCCATTGGCCGTCTCGTAACGCCGGTCCCGCTGTTTATCCAACGCCTTCATCACGATCCAGTCCAAGTCGCCCCGCACCAAGTGAATCAGTTTTGGCGGCTCGGATTTTCGTCTTTTCGCCGTCGCCAGCAGCGTGGGCCTTTCCATGGCGTTGAGACGCGTCGAAGGACGCACCGGCTCCCGTTCCCGGATCGTGCGGCGGATTTCGTCCCAGCCGGCGGCGCGCGGCATTTGGGTTTCAAACGGAGTCTGGCCGGTCAGCAGTTCGTACAACAATACCCCCAGCGAATAAATATCGCTCCGGGTGTCAATCTCCACCGCCCCCAATTCCGCCTGCTCCGGACTCATGTAGGCCGGCGTCCCGACAAATTGTTCAAAGGCGGTAAAGACCGTGTAATCCGCCAATTTCCCCTGCGTCGCCTTGGCGATGCCAAAATCGATCACCTTGCACACCGGCACACCGTCATGGCTCGCTACGAGAATATTCGAGGGCTTTATATCCCGGTGAATAATGCCCTTCTGGTGCGCATGCTGAACCGCCCGGCAAACTTGTACGAATAGGGCCAGGCGTTCCGGGGTGGCCAGCTGATTTTCATCGCAAAAGTCCGTGATTTTGACCCCCCGCACCAGTTCCATGACGAAATACGGGCGCCCGCTCTCCGTCACCCCCGCGTCGAACACTTTGGCAATATTCGGATGCTCCATGAGCGCCAGCGCCTGCCGCTCCGCCTCGAAGCGGGCGATGACATTCTTCGTGTCCATCCCCAGTTTGATGACCTTGAGTGCCACCTCCCGCTGCACCGGCTCTGCTTGCAAAGCCCGGTAAACCACCCCGCAGCCGCCTTCCCCGAGCTGCTGCACGACCTGGTACCGGCCAATGCACTCGCCCATTTCCGCCTCGGCAATCAAATCCGGCGGTGCTTGGCGATGATCTGCCGGTGCCACCAGCAGCGGATTTTCAAGGAAACTCCCCGCGGTGTCGTCCGCCCGCAGGAGCGCCTCCACGCCCAAACGCAATGCCGCGTTCCCGGCGCATGCCCGATCCAAATAAGCCGCGCGCTCCCCGACCGGCAAGTCCAAGGCCCCATTGAACACTTCAATTTCGTTTTGAGATGTCGGGGCCATGCGCAAATTTAATCATCCATTCACTAATGCGAAAAAAGTAGTCAAATCGGGCAATGAATGAAAGTTTCTTGGAACGAATGCCTTCCAGAAGCTCGTTTGCGAGTTAAATTTCCCTCTCCCATAAATAAGGACTGGGGCAAGGACAAGTGTAAACCCGGTTCTTCCTCCCGGCTTCCCCGGTCTTCCCACGGTTTACTATTAGGCTCGTTTGAGGTTTTGATCAGAAGTTTTACACTTGCATCCCACCCTCGCCCGTCGCATGTTCCTACCCGACGGTTGCTTGTCAGCAACATCATGAAACAGCTGCGGACATTGTCGACATCCCTGCTCCTCGTCACCATCACTGGTGTCCTTCCCGGCTGTGCCACTACCCCCTCCGATTCCGCCACCGTTGCAACCGGCATCAAAGGCATTGAAAAGAAACAACCATCCCCCACTGCCGACATGACCGGCTTTGAAAAAACCGGCTATTATCTGGGTTGGTTATCGCTGGATGTCCTTTACGGCTGGGCCGGTGGCAACCAAACCGTCTCACCTTTGCCCTGAATGAGAACTTCAATTTCCTGGAAAACCCTATGAACGATAACCAGGCCAAAACCATCTGCACCACCGTCATCTGGACCGCCACCGCCATCATCTTCACCTTCGGCGTCTTCCGTTTCGACTGGACCGGTGCCTTCTCCGGCATCCTCTGGGCCTTCGTGGCCGCGGTGCTCGCCATGGCCGCCACCAAAGCCACCCGCGCCGTCTGGAAATCCGCCCCACCTCCTGCCGGCACCACTCCGCCGCCGTCAGAACAAATTAAGCCGTAAATCCCACCACCCGCCTCCGATCATTGGATGTTGGGCGTGGTGGCCGTCCGCAAGGACTGTTGGGTGTTGGATGTTTTCCAAATCCACCCTCCATCAGCCACCTTCGCGCTGCCTTTTCCCAAGTTTCCCATTGCCCAAACCCATTACACAGGTTATCGGTTAATAATGCATCTCCGTTGTCATTGGCCGACCGGTTGTCGACTGCTCTTATCAGCCCTGCTGATGTTTGCCATGTGTGCGAACAGCCCCGCCAAAACCATCCGCCTGCGCAACGGCTTCATCGATACCGCCACCCTCGAAAACCGCGCCCAGCTCGCCGTTAATCTCAAAACGAATGCCCCCGCCGCCAGCCTATACCTCATCCAATTCACTGGACCGCTCGAACCGCTCCAACGCGCCGAACTCCGCGCCGCCGGTGTCGAACTCATCAAATACGTCCCCGACGACACCTTCATTGCCCGGCTCAAGAACGTTTCCCCCGCGACGGTTGCTGCAAAAAATTTCGTTACCTGGGTCGGCCCCTACCGCGCCGAACATAAAGTCCATCCTCGCCTCGCCGCCGCCCTCCGCGATCCCGCCAATACCAACCGCACCCTCACCGTCAATATCCTCCTTTCCGCCACCGCCACGAGCAACGAAGTCACCGCCGTCCGCGCCTTGCTCGGCTCCGTCGAACACGAAAGCCACCTGCGCCAGGGCACCTTCCTGCGCGGTGAACTCTCCCCCAAACAAGCCGCCACCCTCGCCGAATCCGGCGCCGTGCTCTGGCTGGAACCCGCCCCCCAGCGCAAACTCTATGATGAAGCCGCCGCGAAAATTGTCGGCGGCGACGACGGTGCCCTCGCCACCCCCACCCTCACCCAGCAATGGGGCTACAACGGCTCCAACGTCACCGTCTGCGTCGCCGACACTGGCCTCGACACCGGCAACACCAACACCATGCACCCGGATCTGCGCGGCCGCGTGACCGGCTTCCAGTATTACGGCAACCTCACCGATGGCTCCGATGGCTACGGCCATGGCACCCACTGCGCCGGCATCGTCGCCGGCAACGCCGCCACCGGCGAGACCGACACCAACACCGGCCAGTACTACGGCCTGGGCGTCGCTTCCGGCGCGAACCTCTTTGTCGAACGCATCTTCGATGACACCGCCACGCCCGCCAGCCCTTTCCCCAGCGATGCCACCCTCACCCAGGACGCCGTCCGCCACGGCGCCAAAATTGGCTCCAATAGTGGGGGCAACGATGTGCAGGGCGATTACGACACCGACTCCGCCCAGTTCGATGAACTCGTGCGCGATGCCGATGCCGGCACTGCCGGCGACCAACCCTACATCCTCGAATTCTCCGCCGGCAACGCCGGGCCCGGCACCGAAACCATCGGCAGCCCCGCCACCGGTAAAAATGTGATCGCTACCGGCGCCTCCGAAAACATCGCCGGCACCCTCGCCTCCACCTACGGCCTCTACGCGGATGGTCCCGACACCATGGCCGATTTCTCCAGCACCGGCCCCTGCGCCGATGGCCGCATCAAGCCCGACCTCGTCGCCCCCGGCACCTGGATCGCCTCCGCCGCCTCGTCCGCCGCGCCCGATGAAGCGTCCATCGCTTGGACTGCCATTGATAACTATTACGTGTATATGGGCGGCACCAGTATGTCCGGCCCGCAAGCCGCCGGGGCCGCTGCCGTCTTCGTCCAGTTTTATCAGCACAACCACACTAACGCGACACCGTCCCCCGCCCTCGTCAAAGCCGCCCTCATCAATTCCGCCGATGAGCTCGACGAATCCAACGGCGGTCCCGGTCCCGTCCCCAACAATCAGGAAGGCTGGGGCCGCATCAACCTGACCAACATCGTCGTCACCAACATTCTCTCCGCCCCGCGCTATTATCAGTATCTCGATCAAACCGTCCTGCTCACCAATAGCCAGCTGTATTCGCAGCACCTCTTCGTGCAGAACTCTGATCAGCCGCTGAAAATCACCCTCGCCTACACCGACGTCCCCGGCTTTCCCGGTGCCATCCCCGCGCTGGTGAACGATCTCGACCTCGAAGTGGTCGGCCCCGATGGCACGCTCTATCGTGGCAATCAATTCGGCGCCGGCGAATCCGTGCCCAACGCGCCCACGCCCGACCACCTGAACAACGTTGAAGGCGTTTATCTCTCCGTCCCCACCCCCGGTGATTACGTCGTCCGGGTGCGCGCCAGCAAAGTGGTTTCGGATGCCCGGCTCGACACCACCGCCGTGGACCAGGATTTTGCCCTCGTCTCCTCTGGCGATCTGCTTCGCCCCGGAACGGGTTTCATCTTGCTCGACCGGCCGACCTACACCGCTCCCAGTCAGATTCAGGCCGAAGTGTTTGATGCCAATCGCGCCGCCAGCAACACCGTCAGCGTCCTGTTCACCAACCTCACCCAGCACCAGGGCCTCACCAATCTGTTGCACACCCTCGGCAATTACGGGGCCTTCACCGGCGCCGTCGCCACCGTCACCGGCACGGCCGCCGCCGGCCAGATTCAAATCGCCAGTGGCGACAGCCTGGAAGCCGATTACGTGGACGCCGGCGGCAGCAAACGGAGCGCCACCGCCACCGCCGATCTCATTCCGCCCGCCATCACCTCCGTGATCAGCACCACCGATGTGGGCGTCCTCACCATCACCTGGCAGACTACCGAACCCGCCACTTCCCTCGTGCGTTACGGAACGAATAGCGCCAATCTGAACCTGAGCGTCACCAATATTACCCTCGTCACCAGTCATGTGGTCAAGCTGACCGGTCTCGTTACGGGCAAAACCTATTACTATCTCGTCAGCTCCGCTGATGCCGCCGGCAATATCGCCACCAACAATAACTCCGGTTCCAATTACACCTTCACCGGCATCACCACGCCCACCGTTTTGCTCGTGGACGCCTATGACACCGCCGCCGAAGATGCCAACGGTGCCATTGTCATACCGGACAGCTCCTACACCAACGTCCTCGCCGCCGCCGGCATCACCTACGGCTTTTGGAAAGTGAACGCGCGCGGCTATCCGCAGCTCACCGATATCCAGCCCTTTCCAGTCGTCATCTGGCGCGTGACCGATGACATCATTAATTATGGCGTGGATTCCGATGGCCTGCCCGATCCCACCGCCACCAACAATACGCTCAGTGCCGGTCAGCAATACATGATTCAAAGCTACCTGAACGGCGGCGGCTCCTTCTTCATGGCTTCCATGGGCATCCTCTCCCAACTCGGCGATGTACCCTTCCGCCAGAATGTCCTGCAAGTCGCCGGCTTTGTCGAAAACTCCGACCCGCCCGCCCCCTGCACCGATTGCGACGAGGATTTCGGCGTGCCCGCAACTATCGGCACCCCCGCGTATGTCGCCGGCGGCCTGAATGCCACTTTGGATTACAGCAGCTACCCCAGTTTCGATGACGGTCTCGGCGATACTTACGGTCCGGATTTTTCCGATACCTTCACCCCCTCGACCGCCGCCACCGCCATCACCTTTGAATCTGTCTCCGGCAAACCCTGCGCCATGAGCTATCCCAATGTCGGCGTCGACAGCCCCGGCCGCGTTGTTTTCCTCTCCTATCCCTTTGACGCCATACCCACGAATGGCCCGGCCACCAACAACGCCATTTACCTGCTCCGTAACATCATTAACTTCCTCGCCCCCGGCGTGAACGGCCAGGGCGTTGTCCTGCTCGACCAGTCCCTGTACACCACCAACGAGACCGTCACCGTCCAGGTCGGCGATTCCGCTCTCATCGGCACCAACCGCACCACCGTCACCTTTGGGGCCACTTCGCGCACCAATCGCAGCACCGTCACCCTCTACGCCACCACCCATCCCGGCCTGTTCACCGGCTATCTCACGCTCGTCAACGGCACCGCCGCCACCAATCAGCTCCGCGTCCAAAGTGGCGACACCATCACCGCCACGTATTTCGACGCCGCCCGCAACAGCAACGTCACTGCCACCGCCAGCATCGACACCGTGCCCCCCGTCATTTCCGCCGTTGCCGCCACCACCGATTATTCCAACGCCAAAGTCACCTGGCTCACCTCCAAGCCCGCCGATTCCTCCGTGCAATACAGCGAGTCGCCCCTGCCCGACCGCTCCGCCTACGCCAGCACCCTCGTCACCAACCACGCCCTCACCATCAGCGGCCTCGCCGCCAACCGCGTCTATTACTATCAGGTCGTCAGTACCGACCAGGCCGGCAACACCACCGTGAATGATAACAACGGCAACCTTTTTACCTTCCAAACCCTGCGCGCGCCCACGCCGCCATGGTTTGACAACCTCGAAAGCGGCGGCAACGGCTGGACCGTGGTGCCCGACCCGGTTTATGGTTCCGAAGTCAACTGGACCCTCGGCACCCCGAATAATCCCCTCGTCAACAGCGCCTATTCCGGCACCAATGCCTGGGGCAGCGATCTGGATGGCAACCAGAACTTTTTTCTCGCCAGCAGCTATCTCTACAGCCCCGTGCTGGATCTCTCCGGCCTGAAATCCGCCACCCTCACCTTTTCGGATGCCTACGATTTCAGCCAGCTTTACGAGGACGGGGTGGTTTACATCAGCACCAACAGCAGCATCGCCCCCGCCAAACTGCCGATGGCCATGGACTTCACCGGCACCCTCTCCGATGGCTGGCAAGCGGAGTCCGTCGACCTCACCCACTGGGTCGGCCAGACGATTCAGATCGTTTTCTATTATCAAGGGGTCGCCTTCGGCTCCACCGTCAACGGCTGGACGATTGATGATATCGCCGTCACTGGCGAGATCGCCGGCGGCAATTTGAGCATCACCAAAAACCTTCGCCAGGGCACCTACTCCGTTTCACAAATCACCGCCCTCGGCACCATCCCCATTCAGAGCGGCACCGACTCATCCGTCACCATCAGCAATCTGGCTGCCGGGAAATATCTGGTGGAATTCAGCGATGTCCCCTACTACATCACCCCGCCCGACCAGACCAACACCGTCACGCTGGGCGGCACCACCACGGCCGCTGGCACCTATACCTTTCTCGATGCCAATCAAAATGGCATCTCCGACGCCTGGGAGATGGATTATTTTGGGGCCGTCACTACCAACCGCACCCGGCTCACCGACACTGACCACGACGGTATGACCGATTACGCCGAATTCATCGCCGGCACCAACCCCACCAACGCTGCCTCCCGGTTTTATTTCAACGGCTACGGCCTCCACCCCGGCAACCTCATCCAGATGCAATGGACGGTCGTCACCAACCGCTTTTACCAAGTGAACATCTCCAGCAGTCTGGTTACCTGGACCCCCGTAACCCCCTGGCTCCAGGCTTCCAACACCCCGGTGATGACCTACACCGTCACCAACAGCTCCACCCCGCACTTCTACCGCGTCCAGGTGCTGCCATGACCAGTCAATTAGAGATTGGATGTTTGCAAAAAACAAATGGACATCCCCCATGCCTCCGGGCACTTTGAATTGGCAAATGAATCGCTTCGGAACCATTGGTCTGCTCCTGCTCATCACCGGCATGGGCTACCTTTGCCTGCACCGGGAATCATCACCGGCCGGTCGAGCCCGGATCAAGATTGAACGCGACCGGGCCTCCACCGACGTTGCCGGCGAGCCCGTAACTTCCCCAAAAGCGCTCGACGAATACGACCCTTATTTCATTCACGTGAATCAATTCTGCCTGACCTTGAATCTTCCCATCAGCCAGATCAGGTAGGTTTTCGTATCTTTTGTTTGGCTCCGCGCCTCGCGTTTCCGCTTCCGCCGCAACCCGCCCGGCTTTATCAACCGCTGCCGTGAGGCATTCCGTTCGCCGGATATCGCCTTCACCAGCACGACACCCAGCAATATAAGGCGAACCACTGGCAACATCAGGTCATCAAATAAGATTATTTTACTTTCCACCAATGTTGAGCGATCTTGGTTGACCAATTATTTGAAATCCCGACCTTGAAATCCCGCCTTTCAAAAACTGATTCGCTCCGAAATCCCGCCGGAAATTCCGTCAGGAGTCCGTACGCCGGCCAACGTCTGTCCCCTAATCCTTAATGAAATCACCCTGGAACAAATTGTTGCCGGCCACGGCCGGTCTGGTCACCCTTTGCCTGCTGAACACCAGCCCGGCAGCCGGCCAAAGCTTTGTCAATCTCCACAATTTCACCCCCTTCACCACCGTTGACGGTGCCAGCCCCAACGGCGGCATGGCCCAGGGCGGAAATACTTTGTATGGCGTCACGGCTGCCGGTGGCAGTGCGTACAATGGCACGGTTTTTAAAATCAACACGGACGGCTCTGGGTACGCCGTCCTGTACAGTTTTTCGACCACCGTGATGGACGAAGATTATACGGACTACAACGCGCCCATGCTATACACCAATACCGACGGATACCGGCCGAACGGCGGGCTGGTCCTGGCCGATGGCCGGCTTTACGGCACCACCCCCTACGGGGGCCTTGATGGCTACGGCACCATTTTTTCCCTAGCAGCCTGTCGGACTTAGGATAAAGAGTAATGTCTTATACACTTTATAAGTACTTGTAATTTCTAATGGCTTTGCTATTATTGAGGCATGGCTGCCCGTTTTGTTTCCATTGACCGCGACACACCGCTGCTTTTGC
>CAIJGS010000071.1 GCA_903820285.1 uncultured Verrucomicrobia subdivision 3 bacterium | reverse complement strand
GGATGGTGGGGGCGTGTGAAGCTTTCACAGCCTCATTTTAGGTGTGAGGATTTTCGTTGGCAGAGGATGCATGAATCTGACAGCGGGGCGCTGCCTTCTCAATCGATCTAGTTAGGCCGCCGACAACTATTTTTTAGTCCAAGGCATGCCTTCGGGATCAATAATCGTTTTGCCATTAATCGTTCCGCGCCAAGCCCCTCCGGAGCTGGGGTTGAGCGTGAGGTTCGTGCCCTCAATTTCAAATGTGCCCTGCGCACGCATATTCGTCTGCTGCACGAAAAAGGTCCGGTCGGATTTAAGCTCCGTATAATCCTTGGGGTTTTGGTTGTAGACGTATTTCCCGTAAACGGAATGGGTGGAACATGACGTCAAACCGGGCGTCAGCAACGCGATGATGGCAACGGACAAGGGAACAATGAGGAATAGTTTCATGTGTGTCTGCTGGTTTTAGTTTTAGGGACACCCGCAATGCGGTCTGCGCAAATAGCGGAGCCGCCGCCGACTGGGTAGGCCACATGGTTGTCATTCTCTACCTTTCCGGGTGCCACATGACTGACCTTGGCTTGTCCGGTTCGTCGTAACTGCGTTCACTGACCGCCATGCTGGAAATCAAAAGAGCGATCCGGCTGCTGGCAAAAAACCTCTTCATGTCGCTCAGGCTAAACAAATAAATTGGCGCCGAAGGCCCATCTTTGATGCTGGTCACCCAAAAATCCCCGTTCTGCTCGTGGGAGATGAGGACAAACCCCGCTGCCAGAATCTCTGTGTCCCACACATAGTCACGGGCGAGCAGGAAGTCTTTATATTGGTCCGGGCCAGAAAAGCCAAACAAGCGCTCCCAATTCGCATCGTCATTATCATTCTTACACTCCAGGCAGCCGCCGTGGAGGCTGAACCTGGCCAGCAAAGTTGGCACCCAGCCCGGAATCGAACCCTGAACCTCTTCCGGCACCAAGCTCCATTCAGCCAGCGGAACCTTGCGCGTCGGCACACGTAATATCTGGAATCGCTGCTCCAAACACTCTGCGGCCTTTATAAGTTCTGGAGGCAATGTGACCTCGGTAATCATAGTCGCGAATGTGGCCGAAAAAATATAGTGGCGAACAGATCTTCAACCCCCCGGGACCGACCCTCGCACCTACGAGCGTGAACCGAACACCGCGTCCAGAATCACTTCTTTCGTTTTCCAGATCAGCGCCATGGTCATGGCCAGCGGGAGGAGCACGAAGAAGATTAGCAGCAGCCGGCTGCCGCGGTCAATCCAAACGAGCAAATGGCCGATGCGGAGGGAGGGATGGGGAATCTGAACCAGCACCGCGACGGCGAGCGTGAACAGGAGCAGCAGCAACAGCAGCCACCGGTTCAGCGCGGTGAACTGGCGGGTTTCCTGGCGCAGGGTTTCATCCGGCAGCATGGCGCCGAGGCGCGCCAGCACCTGGTTGAGGTGATAAACGAACAGCACGGCCGCCAGTTCCAGCAGCAGCACGACCATGCTAAAATACGGTTGTTCGGGCATTTTGTTGTGCCAGTAAATGAACGGAGAGAGGCCCAGCAGCACCACCGACAGCAGCCGCGCCCGGTCCAGCGCCGCGCGCCAGGGCCGTTCCTGCTTTTGAAACGCGCTCATCTGCCAGAGGCCATAGACCAGAAGCGCGTTCGCGGCCAGCGCCGGCATGAAGCCGAGCGGTTTCAGCCAGTCCGCCCGCGCCGTGCTGGCGCAGATCAACAAGGCCGCCGGGAGGCCCCAGAACAGCGCGGAAAGGCCGCGGGCCAGCCGGCCCAGCGTGCGCAGCAACTGCGGATTGGGGACGGCGTCAGACATCAGATGCGGATTTCATTCGTGCGCAGTCTTACCCGGAAGCTTTTTCAAAATTCAGGTAGGTGTAAGCCTTCAGCCCGCGTTCGTAATCATCCAGCAAACGCATGGCTTCGCTGGGCTTCATGCGGTTGGACTTGATGGCTTCATCCATTTGCGCCTTCATCTGGCGCTTCAGCTCGTTCTCGTCGTATTGCACCGCCGTGAGCGAATGGATGATGGTGTCGCCTTCAATTATTTCCTCGATGTAATAGCCGGCCGGCTCGTCGGGTTCCAGGAAAACGTGGACTTCGTTGACGCGGCCAAAGAGGTTGTGCAGATCACCCATGATGTCCTGATAGGCACCCATCAGGAAGAATCCGATGTAATAGGGATCCAGCTTGCCATCCGCGCCGGTGGAGAGGGAATGCAGGGGCAGGGTGTCGCGCACATCCCGCAGATCAATGAACTTGTTGATGGCGCCGTCGGAATCGCAGGTGATGTCCACCAGGGTGGCCTCGCGGGTGGGCTTCTCGTTCAGGCGCGAAATGGGCATGATCGGAAAGAGCTGGCCCAAGGCCCAATGATCCAGCAAGGACTGGAACACGGAAAAATTGCAGAGATACTGGTCGCTCAGCGAATCCTCGAGCTTGCGGATTTCCTCGGGCGTGTAGGCCTGGCCCTTGAAGCTTTGCACCACGTCGCGGCTGATCTGCCAGAAGAGGTCCTCGATCTTGGCCTTGTCCAGCAAATCCATCAGCCCCAGGATGAACATGTGCTGCGCGTCTTCGCGGCGTTCCTGCGCATCGTGGTAGGCTTCCAGCTTGTTGCTTTTGCCAATGTTCTTGTGGATGTCCAGCAGTTCACGGACGAGGGCGTGTTCGTTCTCGCTGTATTTCAGGAAATTGCCGGGCCGGATTTTTTCAATGGCCCCGAACACTTCCACTACCAGCACGCTGTGATGGGCCACGATCGCCCGGCCGCTCTCGCTGACGATGTCCGGATGCGGCACCTTCTCGGCGTTGCAGACATCGGCGATATAATAGACGATGTCGTTGGTGTATTCCTGCAACGTGTAGTTGGTGGAGGAATCAAACGCGCTGCGGGAGCCGTCATAATCCACGCCCAGGCCGCCGCCGACGTCCATGTATTCGATGGGGAAACCAAGCTTGTGCAGCTTGGCGTAAAAACGGGAGGCTTCCTGCACCGCCTTCTTCACCGTGAGAATGTCCGGCACCTGCGAGCCGATGTGGAAATGCAACAGCTTGAGGCAATGGCCGAGGTTTTCGGAGGCCAGCATTTCGGTGGCCGCCAGAATTTCCGCCGTGCTGAGGCCGAACTTGGCGTTTTCGCCGCCGCTCTCGGCCCACTTGCCGGCACCCTTGCTGAGCAGGCGGGCGCGAATGCCCACCATGGGCTCCAAGCCAAGGGATTTGGAAATGGTGATGATCTGGCGGAGTTCCTCCAGCTTCTCCACCACCATGATCACGCGTTTGCCCAGCTTGATGCCGAGCATGGCCATGCGGATGAATTCGGGGTCCTTGTAGCCGTTGCAAATGATGAGGCTGCCTAGCTGGTTTTGCAGCGCCAGCCCGGCGAAAAGTTCCGGCTTGCTGCCGACTTCGAGGCCGAAGTTAAAGGGTTTGCCGGCGTCGAGAATTTCCTCCACGACTTCGCGCAACTGGTTCACCTTGATCGGGAACACGCCGCGATACTTGCCCTGATAATTATATTCCGTGATGGAATTCTGGAAGGCCTTGTTGATGGCCTCCACGCGATGGCGCAGGATGTCCTGAAAGCGGATGAGCAGGGGGAATTTCAGGCCGCGGCTTTTGGCCTCTTCCAGCACATCGGTGAGGTCCACGCTGGCACCCGCCTCCTGCAAAGGCGTGGCGGTGACGTGCCCGGCATCATTGATGTCGAAATACTTCGCGCCCCAGCTCGGAATGTTATAAAGCGTCCGGGCATTTTCAATGCTCCAGGGCGCCGGGTTGTCAGTTGTGTCGCTCATCGCAATAGGTTCAAACGCGCAAATATAAAAAGCCTGCGGCAGAAATCAATCAGTGTCATGAAAAATCTTTGGTCCGCCTCCGGGCGGGGGCGCGCGATTTTCGGCGTTTGAATGCCAAAATCCATGCACCCGGAGGATGTGTGTGGGCTGATCCGGGCCGGTTTGATTGGCTTATTTCAATTTATCGTCTGGCAACCGGGGGTGGAGACTGGAACTGCTGCGGCGTCAAACTTCCCCCGAAGCCAGATTGGAAAATTGTATTTTGGCGCGTTGCGGGCGGGGCGGCCACGTTTTCAATGAAGCGGGTGCCCGGGGTTCTCCGTTTTGCTTGCCAGCCCAATGCCGGCAACCCGCCGTGGGCGGCAGTCCAATTGAAATTGCCCATGGCCAATGGGAAATGCCACCCCCGGTCACGCCACCAGCGGGCGATGGCCATGGCCGTCGAGGTAGGCCCAGTGACGGTAGGGCTCGTAACGGTTTTGCGCGAGGCAGCGTTTTTCCAGCGCGGCTTTTTCTTCGGGGGTGTAGGGTTTGAAATCGGCGGCCACGGCGGCGTTTTTGCGGAGCCAGGCAAGGGAGTCGATCCCGGAGATGAGGGTGGTAATCGGCAGGCTCAGGGTGTAGCGCAGGGCTTCATCGGAGGTGACGACGCCGTCGCGCACGGACTGGCCGTTGCCGCCGAGGGTTTTCATGGCCAGCGGCGCGATGCCCTGCTTGAGCAGTTCGGGAATGACGAGCTTTTGGAAGCCGTCGTCATGCGAATCAAAAACGGAGAGCGGCATCTGCACAGTATCGAAGGGATATTGATGGGCGAGCACGCGGAGATGGGTTTGCGGATTAAGATGGCCGGTGAAGCCGCAGTAACGGATTTTGCCCTGCTGACGGGCCGTCTCCACGGCTTCAATCGCGCCACCGGGGGCGAAGATGGCGTCGGCCTCGGCGGCGGAACCAACCTGATGGATCTGCCAGAGATCGAGATGATCCGTGCGCAGGCGTTTCAGGGATTGGTCGAGCATGGTCAGGGCCTTTTCCTTGCTCTGCTGGCCGGGCAGGTGGGTGCAGACTTTGGTCATGAGAAACACCTGGTCGCGCTTGCCGGCCAGGGCGGCGCCCATCCATTCCTCGCCCCGGCCCTGATGATATTCCCAGCAGTTGTCGAAAAAGGTGATGCCGTAATCAATCGCCTCATGCGCGATGCGGGTGGATTCCTCGACGGTTTTGGCGACGGCGAGGGTATGGCCACCGATGCCCAGCGAGGAGACCATCTCCGCATGGCGACCGAGCTTGCGCTTGGGCACGTGGAGATCGAGCGGCTCGGCGAAGGCGGAGCCGCTCAGCGCCATGCCGGCACCGGCCGCGCCGACAGTTTTCAGAAAGTCCCGGCGGTTGCGAAGGGTGGGTTGGTACATGGGCTGATTCTGCGCCGTTGGCGTAAAAGATAAAGCCGGATTTTTTGGGGCGGGGAATCAGGATTTACAGAAGGAAACGGAAGTAACGAAAAAATTCGTTGGCTTCGCGGGCTTCGGTTCAAAAAACCTGGCATTTGTTCACCCGTCCGGCTCATCCAGCGGTTTGATTCGCGAAACGGGCGGCGCATCCGGTTCTTTTTTTCTGGGCCGATTGGCGTTTGACTATGCGGACAGTTATGATTAGATAGGGGTGCTGGAGTTTGTTTAATTATCAATAGGCCTAACTGCAAATTTCAAATCCTCAACCGCATGAAACGAATCATTATCGCAATGGGTCTAGCCCTCCTTGCCGCCCCCGCCACTTTTGCCCAAGGAACCTTCTTGTTTGCGGGTCCGTTAAAAGGAGTGTGGGATGATTATTCCGGCGCATTTCCCAAGGTGACCGGAGCACCGGTCATGGATGTGGCTTTTCTGATTGGCACCGGTACGCCGCTTATTTCCCAAATTGCCACATCGATTCCGACCAATAATGCAGGGGCGTCCGAATTTGCTATCAACTATGGTGACGCATGGAACAAGATTTTAAATGATCCGAACTATCACTTGGCTACCAATGGTAGCGCCACGGTGGTTGCCACTGTCAATTCGACCAATGGCAGTTGGACTTATAATGGAAATCAGGTTTTTACCGTCCCCAATACCGTTGTCGGTACTACCTATACCGTATCACGCGTGTCCGGTTATAAATTATTAAACATTAGCTGGTTATGTTTTTCAGCGTCAAAAACATCCGAGTTAGTTTCTGTAAGCAGTTCATGGAGAGGTGTTTTCTCAAACGGATGAATGCTCAAAAGTTGCAAAGTTC
>CAIJGS010000070.1 GCA_903820285.1 uncultured Verrucomicrobia subdivision 3 bacterium | reverse complement strand
GCAAAAGCAGCGGTGTGTCGCGGTCAATGGAAACAAAACGGGCAGCCATGCCTCAATAATAGCAAAGCCATTAGAAATTACAAGTACTTATAAAGTGTATAAGACATTACTCTTTATCCTAAGTCCGACAGGCTGCTAGGGGAAATCGAAGTCATTCATTTAAACGTCAATACCGTGATTGAAAGCGGCTGAAAGTCATAATGCGCATCAGCGTTGTTCAAAATGGACTGCCAATGCTTTTGGACCGGTTGAATCTGTCGGGGCAGGCCGGCCGTGTTCACCTCATCAAGGGAACCGGACAGCTCTTCGACATCGGCAACGGGCTGCGCGGGCGAATATCCGTGAATCCGAATTGTCGCCGACTCAACCTTCTCCCCGGGATTGACCACCTTTAGAACCAAGGTTTTTCCATCCTGACTGAGCTGGGAACTGACATCCAGGTCATTCTCCGAATCGCTCACACTACTCCGGACTTCAACCGGCTGATAATTGGCCGAATACATCTTCGTCACATAGCCCGGTGGTTGCAGCCAAACTTGTGAAGGATTCAGGAACAGCAAGCCTTGATCCCAGCCATTGTCATTCTGCCCGTCGGGCTGGAGACAATTCGCGGAGCAGGTGATGGGCAGGCGCCCGTCGCGCTGAATGGCGTTCACTGCCAGCGCGTTGGCCAATGCCCTCCGCTGCGAGTGATTGTTTGCATTCAACTCAAAGACCAGCACTTTATGCTTCGCCCCATCGGCGATTTTATCCATCGCGTCAATGTAAGAGAACATGGATTCCAGGCTGCTGTCAGTCCGCGGTCCCTCTGTCCAGACGTGCAGATCAAACCATACTTCGCGGTCATGCTGCTTCGCGAGTTGCAGAATTCTCCGTTGCCCGGCCATGGTCGTGATGCCGCTGTCCGCTCCCGCGAAGTCGAACGGATCGGTGATTACCTTGTGATAGGAAAAATCGCCGACGATCAAAATTATGGCGGGGTCTTTCGCCCAAAGCACTTCGGCCACGGCCTTGAATTTTTCAAAGTAGTTGTCATCAACCCGTTCCTCGTTGCCCAGTTCGATGTATTTCAAGCGATATGGTGCCGGATGGCCGTCGGCGGCTCGTTTCTTTCCCCACTCGCTGTCCGGTGCGCCATTCAGGTAATCCATGAAATCGCCCATGTCCTTTGGCGACTCGTTGATGTCCAGATCGGGAATGCCGGTGACTCCGGCGGCTTCGCACAGATTTAAGAAATCAAAAATGCCCCATCCGTCCGAGGCGTACGGATACCAATGGCCATCATACGGCGGGCGCTGCGCCCGCGGCCCGATCATCTTCTTCCAACGATATTCCGGATTGTTGACCATGCTGCCGCCATAGCGGAAAATCGTCACACCTTGGCCGATCAATCCCTCGGCCACGTCCTTGCGAACCGGCAAATCCTTGAAGCGTCCCCACGCGCCTGGCTGCAAGAAAACATAACCCACGGAAATCGAGCCCGGCTGCTTGAGCTTGACGGCGAATCGCCCGGCCGTGTCCGCGGCATTGGGAGTGAGGTCAAAATCGAGTCGCCGCCAGTCGCCAGCCTCGAGCTTCACGGATTTTTCGGCATACACCACCGAGCCATTCGTACTCTCCAAAGCCACAAATATCTCCGTTGGCGATTTGACCCGCGCCCAAAGATAGCCTTCATAGGTTTTGTCCTTCACAAAATTCATGCCCTGGCGGTTGAGGCTTTGGTTCCCGATGCCGAGGACGCCTGCACCGCCGGCAAAAGTAATTTGCTGGCTTTGATTGCCGGAGAACGCACCCTGCGAATCCAGGGCAAAACTGCCCGTGACCGCACCCTGCCGGATTGGCCGCCACATGCCGCTCACGCTGTCCGCTGGCTTGTTGCCGGCGTCATATTCAAACGCCACCGGCTCCCGCGATGCCCCCGTGGTCACGGACAGATTGCGAAACGAAACCTGGTGCTGCCAGATCCGCAAACCTACTGCGCCGGTTTCGAGTGGATGCCCGGTGTCCTCAAATCGAATCATGCTCTGGCCGTTGACGAGCACCTCGAACGAGTTGGCCGTTGTACGAACGGTCAACTTAATCCATTCGTTGGCCGGCACCTCGCACGGCACGCGGCGAATTGGTTCCCAGTTCTGACGATGGCGTCCAAGCACCAAAAACCCCGGCCGTTCGAGCGAAACTTCGTAACCGGTGAACGCATCCGGACCGACCCCGGCATCGCTGACCTTGAGGATCAGACCTCCATTACCACCACCTTCCTCCGTCAGCTTCACGTCCACACTGACCTCGCCCACGGACAACGCTGGACCGTCCCGGACAATTTTTGAACCATCACTGCCAGCGCCCTGAATACTGCCATCATCCGCCGGCGTCCAGCGTCCCTCGTAAACCGTAAATCCTTTTAACGGCAGTTGTACGGCGGGTTCGGCAAAGCTTTCGCCAAAAATCATCTGGCTGTCTATGCCGCCATATATTTCGTGGTTCACATCCTCGATGCACGCTCCGGTCAGATAAGGTGAATTGGTGTGCAGGACTTGATCCGCATTCACGGTGATGGTGGCACCTTTCGTCTGACCAACTGCCGTAAACCCGCTGAGAATTCCCGCCAGGATGGTGACCGTTTTAATCAAACCGGTTTGATTGTTCATTATAATTTAGTACTAGTTTCTTCCAGATCGTCTATTTGACAATACGATAAAATGCCTGCTGACTGGTCTTGGGCACTTTTATCAAAAAAGCCCCGTTCGTCAGGACAAATGCGGACACCGCTGCCGGTGCCCCAAACGCCCCCGCTCCCAGTTTGGCGGAAGTTTGCAGTGAGTAGCCGGCAATATAATCCGGCCAGGTAAACACCAGATTGGGCCCGGCAGTGGCCACGGACAGTTGGGGCACAGGCAAGGTATTGGGGCCGGAGGCATAATCATCGGCAATTTGCGCCGCCCCCATGGCGCTGCTGTGCATCCGGAATTCATCGATTGTCGCCACCCCACAATTATTAGCCGCATATGAAGATTTGCCGAGATCGCTATGCGCATTGACGATCCCCGAAATCGGTCGGGTCAAATTGCTTTGCATCGCCATGAACATGCCGTTGGTGTAAACGCCATATACCCCAGATCGTAAAGCATTTGAGACCTCTTGACGATATTCGACGGCTGGTAAAGTTCTGAATGAAGTGGTGCCCCCATCCCGAATTGAACGGGAATAACACGTTTAGGAAACGCGGGCTCTATCCATTTGAGCTATGAGGGCGAAAATAAAAACTCACAAAAAACAGTAACTCATTGATTTAGAGCGAAATAATAAATCTGATTTGCTCAGCTTCGCCCCGGATTCATGAGTTCTTCCTTTTTGGAATGAACAAAGAACAGCCAGAATTTACGACAACCGACGTTCGGACGAAACCCTTTTTTAAGCCGGTTGGCCAATGCCTTTACCACAACGCTGAAAGCCTCGACCGTCACCCCACCGCCTCAAATTCGAACTCAATTTTCTCATGCCTTGCTTCAAAAGCTATTCTGGACATTTTTACGGGTTAAGCAAACGGGTTAAAGGTAGGCTTTGGGATTATGTGCTAAGTTCCCGAAAAGGTTGCTTTTCAATGCATTTTGAAAGTCCCATTCGAGCTGCACGGATAGATTCCTATGCCATTGTTCCCAGCTCGATTACGGGTTGGTAACTGTTCATAGCCTGACGCTCACTTTGACCGGATGCTTCCCGGTAATAATTCACCTTTAATAACGTCTGGCAGCCGTAATCAGCCGAATATTCGCAGGCGCTTTTTTCCACTTTCACCGGCGGATTGCGCCACCTGGTGAATCATTTTCTGCTTTTTAATTTTTTTGGTGACACGGAACACCCTGTGGCATTAGAGTGCATTGAACCCAACAATTGACTCAAACATGAGTGCCATCATTTTACATCTGCAACACTTGCACGGCTGGGGGGAACTGTTTGTGGCCACCATCATGCTGTGCGCCCTCGCCATCTCCCTCGCCATTGTCAGGTCCCGTTGACCCCGCTCTGCTGCCGACCACCACCCGGCATCCTTTCCGGCAACCGGTCCATCCTGCCATTACGGCCTGACCGGCGGAAAATAAATTCAGTTTTTTAAAAATTATTGGTGACATCGCGAATTGCACCTACTAGCTTTCCGTCAACCCGAATACTTGCACACCTTTAATCAGATGATCGCCATCGTTATACATTTGCAACCATTGCACGGCTGGAGTGAGTTTTTTGCCGCCGCCGGGCTGGTGATTGCCATCGCTGCCTCCCTCGCTATTGTCCGCTCCCGTTAAGGCCTTCGGGCGTTATCGGTCCAGCCGACAGAAGCCCCACCGCAGGCCGATCGGTTGGATACTTGTTCCCCGGCAACCATGACCGAATCACCTTCGCCGTTTTCGATAAACAGCTGATTAACCGGCAAATAAACCGACCGCTTGCACACTTTTTTGATGCTGGGGAAAGCCAGTCTGCGCTCATCCGCCTTCGCAGCGTGAATTAACATCTTAAATTGGGGCATTCCCAGTCGATCAGGCTTGGCCGGGGGTGGGGTGAACTCCGAATAGAATGGCATGGCTCGGTTTGGTAAGTTTTCCTTCAGTTTGAATCCAAATGAACGATTGGCCGGTTCATTTGTCCAATTGTTTATACGGATTGATTCCGAATGAGTTATATTCATTTTACAGCGGCCAAAAACCCTGCCAAATCAAACGATTCTGTGTTGGCTCTTGGCTTTATATATTAGGCGTATTGCGATGCAAAAAATTATTATTTTCGCGGTTCTAACATGTGTGCTGGCGGGGGCCTCCCTCCCGGCCCGGGCGCAAATGGCGGTGCCGCCGCCGTCCGCCAACTATCAACCCCTGACCGGCGACCAACTGGACCAGTTGCTGGGGCCGATCGCACTATACCCGGACCCGTTGATAGCCCAAATCCTGCCGGCGGCCACCCTGCCGACCGAAATTGTCTTGGCCGACCGCTATGTGAGCGGCGGTGGCGATCCCAATCAGATCGACTCCCAGCCTTGGGACGGCAGCATTCAGGCGCTGGCCCGGTATGCCAATGTCTTAAAATGGATGGATGACAACTTGAATTGGACCACGGAAGTGGGCCAGGCATTTCTCAACCAGCAGCAGGATGTCATGGATTCCATCCAGCGCCTGCGCACCTCGGCGTACAACCTCGGCAACCTGCAATCCACGCCGCAGCAACAGGTGGTGGACGATGGCAGTGACATTGAAATCGTGCCAGCCGATCCGCAGGAGGTTTACATACCTGTTTATCAGCCCGACCAAGTATATTATCAAAATGGTGGCGGTTCGCCCTATATCACGTTCGGCTTGGGCTTCGCGGTCGGCGGCTGGCTTGATCACGATTTTGACTGGCATAACCACAACCTGATTGTTTGGAACCGTGATCATCCGCGCCCGACGAATTGGTGGCATGAGCGCCCGGAACAGCGCGCCCCGGAAAAACAGCGGCCGGCCCAGGTGTGGCATCCGGCGAATCGCCCGAACCATGTCGTGGTGAATATTGGGGATCGCGGATGGGGCAATGCGCCCGTGCAACACCCGGCCCAAGCCCGGCAACCGGCCGCCCCGCAGCGTCCGGCCGCCCCGATCGAACATCCGGTCTCGCCGCCGCAACATCAACCGGCCGGCAATGGCGCGTTCATCGGCATTCAAAGTTCGCACGATACCAGTTCTTACAGCAATCGCGGCCGGCAGAGCTTACAACTGCCACCCGCCCGGCCGGCCCAGCCAGCCCAGCCGTCGCGCCCGGCGCAACCCGCACATCCGGCGGCACCGTCCGAGGGCGGTCATTCGGGCGGCGGCAATAACAATGGCGGCGGCTCCAAGCACCATTAACCCTTTCGCATCATGATATTTCCGTTAACCGTTCCGCGCATGAAATTCCATCGTATCAGTGCCTCCCTTTCGACCGTGAAATCCGCCGCCGGATTGGGCGTGGCCATCCTTTTGCTGGCCCTGCCCGGCCGGCTGCTCGCGGTAGATGAACAGACCTTTGGCTCCGCTCAATCAGCCGTGAACGCCCTCGTGGAAGCAGCCCAGAATAATGACACCAACGCCTTGCAGGCGATTTTTGGTCCGGCCGGCAAAGCCTTGATTTCGCCGGACCCCGTCCAGGCCGCCGAAGGTCTGAAACTGTTCGTCCAACGGGTGACGGAAAAAGCCCAACTGATCACCGAATCAGATTCCAACGCCACCCTGGCAATCGGTGCGGATGCGTGGACGTTTCCAATCCCGCTGGTACAACAAGCCGGGCAATGGTTCTTCGATTCGGCCGCCGGCAGCCAGGAAATCCTCGCCCGCCGCGTAGGCATGGATGAACTCGGCGCCATCAGCGTCTGCAACGCCTATGTGGAGGCGCAGCGGGAATACGCCGGCGAAGACCGACTGGGCGACGGAGTGCTCGCTTATGCCCAGTACCTGCACAGCACCCCGGAAACCCATGACGGCCTGTTCTGGCCGGCGAAAGCGGGTGAAACCTTGAGTCCACTGGGACCGCTCGTAGCCCAGGCCCGCGTGGAGGGTTATCACCGGACGGCCACGATGCTGAACGACGAAAAAGCCCCGTACCACGGCTATTACTTCAAGATCCTCACGCGCCAGGGCAAACATGCCCCCGGCGGGAAATACAGTTATCTCATCAACGGCCGCATGATTGCCGGCTTCGCCTTGGTGGCCTGGCCCGCCGAATGGGGCAATACCGGCGTGATGACCTTTATCGTCAACCAGCAGGGCAAGGTGTTCCAGAAGAACCTTGGACCTAAGACCGCCAAAATTGCCGGCAGCTTAACCACTTACGATCCGGATGACTCCTGGGCTCCGGCGCGGTAGCCGGATTTTTGGTGCGCCTGTACCCAGTTATGGTGACATGCGGAAAATCCGGGGTGGTCTATAGTAATCATGTTGCTGGCGGTAACCGGCAACCCAGATTTAAAGCGCTTGTTCTCAAGAAAGGCCGGAGTAGTGTCCGGCCTTTTTTATTTCCCCGGACCAACCCTCCCCTGTTTTTTGCTGACCCGCGATGCATTTTCAACTGCTAAAAAGTTGCTTTCCGGGCGCATTCGTCCTTTAATGCATCATTGATTTTTTAACATGAACGTTCACGAATATCAGGCCAAGCAGTTACTCGCCAAATATGGCGTTGCGGTTCCGCTCGAAATCCCCGCCAAGTCGTTTGCCGAAGTCCGGCCGGCGGCGGAAAAACTCGTCGCCAGTGGCAGTGCCAAGGTGGTGGTCAAGTCGCAGATCCACGCCGGTGGTCGCGGCAAGGGAACTTTTAAATCCGGCTTCCAGGGCGGCGTCAAAGTGGCGTCCTCCGTGGATGAAGCCGTCGGCTTTGCCGAAAAGATGCTCGGCAATGTGCTCGTCACCAAACAGACCGGTCCGGACGGCCGGCTGGTGCAGACGCTGCTGCTGGCGGCGGGTGCCAAGATCAAAAAAGAATATTATCTGGCCGTGCTGCTGGACCGCAACAATTCGCGCCCGCTGATCATGGCGAGCACCGAAGGCGGCATGGACATCGAGGAAGTCGCCGAGAAGCATCCCGAGAAGATTTTCAAGGAACACATCGACCCCGCCGTGGGCATCATGCCCTATCAGGCGCGCAAGATTGCGTCCGCGCTGGGTTTGAAGGGCGACCTCTTCAACGCCGGCGTGAAGCTGGTGACCGGTGTTTACAATACCTGGTGGGAATGCGACGCCGCCATGGTGGAACTCAACCCCCTCGCCGTGGTGGAACTGGCCGACGGCAAGGAAACGGTCGTTGCCCTCGACGCCAAGATTTCCCTCGATGACAACGCCCTGTACCGCCATGCGGACATCCTGGCGATGCGCGATCTGAACGAAGAAGCGCCGCTGGAAATCGAAGCCAGCAAGTTCTCGCTGAATTACATCAAGCTGGACGGCAGCATTGCGTGTCTCGTGAATGGCGCCGGTCTGGCCATGGCCACGATGGACATCATCCAGCATTTCGGCGGCAATCCGGCGAACTTCCTGGACGTGGGGGGTGGCGCCAGCAAGGACCAGGTCACGGCGGCGTTCAAGATCATCTTGAGCGACCCGAACGTGAAGGGCATCTTCGTGAACATTTTCGGCGGCATCATGGATTGCAACGTCATTGCCACCGGCATTATCGCGGCCGTGAAAGAAACCGGCCTGAAGCTGCCCCTCGTGGTACGCTTGGAAGGTAACAACGTCCTCGCCGGCAAGCAAACGCTGGCCGAATCCGGCGTGGCCATCATCACCGGCGATTCCATGGCGGACGCCGCCAAGAAAGTGGTGCAGGCGGTCGGGAAGTGATGCGGATGGCAATTGCCTGTGCCGGCACCAGCGGAAGGCGCAACAACTTGGTCATGAATAGCAGCGAGCTCATCCAAGAATTAAGTCGGGGATACGTCTGCCCGCCGGATGCCAGTCCGGCTTGGCGGGCCGCCCATGATTATGGCTTTGACATGTCGCTCGTTGAAGCGGCGTTAAAAATGAGCCCTGAAGAACGGCTGGAGGCCCATCAGCGTGCCCTGGACATGATGCTGGAACTTCAGGAAAACGGAGAGGCCCGGCATGCCGCAAAATGACAAAATGCTTTTGGATCGGCTCATACGGCAAAAAGTTGATTTTGTTGTGATTGGTGGCGTGTGCGGCGTCTTTCATGGAGTGGCTTTGGTCACTTTCGACCTCGATATCTGCTGCCGGTTCAGCCGGGCTAACCTGCGTCGAATTGAAGCCGCCGTGAAGGATTTGCATCCACACCACCGATTGACGGCCAATAAATTGCCGCTGGAGTTAACGGACGAACTGTGCGACAGCTTGAAAAACATTTATTTGAAGACGGATTTGGGAATACTTGACTGTTTGGGAGAAGTCGCCGGCTTGGGAAATTATGACCAAGTCCGGGCCCGCTCCATTATGTACAAGATGTCTTACGGCGAATTCCCCATCCTCAGTCTCGAAGCTCTGATAGCCGCCAAGGAAGCGGCCGGTCGCGAAAAAGATTTATATGCGGTCAGGCTGCTCCGGGCGCTCCCTCCCCGCAACTGATTTTATTTAACCATTGCAAATTCATGTCCATACTCGTTAAACCCAATACCAAGGTTCTTGTCCAAGGCATTACCGGCAGCTTTGGCGCGAAACACGCACAACTCTCGATTGATTACGGCACGCAGATCGTGGCGGGCGTCACGCCCGGCAAAGGCGGCCAGGTGTTCGAACACGGCGGCAAGAAGGTGCCGATCTTTGATACCGTCGCCGAAGCCGTCAAACAGACCGGCGCCACCGCCAGCGCGGTGTTCGTGCCCCCGCCCTTCGCGGCGGATGCCATTCTCGAAGGTGCCGACGCCGGGCTCGACCTGGTCGTCGCCATCACCGAAGGCATTCCCGTGCGCGACATGATCCGCGTGAAACGTGCGCTGGAAGGCAACACCAAGACCCGCCTGATCGGGCCGAACTGCCCCGGCGTTGTCACCCCTGGCGAAGGCAAGGATTCCCACGGCGGCTGCCGCATTGGCATCGCCCCCGGTTACATTCACAAGAAGGGCAATATCGGCGTCGTGTCCCGCAGCGGCACGTTGACCTATGAAGCGGTCTGGCAGCTCACCTCCCGTGGCGTCGGCCAGTCCACCTGCGTGGGCATTGGCGGCGACCCGGTCAACGGCACCTCGCATCTGGACGTCATCAAGCTGTTCAATGAAGACCCGGAAACCACCGGCATCATCATGATCGGCGAAATCGGCGGTTCCGCCGAAGAAGAAGCCGCTGCGTGGATCAAACAGTTCTGCAAAAAGCCCGTGGCCGGTTTCATCGCCGGGGCCACGGCCCCGCCCGGACGCCGCATGGGTCATGCCGGCGCCATCGTCAGCGGCGGCAAAGGCACGGCGGAAGCGAAGATTGCCGCGTTCAAGGAAGCGGGTATCGGCGTGGCGGTAACGCCCAGCGAGATGGCCGATACGCTCCTGAAGATGATGTAATCCGGCCTGCGGATGCTGAATTTCGGCTGGCGGACTTCATCATTCGCCAGCCGTTTTTTGTGACTTTGCATGGGGATTATTGATTTCATCCTGAATCTGGCCGGAGTGTTGCTGTGGTTGAACTGGCGCTCCTCCAAGGTGGATCCCTTTTCCCGTCGCCGGCCCGCCACCCTCATGGGCACCCTGCGCCCGGCCGCCATCAAATCCCCCCGCCGCTGGTTATGGCTGGTGCTGATTGCCGGCCTGCTCGTGGGGCGCGCCCTGGTTTATTGGGAATTTGGCTCGGCCATGTCACCGGTCTGGGCCGGCAAACTGAATTTCGGCACCGTCATCCTGTCCATTCCCTGCCATGGCAACTGGGCCGGACTGACGCATATCCTCTTATTTTCGGTCCTGAGTTTCGGGCTGGCGCTGGGCGTGCTGTATCTGTGGCTGCTGCTGCTGTCGCTGCTAAAAGGACCGGAACCGATTCACCGGCTGATCCAGGTGGCGTTGGGCCGGGTGGATGGCTGGCCCTGGTGGAGTAAAATCCTGCTGCCCTTTCTGATCACCGCCGGCGGCTGGCTCGCCTTAAGCTGGCTGCTGGCCGGCATGCACATCATCCCCCGCCCCGTTTCACCGGCCCAGCGGCTGGAACAATCCATCGTCATCAGTTTGGGCACCTTTCTGGTCTGGAAATACCTGCTGGGTGCGCTGCTGGTGCTGCACCTGATCAACAGCTACGTGTATTTGGGCAACGGCCCCTTTTGGAAATATGTCTATCTCACGGCCCAGAATGTGTTGCTGCCCTTAAAGCCCCTGCCCTTGCGCGTGGGCAAAGTGGACTTTGCTCCGGTGGTGGGCGTGGCGCTGGTATTTCTGGCCGCCGAATTCGCCGCCCACTGCCTGATTTGGGTTTACCTGCACCTGCCGATTTAGGGCGGTCCCACCCGTCCGGTATGCCGCGAATTGGCGCGGAACATGGGCCACGGACCGGTCCGCCACGGCGGCGGGCCCCACTCCGCTCCGAAGGCGTACATAAAACGGCCGTCGATGATATAAATGATCCCGTCCTTGCTCATCACCGGACTGCCCGCCAGATTGCCCGTGGTATCAAATCTCCAAAAGGGCATGTCCTTGTCGGCGTAAGCCACCAACGAACGCCACGGTTGCGAATAGAACAATTCCACTCCCGGCCCCACCAGCGGAGTGATGTCATCCGCGACCGCCTCGGGATAGCCCAGCCGCTTGTGCCCGTCCGGCCGCAGGGAAACGCTAAAACTATTGGGAGAAAGATGAATGTCGCCATTGGCATCCACCACCGGGGAGGACTTGGTAATGTTGCGGATATCGCGCTGCCAGATCTGTTTCCCCTCCGGGCTCAGGGCATAGATGCAATGGTCCATGGAGGTAAAGTAAACCGTGCCATTCGTGCCGATGGCCGGCGAGGATGGTATCGCTCCGCCGGTGGCAAATTTCCAGCGCAGGGTGCCGTCGGGTTTCAGGGCGTAAAAGTTATTGTCGTGCGACCCGAAATAAATGGTGCCATCCGCTGCGATCGCCGGTGAGGAATCCACAATGCCGCCCGTGGCAAAGGTCCACTTCTTGGAACCGTCCGGGTTAAGGGCATAAAAGTTATTGTCCCAGGACCCGAAATAAATGGTGCCGTCCGCAGCAATCGCCGGCGAGGAATCCACCCAGGCCCCGGTCTTGAACGTCCACTTTAAGCGGCCGGCGGACGTGATGGCGTAAAAGCTCCAGTCACGGGAGCCAAAGTATATGGTGCCATCATCACCAATGGCGGGAGAGGAGGCGATTTCGCGACCGGCCTGGAAAGTCCACTCTTTAGTCCCCGCCGGTGACACCGCATGCAACCGGCCAAAAAACGAGGCGTAGTAAATGGTTCCATCATCCGCCACCGCCGGCGTGGCGGCAGTGGTAAAATCCTGATTCGGCTCCAACAAATCCAGCTTCCAAAGCAGGCTGGGCTGATTGGTCGCCGCGCCGGCGCCCAAACCAGCCGCCATCCACAACCAGAGCCCGCAGAGAAGTCGCTTCATCGTCGGTGCAATTTAACCTGCTGGACAGCCTAAATTCAAATGCAGAATCGGAGAATCGGCACGGGTTGGCGCAATTTGCCGACGGAGCGCGGCGTTCACGCCGCTTCAACGTACGAACGGAGGCAGTTGACGTGCCAAACCAGTTGGCGTTGCCAGGCTGAAGCAGCATAAATGCCGCGCTCCGCCAGCCTTGTTCCGGCCGGCTGTGATGTCGGAATCCCGGCACAGGTTTCGAATACAGCCAATAAAAAACCCCGCCGGCATAAGCCAGCGGGGTTTGAAAGTAACCGAACCAGTGATCAACGTTTGCTGAACTGGAAGCGCTTGCGGGCGCCGGGTTGACCGTACTTCTTACGCTCACGAGCACGCGGATCGCGGGTGAGGAAGCCTTCCGCCTTCAGCGCGGGGCGCAGCGTGGCGTCTAACTTCAGCAGCGCGCGGGCGATGCCGTGACGGGTCGCACCGGCCTGGCCGGCGGGACCGCCGCCGACAACGTTGACCCGCACATCCAGCTTGTCGCCGTTCCCGGTGAGGGTCAGCGGCTGGGAGACGGTCGCACGCAAGGTGTCGAGCGGGAAATAAACTTCGAACGCGCGGCCGTTGACGGTGATTTTGCCGCTGCCGGTCGCGAGACGGACACGGGCGACGGCGGTCTTACGACGACCGGTGCCGAGGAATTCAGTGATGGTGGCCATACTAAGTTAAATTATTTGGCAGGAGCGAGGGTGGCGGGTTTCTGCGCTTCGTGGTCGTGCTTCGGACCCTTGAAGACTTTCAGCTTGGTGAGCAACTGGCGGCCGAGGCGATTCTTGGGAATCATGCCTTTGACGGCGCGCTCAATGAGCAATTCGGGATGGCGGGTGCGGAGCTGCTCCACGGTGGCGTATTTCTCGCCGCCCTTCCAACCGGAATACGTCATGTACTCCTTGTCGGTTTCTTTTTTGCCGGTCACGCGCACTTTTTCAGCGTTGACGACAATCACGAAATCACCGGCATCGAGGTGCGGGGTAAAAACAGGTTTATTCTTGCCGCGCAGAATGTCGGCAATCTGCACAGCCAGGCGGCCAAGGACGGCACCGTCAGCGTCGACGACGTGCCACTTGCGCTGGTCCAGGTTAACTTTCGGCAAATGCGTTTTCATTTAAATCCAAACAAAGGGACGTGAAATGTATCAAACGAACCTATGAAGTCAACAAACAATTCAACTTCTTTCTGTTATTCTCCGGTCGGGGGGATAACCCAACGATACTCAAACGAGGTCGGCAGAGGAACAACCGGGACGCATGCTACCAGAGCCGCCGGCAATTTCAATGCCTAATGCAGGCGGAGTTGAACCACGAATGCACCCGCCCCAGCTCCGTGGAAGCGCCATATTTGTAGAAACCTGCCACTATAATTACAAGCTCCAGCGGAGCGGCATAGGCAATTGCAAACCAGGGCGGTAAAACGCGGAGTCGCGGAGGGAGATGATGTTCACAAAGGAAAAAAGCGCCTTTAAAAATGGGCTTGCATATCTGTGAAACAGGAAGAATATCGCCAAATAGCTGCACGAATCTTGCGCAGAAGCCAAAGTCATACGGAAACCCGATCACCGTTAACATTGAAATATTAACATGTTTAAAATATTCATCACCACCCTGCTGGTTCTCGGCGGATGGATGACGACCCGTGCTGGGGATGCGCATACGAACCAGTGCTTCCAAGTTAACCTGTAGACGCCACCCAAAAATTTGCCTGGCTGACTGGTGTTCGCGGACATGAACCGCGAAATGTCCCGCGCTTACTGTGGTGAACCCAGCCGCAGCAACGTGGCTAAACCTACTCGTGTGACTATTTCCATACGAACACCCTTTGCCCATCGGACATCGCTGCGTCCGATTCCAAAACTACCGCGCGCCGATACCCCGACCGATCCGTGGGCTGAAAGCCCATAAGGTTATAGCCCAGGCAGCAGCGAGTCCGCGAGCGCAGGCCTGGGTAATTGCCCTCCAATATTTCACCCGGCCTGAAAGGCAGGCACCGCCCCCCCGCTTGGAGTTCCGGGTTCACCCGAGGTGACTAGGCTCCATATTAACCCCCGACCTTTCCCTCTGCGTTCCTCATCCAAACACCTCCGCGACTCTGCGTTTATTTCCCCCCATCCGTGTCCATCCGTGGTGAAAAATCTTTTAAAACCGTCTCCGCCATAATGCGTCTTTAACGATAAAACATTGGTCTTTTCCCGGATTGGGGAAATTTTCCCATGCCGTTTCCGACCGACCCCGTTTTCCCCCAATGTTGACGCGGGTTTCCTAAAATCAGTTTTCCTGATTTCTGAAAATTTTAAAATTTTCACCCCCATAATCCCCAATAACCACGGCCCTCCCACCCGAGTGCGCTGTGAGCGCGTATTATTTTTTCCGAGGACGTGCCATACTCAGCTAAAAACCAACAAACCCATGTCCGCCAGCAGTGATGCCAGCACCATCCGCCATCGCCCGAAATCTTCGGGCGGACAAGGAAGCTGGGTCGGGCGATTTAGGCCACTTCTTTAATTTTACCCTCATGTTTCTTTCCCAAATAAACGATGACGCCTTCAAAACTCAAAAGAGCCGCAAAAACCACCCCGGTGAATGTGTACTGCCGCACGGCGGTATGATGCGAAGCCAGCTGCAACTCCTGTAACACGGCGGCCTTGTTTTCTGGTGTCTGGTCATGTGACAAAGCGGTCATCGCTGCCGCGCGCCTCGCCTGCCGATATGGGATCTTGGCAAGGTTGACCGGCCGCAGCGTGAACTGCATCACGAAAAACAACTGCACAACGATAATCAGAGCAATCACCGATATAGAGCGCAATCGGTTCATGGTAAGTGAAATGGCCTAGAATACCACCGCCGAATCATGGCATGGATTACACCATCCATCCCCGCTTGGAAACTTCGAACGGACAAGACGTCGATTGGCTCGGGCGATTTTTCCGGCGGCGTGTGACTCATTTACCATCCTTAGGCGGTTCGGGTAAAATTTCCACCGTTAGATCGCCAGCACTCAGCACGGTCAACGTCCGACCGGAAAATAAAACCGGTGCGATTATCTGCCTGGCGTGCGGTCGCTTGGTGATGATCAGGTAAACATCACCCTGTTCGGTTCGGCGGACCAGCTCCCAATTAACTGACGCGCCATTCTGAAACTCAGTACCAGAACTAAAATGAGGCTCAGGCTGTTCTTTGGTCGGCTGCGAATAATTCCGGGCCAACTCGGCAACCACGCTGCCACCTCCCGATTTGGCAACCAACGTCGCGCGCGGATAGGCAAAAAGGCGGCCGGTGTCGGGTGATGTTTTTGACTCGGAAGCCCACGCAAAACTTCCGACCAGAACGGCGATTAGCAATAATAGGTAGCGCATAAAGTGTGAGTGGGGCACGTAATAAGCGTGGGCACCGCCGGACGTGGCGAAAACCGAGCCATCAGCCTACGCCTCGCGGCTACGGCTCGACAGAGCGGCTCCGGAAACTGATTAGGCCACATGGTCAAATCTCTGATGGCTCCGTGATACCCGCCAAACTGGCAGCGTGATTAGCGCTGTGATGGTGATAATATTAGCGATGACCGCCAGCCAAGCCTGAAAAGCTGGCACTGAATAATCGACCCACTGACCACCCTCAAAATGAAAGAACACGACGGGAATCGGAAAACTTGCGATGCGAAAACGTGCTCCGAGGTGATACTCACAATACAACGCACACCAAATGCCGGCTGTGACGCCGCAGGCGGCAAGAACTGAAAACGTTAACCACAAACCGCGACTGGCTTGCTGCCGACGAAGCCGCCGACACAACGCGAAGAGCGCCCAAACGCTCAATGCGAGAAAAAGAATAACAATCAAAATGCCCACGTGCGTAATGCGGCCTAACAGTTTAGCGCAGCCCAGTTTTGGGGGCTCTCACTTTTCACGATTCCGGTTTAGGCCATTTCATCTGCCGTGTCCAGAGTTATTTAGCTAGATGCAGTGGTCAGGGACGCAGCCTGACACTGCCCCCGAAGCCCCCACTGGTCG
>CAIJGS010000069.1 GCA_903820285.1 uncultured Verrucomicrobia subdivision 3 bacterium | reverse complement strand
GAGAGGTTTTGGGGGCTAATCAAATTGCCACCGTAGTGTTCTTCGACGAGGGCGATGACTTCCGGGAGGGCATTAAGCCAGGGCAGGATGATATGGGCGGGCTCGCCGTTGCGGAGGCGTTGGTTGAGTTCTTCGCGGAGGGTTTCGGGGAGACGGGTGATTTTGCTGGTTCTATTCATAGGTTTGTTGGTTTTTAGCTGAGTATGGCACGTCCTCGGAAAAAATAATACGCGCTCACAGCGTACTCGGGTGGGAGGGCCGTGGTTATTGGGGAAAAATGAGGTCGAAAATTGGAAATTGGGAGAAATCAGGAAAACTGATTTAATGAAACCCACATAAACATTGGGTGAAAATGGGGTCGGGCGGAAAAGTCGCGGGAAAATTTCCCCAATCCGGGAAAATGCCAATGTTTTAACGATAAAGACGCATTACCAGCGTGACGCTGGACCCAATTATTTTTAACCACGAATTGACACGAATTGACACGGATGGGAAGGGAATTTAACGCGGAGGCGCGGAGGTAGTGGAGGAACGCAAAGTGGGCAGGCGGGGCGAGACACGAATTACACGAAGGGGCACGAGTTCGTAAAATCGGCGACGGAACCCGGCAAGGCGGGCGGTGAGGCAGGTATTGTTTGAGACCGGCATAAACGCCTGTTACGATACCGGCCATTAAGGTGAAGGTTTTCCGTTTGAAGCATGAGTGAAGCGCAGAAAAAGTCCGCGTGGCTGTGGGTGCCGACCCTGTATTTTTCGCAGGGCATTCCCTATGTCATTGTCATGACCATGTCCGTGGTGATGTACAAGCGGCTGGGCATTTCGAACACGGACATCGCGCTGTACACAAGCTGGCTGTATCTGCCGTGGGTCATCAAACCGCTGTGGAGTCCGCTGGTGGACATCACGCGCACGAAGCGGTTCTGGGTGGCGCTGATGCAATTTCTGGTTTCATTCGGGCTGGCGCTGGTGGCGTTTTCGGTGCCCGGGTCCGGCTTCTTCAAATGGTCGCTGTTCCTGTTCTGGATCATGGCGTTTGCCTCGGCCACGCATGACATCGCGGCGGACGGGTTTTACATGCTGAGCATGTCCAAGCACGAGCAGGCGTGGTGGGTGGGGTTGCGCAGCACGTTTTATCGCACGGCGATGATTGTGGGGAGCGGCCTGCTGGTGGTGCTGGCGGGGGTGTTGGAAAGCAAGAACGGCCTGCCGCCAGTGCAGATCGCCGTGAGTGCCAACGCCCAGGCGCCGGCGATGAAATCATTTGATCCGGGGAGCATCACCCTGCCCGCCCAGACTGGCGAATTGCGGGTGATTGCCCAACCGGCCACGCTGGCGGTGGCGCGCACGGAACGCAGCGCGGAGGAGGCCAAGGCCATCATTCTGCAGGCGAAGGCCTGGAATGTGGCACATGGGTTTGTGGTCAATGATGCGCCGGCGGCTCCCGTCGGACCGGCGCCGGCTACCGCCCCGCAGGAGTCCTGGTGGAGCGGTGCGGTTTCCACTCCCCTGCGCCATTTTCTCACTGCGCATTTTCCGAAGCCGCCCAAAACGATGGCGGCGGCCACGGCGGGAAATGTGGGGGTGATGGCGTTTTCGCTGTCCCAAGCGCCGCCGGCCGGACGTGAGATTGCCGTCAATCTGGGGCGGCAGCCGCATGGGATCGAATATCTGGGGTTTGGCAAAGGCGACCGGGGTTTCCGGCTGATGGAGGGGGAACGGCTGGTTTTTAACGCCACGAACTGGAACCGGCCAGCGTTGGCGGTGATTCAGCTCGACCCCAAACTGAAACAGGATGCAGCGGTGATCTTCCAGACGAGCTCCGGTAACATTCCGCTGGCGTGGTCCATTACCTTGTTTGCCGTGGCGGCGCTGTTCCTGGGGTTTAGTTGCTGGCATGCGGTGATGCTGCCGTATCCGCCGAATGACGGTCCGGTGGTAACGCACAAGAGTTTGCTAGGGGAATTTTTTGTTACGCTCGGCTCCTTCTTCCGCAAGCCGGGCATTGGCATGGCGATGGCGTTTATTCTGCTGTACCGGTTCGATGAGGCGCAGCTCTCCAAGGTGATCTCGCCGTTCCTGCTGGATGGCCGCGAGTCCGGCGGCCTGGGGCTGGGCACGAGCCAAGTGGGGTTGATTTATGGCACGTTTGGCATTCTCGCGCTGACGGGGGGCGGATTGCTGGGCGGGTTTCTGGCGGCGCGGCATGGGCTGAAAAAGATGCTGCCGATCATGGTGGGGACGATGTATTTGCCGAAACTGGCGTTTGTGTTTCTGTCGTTCACGCAGCCGGAGAATTTTCTGATCACCTGCGCGACGATTGCGGTGGAGCAGTTCGGGTATGGCTTTGGCTTCACGGCGTTCATGCTGTACCTGCTCTATTTTGCGGATGGTCCGCACAAGACAGCGCATTATGCGATTTGCACGGGGTTCATGGCGCTGGGCATGATGATTCCGGGCATGTGGAGCGGCTGGGTGGCGGATTTAATCGGCTACAAACATTTCTTTGTCTGGGTCATCTTTTCGGCCATCCCGGGGTTCATTCTGGCGCTGCAATTGAAGATTGATCCGCAATTTGGGCGGAAGACACCGGCGGCTTGAGCAGAATTCAGGCTTCCCATTCGTGAGGGGATAACATTGCGCCTGGCCATCGGTTTGATGGCAGGACGCGCGGGCGGCACATCATTTGTTCAAGGCCGATCGCACCCAATCCTGATGATCGAGATACCAGCGGATGGTTTCCCGGATCCCCTGCTCGAATTGATGGGCGGGCGTCCAGCCAAGTTCGCGTTGAATTTTGGTGGCATCGATGGCATAACGGCGGTCGTGGCCGGGGCGATCCTTGACGAAGGCGATGAGCTGTCGCGATGGCCCGTCGGCCGGCGGTGTAAATTCATCAATGGTGTCGCAAATCAATTGGACGATCTGGAGATTGGTCCATTCATTGTGCCCGCCAATATTATAGGTTTCGCCGGTTTTCCCATGTTGCAGGACCGTCCAAAGGGCGGCGGCATGGTCGCGCACATAAAGCCAGTCGCGCACGTTCAGGCCATCGCCGTAAACGGGGATAGGCTGGCGGGTGAGCACGCTTTGGATGACCACGGGGATCAATTTTTCGGGAAACTGGAAGGGCCCATAATTGTTCGAGCAATTGGTGATCACCACGGGCAGGCCATAAGTGTGGTGATATGACCGGACGAGAAAATCACTGGAGGCTTTGCTGGCCGAATAGGGCGAATTGGGGGCATAGGGCGTTGTCTCGGTGAAAAAACCGGTGGCACCGAGCGAACCGTACACTTCATCGGTCGAAACATGGTGGAACTTGTGGCCGGCCAAGGTGTCCCCCCAAAACGTCCGGCAGGCTTCGAGCAGATTGTAAGTACCGACGATGTTGGTGGTGACAAAATCACCCGGGCCGGAGATGGAGCGGTCGACGTGGGATTCGGCGGCCAGATGCATGACATGGGTGATGCCATGGCGCGCCAGCACGCGGAGCGTGTCCGCCGGGTGGCGCAAATCCACTTTTTCAAAGGCATACTTTGGATGCGCGGCAACCGCGGCCAGATTTTCCAGCCGGCCCGCATAGGTCAGGCAGTCAAGGTTGACGAGCTTGGCCACCTTGGGATCATCAATCAGGTGATGGATCAGATTGGAGCCGATAAAGCCGGCGCCGCCGGTAATGAGCAAATTCATATTTTTGTTTGAGCGGTGGACCGTCCGCAAAAAATCGTCGTGCCATCAAAAGGCAGCCGGCCGGCGGGCGTGCCCGGGCAGGCTTCAACCGGGCAACCGTTTGGCTTCGGCCACCACTTTCTGCTCCAAATAGTCGCGATATTCGCAGTCGGGCATCTGCCGGATGATTTCCTCCAGCCGGGGCAGCGAGATAAAACCCTGCTGGAAGGCCGCTTCTTCGGCGCAGCCAATCTTGATGCCGGCGCGATTATTGATGGTTTGAACATAGGCGCTGGCATCGTGCAGACTGCTGCTGGTGCCGGCGTCGAGCCAGGTGAATCCGCGGGACAGCCGGTGAACGCGCAAGGCCTCGCGTCGCAGATAATCTCTGATGACATCGGTAATTTCCAGTTCACCGCGGGCCGAGGGTTGCAATCCCCGGGCGATCCGGATGGCCTCGTTGTCAAAGATGTAAAGTCCGGGGATGGCGTAATTGCTTTTGGGCACCTTGGGCTTTTCTTCAATGGAAAGCACTTTGCCGGCCGCATCAAATTCCACCACGCCGTAGCGTTCCGGATCGTTGACATGGTAGGCGAAGATCGTGGCGCCGGCTTTGAAATCACCAAAAACCCGGGTAAAAATATCACCACCGTAGAAAATATTGTCGCCCAGGATGAGGGTGACGGGGTCTTGGCCAATGAAACTGTCGGCGATAAGAAAGGCTTGGGCGAGACCTGCCGGCTTGGCTTGCTCACGGTAATCAAACTTTACGCCAAACCGCGAGCCATCTCCCAGCAACTGTTTGAACCGCGGCAAATCAGCGGGGGTGGAAATAAGGCAGATTTCACGGATGCCACCTTCAATGAGGGTGGTGAATGGGTAATACACCATGGGCTTGTCGTAAACCAGCTGGAGCTGCTTGCTGGCCACCAGCGTGAGCGGATATAGCCGTGAACCGGTGCCGCCGGCCAGGATGATGCCTTTCATGGGGATAATCTAATCAGGTGGCGAACCGGTCGCCAAGCGAAAGCCGCACATTTCAATTTTAATGGTCCAAAGCCGCCAATGGCGGCGGCCCGTGTAGGCATGGTTATAACCATTGGTTTTGAGGCTCCTTCGACATCTATAGGAGGCGACGGGGTCGCAAATTAAACACCAAAGCCCGCCGGTTGCTTCACAAGCTCGCGGATTCGGCGGGCAGACCCGTCAACGGCAAGGCGATAATGTTGTCATCCAATTCAAACCGGCGCTTGCCCGGATAAACCACGTACAGGCGTTTCAATTTCAAATCCGTCATCGCCATACGCATGGATTTGGTGGTGGCGGGCGACTCGGTAAATTTGAATTCAAAACCGATCCTGGCCCCGCCCCGGTTAATGAGCATATCCAGCTCGGCCCCGCCATGAGTTCCCCAAAAATAGGCATCCCGTTCCGCATTTAACAGGCCAATGGCCTGTTCCAAGGCAAAACCTTCCCACGAGGCGCCAAGGCGCGGATGCGACCGCACTTCCATCGGCGTCCGCAATCCCAGCAACGCATGAAGCAAGCCGGTGTCCCGCAGGTAAACCTTGGGTGCTTTGACCAGCCGCTTGCCGGTGTTTTCAAACCACGGCGGCAGGCGTCGCACTAGGAACGCGCCGCACAGGATGTCCACGTAGCGGCTCGCGGTCTTCTGGTCGAGCGCCAGCGCGCGCCCCAATTCCGCCGCGTTGAGCGAACCGCCATGCAGATGGGCGAGCATGGTCCAGAACCGCCGCAACCCTTCGGGCGGCAGGGAAATGCCAAACCGGGCCGCATCCCGGCTGAGGAACGTTTCGATAAAATCCTGACGCCAGGCATAACTTTCAGCGTCGTCCCCGGCCAAAAATGAACGCGGAAAGCCGCCTCGTTCCCAGAGCCGGTCCGCGCCTTCCGCCCCGGTTTCCGTCACATCAAAGCCGCCCAGTTGGACGAAGGCCACCCGGCCGGCCAGGGACTCGGACGCACCTTGGATCAAATCGGGGGAGGCGCTGCCCAGCAACAAGAACCGTGCGGGGGTTTCCCGCCGGTCAGCGAGCACCCGCAACACGGGCAGGAGCTGGGGCATGGTTTGAACCTCATCCAAGACCACCAGCCCCCGCAGCGGGGCAAGGGTGCGCTCCGCCGCCAGCGAAAGGGCCTGACGATCCAGCGTGCTTTCCAAATCAAAAAAGTGCCGGTCCGCCCCGGATAATTGGTGGGCCAAAGTAGTCTTGCCACATTGGCGTGGCCCCAAAAGAGCCGCCACCGGCGACCGCTTCAATGCCTGTGAAACGGCGGCCAACACGCGTGGACGTTGAATGAGCACACTCACAATGCTTGTAATATCGGATATGGATTCCGTATTTTCAAGGAAAAATACCTGTGGACACGATGAGAAAAAAGGACTAAAAACGAATCGTGAATTTTGACAAACTAAAGAGCTGTGGATTCTTATACTGTTGAACTCCAATGATTTGTAAACGGCGGCTGAAAAGTGCGGCGGGGGTCATGAGTGTGACGCGGCGGTTCAAAAGT
>CAIJGS010000068.1 GCA_903820285.1 uncultured Verrucomicrobia subdivision 3 bacterium | reverse complement strand
GTCTTCCCCCCTCGCTCCGACCGCCCCCGTCATTCTGTAAAAATAGTTTTCCCCCGCCCCTTGCATTTTAAAAACCCGTGCTATATTAGCTCTGTTGGAGGTTTACATGGTAAACTCACCGTCACGCCCAAACTCGCGCCCGATTGACCCGCCCGCCCCTGTGGACTGCGGCGGCCTGACGCCGCTTTGTCACCGGGAGACCAGTCTCCCCGTCCAACGCACCGGCCGGCTCACTCCGCCCGCAATCAAACCAAATCAGACCAAATCAAACCAATCCACCTGTCGCGAATTTTGCGTTACCCTCCCGATTTCCCAGCAATCGAGGCAAAAACCCCAGCAATCAAGGCTAATCGTGCCTAATCAAGCCTCATCAAGGCAAACGATGAATTTTTTAATGGTCCTCCCGCCACCGGTTGCCATTTTTAATTTAGCCTTTAGCCTTCAGCATTTGGCCTTTTACCCCCAAACCCCTGTAATCGTGCCTCATCAAGGCATATCAAGGCATATCAAGGCATCCGCCAAAAAACACCCGTCCCCTTGGAACTTCTCCAGAGCTTGGAGGTTGGCATTTAATATTTCCTCGCCCCCTCCACTTTGCGACTTGGCGACTCCGCGCCATTGCGTTAAAAACCGGTACCCAGTCACGATCTAAGGCTCAATCAAGGCAAAAACCCCTGCAATCGTGCATAATCAAGGCATATCAAGGCAAACGGCAAAAAGGTGTCAGTCAATGTTTTTGACAACTCCCCCTGCCACCCGTTTGGCCGGGACACGGTTTCATGGGTTTTGCGGCGCGGCGGTAAATCGCTGTTGCCAGATTTGAATGAGCGGCTGCCAGTCGGCGCGGTCGGCGGCTTCCAGCGCCTGAAAGTAGGTTTTCCGGTCGGCTTCGGATTCCGGGGCCAGCGTGACGCGGGGCAAATCCAGCCGACGGAGCAGTTCCAGCAGGAACAGGCGAATGGTGCGGCCGTTGAAATCCTGAAACGGATGGATGCTCAGGAACCGGCCTTCGGCAAAGGCCAGCAATTCCAAGGTGAAATCTCCGGGCGCGGCGGCGGCCGCCGGCCAGCGCGCCAGCAGGTCTGCTCCGTAATTCCGCATGAGGACGGGAACCTGATGCGGTTGCGGCGGCGTGAGATTGCCCACCCGCACTTCGATGCTCCGCCACCGCCCAGCCCAATCAGGCACGAGGTCGTGGCAAATCCGGCGGTGAAATTCAGCGGGGAGTCGTTCGTCAGCTGGCCGCGAATCAAATTCCGACTGGTAAAGGGCGGCTTCCACGCGTAAGACGCGCTCGGCCAGCAGCGGGGCTAATTCGGAATAGGCAAGGACGCCGCGAGCGGTTTCGATGAAACGGGTGGCGCGATCTGGTCGAGTATTTCTTGCAGGCGGTGCAACTCTACCGGTTCCTGCTCGAAGGCCATGCTCTGGGCCACATCCTGGGGAATGGCCTGCCAGCGCCGGCGGAGTTTGTCCGCCGCCGGGAGTTGGCGCCATGCTTGGATGGTCTCGATCCAGTTCATCAGCCATAAGTTACCTCATGCAAACGGATTTTCAAGCCAGGAGAGCGGCATTCGGCGAATTGGGCGGCATCGGGCCAAGACTCAACCGCCAGCGGCTGCCATTGGACAGAGGATTCTGGCAGCGGTTTCCCGTTTTCATCTTCCGCAGTGTGCGCGTAAAATTTCACTTCAAATTTCCCTTTTTGGCTGCTTCAAATTCGTATCGCTTTGGGGTTCTGACAACAAGCCATATTTGCGTCTATTTCATGTAAAAGATGGCCCGAAAAGGCGGCTCCCAATGCTTTTGACAACCAAAAGGGGGGCACACTCTATTTGAGACATTGCATTTCACGCGCCTCCGGAGGGAAGGCGAAACAAAACGGGGACGGCCCCGTCACCACTTCCCATTCCCGCCCCCGCCTCCGCGCGGCGGCATTGGATATTGGCGGATTGGCGTCCGAACAAGCCCGCTTGACGGCGGCGGCTCTGTGCGGAAGATTCCCAACATGGTTCAGGTTCTTACTACAAAAATAGATGATCGCTACCGTCCGGGTGCGTTGAACGGGTTGGTTGAACCCGGGCAACGCTACCAGGTGGAAAGAATTTCCGACACGGAACTGCGGTTCCGCCTGTTGGTGGTCTCGGAACGTCCGCCCGCAACCATCGTGCGTGAAGGCGATTTGCTTGTGCTGGATTCCGACCGCGTGCTGACACAGGCGGAGGTGGACAAAGCCCTGGAGGATTTTCCGTGATTTATCTTTTGGACGTGTCGGCCCTGCTGGCCTTGCTCTTGAAAAAGCATCAGAACCATGACCGGTTGCCGGAATGGCAGGCCGGCAAGGAGTTGGCCCTTTGTCCGATTGTGGAACTTGGCTTCCTGAGAGTTTCCGTTTTGGTTTACAAAGCGAGGATGGACGAAGCCAGAAAAATTTTGGCTGATTTCAAGGAACGGAAGCAAATCCGGCTTCTGCCGGACAGCATCAGCCCGTTGGATGGCCACGCCGCACCCGATGCCAAGAAAAGCACGGACTGGTATCTGGCCAACTTGGCTCAAGCCCACGGCATGAAATGGGCCACATTCGACACCCATTCGGATCATCCCGCCGCCGAAGTGATTTAAATCCTCCTCGGCACTTGCATTTTCAAAACCCGTGCTATATTAATCCCGTTGGAGGTTTACATGGTAAACTCACCGTCACGGCCTAACTCGCGCCCGGATGCCCCGCCCGCCCCTGTGGACTGCGGCGGCCTGACGCCGCATTGGCACCGGGAGCCCTGTCACCCCGTCCAACGCACCGCCGGCTCCCGGAACCCGCAATCAAACCAAATCAGGCCATCACACACCTTTCGTATTTCGCGGTTACCCTCCCCCGATCTCCGAAATCCGGGAGCCGAGACCCGATTTCCGCTCAATCAAGGCAAAAACCCCTGTAATCGTGCGTAATCAAGGCTCATCAAGGCAAACGCCAAAAATCCGTAGCGTGCCCGTCCCCGAGCGCGGTACCGACCTAACCTGTCAGCCGCCCCACCATGCCCGGAAATCCGGAATCCGGGAAGCAAGACCCGGTTTTCCCAAGCAATCAAACCAAATCAGACCAAATCAAACCATCTCGCCCGCTTTCACTTCGTTAGCGGTTCCCCCGATCTCCGAAACCCGAAATCCCTGCCCGATTCACCCCCAATCAAGGCAGAAAACCCCTGTAATCGTGCCTCATCAAGGCATATCAAGGCATACGCCAAAAAACCCTATCCCCCTTGAACGCTCCTCAGGCGCTTGCAGGTTGGCATTGGGAATCTCCTGGCCCCATCCTCTTTGCGACTTGGCGACTCCGCGCCTTTGCGTTAAAAAACCAGGCATCAAGGCCCAATCAAGGCAAAAACCCCTGCAATCGTGCATAATCAAGGCATATCAAGGCAAACGGCAAATTTCCAGAGCGGACCCGTCCCGGGCGCAGCAACGACCAAACCTGCCACTCGCTCCGCTCTGGCTGCCGCCTGCGCCAGCCATCCGCATCCCCAAACCGCCAATCAAGGCAGAAACCCCTGTAATCGTGCTTAATCAAGCCTCATCAAGGCAGACGCCAAAATTCACCCGCCCCCTTGGCCGCTTGGTGCTCTGGAGCTTCCCTTCCACCGCCGGCCACCATCCTATGACCGTGCCCGTGCGGAAGACCTTGCTGCGGGGAGGCGGGTTGGGTAAAAGATGGCCGCTACATGGCCATACAACCACACATCACCCGCATTGGGGACGGCAGCCACGCAGATTGCCGGCCTGGGGCAAGCCATTGGACAGGGTGTCGTGGGGGCAGACATATGGCAAAACACCCGCCCTCACCCCGGCCCTCTCCCCCGAGGAGAGGGGGAAACGGTTGCCGCGTTTTGACTCGGTCAAACGAATGGATGGTTCACACGTATAAAATCCGGGGGGGTTGCCCAGCTGGAAAAATTGAACCGCTGGCGATTGGGCTGCACGGATTGTGCGCGAGCGGAGCGCGGCGTTCACGCCGCTTCAACGTCCAAACCAAAGGCGGGCTGGAACTTGCCTGCGCCTGGCGGGGTTGGACACTGAAGCGGGCTGAAGCCCGCGCTCCTTTCCGCGAAGCTGCGCGCCGCGAGCATTTGCCAGTGATGGCCGAAGGAATTTATGGCCGCTGAACTGACCGAGTCGTTGCTGGTAAAGGCGGCGGGCTGGGAGGTGATCAAGCGCGCGCGGGCTTATTTGGACCAGGGACATGTCCTGAGTTCCTTTTGGGAACCGCCATTGCTGCGCGGGGTGGTGCAGACGGAAGGAATGTCGTTCCGGGCTTCGATGGTGATTCACAACGGCATTGATATCGAAAATCTCTGCAACTGCCGCGATGCCCGGCAATGGGGCAAAATTTGTGCGCATGGCGTGGCCGTGGGGTTGCACTGGCTCAAGGCGCAGTCGCCGGCCACCGCACCGAGTCCGGCCGCCGATCGCCGGACGACCACGCTGGCCACGCCGCCACCGCCGCCGGTCAGGAAGACGCCGTCGCTGCTGCGTTCCGAAGCCGGTGAACCGGCGGAGTTGTTTCTGATTTTGCCGCCGAATTTTGAGCAGGCGGCGGTGCGGGGCCGGCTGATGCTGGTGGTGGAGGCGCGCTGGGCCGGCGGACGGTGTCCGCTGAACGCGCTGCCCAAAGGACGCACGTTCGGGTTTTCGCCGCTGGACAATGCGGTGCTGGATGCGTTTGACGTGATCACGAATGGCGAGACGCCGGCCATCCTGCAACTGGAAACGAAGGATTTTGCCGCGCTGCTGCCGGTGCTGGCGGGTCATCCGAATGTGACCCTTGGCAAGGCCATGGCGGTGACGATCAGTAAAACGCCCGCGCCCCTGCCCCTGGCGGCAACGCTGGAGGCAAACGGGGAAATCGTGGTGAAGCTGCGCGGTCAGGGCGCGCTGCCGGTGATGGTGGGGGACTGGGTGTGGCGGAACAACTCGCTGCAACCACTGGCACTGCCGCCGGTATTGCAGGAGATTTTTCGCGCGCCGGTGCGGGTGCCGCGCCCGCAGGTGCCGGTGTTTCTGAGCCAATTCTGGCCGCAATTGCAGGCGGCGGGCAATCTGGAGGCGAATTTCAAGCTGGCCGATTTCACGCTGGAGCCGCAGGCGCCACGTTTTCTGCTGGAGCTCAAGGGCGGCACCACGCAACTGAGCGCGCGACTGCAATGTGCGTATGGTTCGCGTATTATGACGCTCGGGGTCACCGAGGCGAATGAGGGCGTGTGGCTGCCGGATCCCGAGGTGGCGACGCGATATTCAACCCGCGATTACGGCGCGGAGAACGGCGCGAAGGCGCGGTTGCAGCGCAGCGGATTTACGGGGCCGGACACGCTGGGGAAACTCCAGTTGTCGGGTCAAAATAGCGTGCTGAATTTTCTGGCGCGGGAATTTCCGAAATTGCAGCGCGAATGGAGCGTGACGCTGGATGAGCAATTAGAGAATCGTACGCTGAAGAACATTGAGCGGGTGGAACCGCAGTTTCAGATCACGCCGTCGGGCGTGCAATGGTTTGACCTCGGCGTGGTGTTTGCGGCGGGCAGCGGCGAGACGTTTTCGGCGGCGGAGATTCAGCGGTTGATTTTGTCGGGCCAGAGCCATGTCCGGCTGAAGAACGGCAAGACGGCGGTGATTGATACGGGGGCGGTGGAGGAATTGCAGGAGGTGCTGCTGGATTGCGCGCCGCAACAGAATGCGGCGGGCTACCGGATGAACAACGCGCAGGCCGGTTTTCTGGAGGCGACGCTACGGCAGCATGGCGATTGGAAGGTGACGGCACCCTCGGCCTGGCGCGACCGCGCGGCCAAGCAGAGCGGCGAGGCGAAGCTGGAGTGTCCCCCGCTGGGCACGCTGGAGGGCGTGCTGCGTCCGTACCAGAAATCCGGCGTGGCGTGGCTGCACTTTTTGCGGACGAACGGGTTTGGCGGCATTCTGGCGGATGAAATGGGGCTGGGCAAAACGTTGCAGACGCTGGCGTTTCTCCGGTTTGTGCGACAGCAATCCACCGGCGGCGCGCCGATGCTGATTGTGTGTCCCACGAGCCTGGTGTTCAACTGGGTGGCGGAGGTGAAAAAGTTCACGCCGGAACTGAAGGTGCTGGCGCTGCATGGTCCGGACCGGCACGGGCGGTTCGACCAGATTGCGGCGAGCGACATTGTGGTGACGAGTTACGCGCTGATCCGGCGGGATGCGGAGCGGTATCGCGGCCTGGAATTTGACACGACGGTGCTGGACGAGGCGCAGCACATCAAGAACCGGCAGACGCAAAATGCGCAGGCGGTGAAGGCGGTGCGGTCCAAGCACCGGCTGGTGCTCACGGGCACGCCGCTGGAAAACTCGGTGCTGGATCTGTGGTCCATTTTTGACTTTCTAATGCCGGGATATTTGGGGTCGGCGAAAGATTTCCGCGAGCGGTACGAGCTGCCGATTGCGAAGGAGAAAAATGCGGAAGCCCAGAAACGCCTGGCCCGGCGGCTGCGTCCGTTCATGCTGCGGCGCCTCAAGCAGGAGGTGGCGGCGGATCTGCCGGCGAAGATCGAACAGGTCTCGTATTGCGAACTGACGCCGGATCAGCGCGGCGTTTACCAGCAGGTGATCGAGGCGAGCCGCAAGGAAGTCCTGGCGGCCGAGGGCGAGGCCGGGCTGGCGAAGAGCCGGATGGTGGTGCTGAGCGCGCTGCTGCGACTGCGGCAGATTTGCTGCGATTTGCGGCTGTTGAAACTGGAGAACGTGAAGCCGGCGAATGCCTCCGGCAAGCTGGACATGTTCGCGGAACTGCTGGAGGAAGTGATCGATGGCGGCCATCGCGTGCTGGTGTTCAGCCAGTTTGTGAGCATGCTCACGCTGCTGAAGGAGCGATTGACCGAGGATGGCATTGAATATTGTTATCTGGACGGATCCACGACGGATCGCGGGGCGGTGGTAGAAAAATTCCAAACCAATACGGCAATTCCGGTGTTTCTGATCAGCCTGAAAGCAGGCGGTACGGGGTTAAACCTGACGGGCGCGGACACGGTGATCCACTTTGATCCGTGGTGGAATCCGGCGGTGGAGGCACAGGCCACGGACCGCGCGCATCGCCTGGGTCAGACGAAGGTGGTGACAAGTTACAAGCTGATCACACGCGACACCGTGGAGGAAAAGATTTTGGTCCTGCAAAACCGGAAGCGGGAGATCATCCAGGCCACGCTGGGCGGCGAGGAAGAATTCGCGGCGGCGCTGAATTGGGAGGAGATCCAGGAGTTGTTAAGTTAATTATCCGCGACGTCGCCGGTTTCCATTTTGGGGGCGAGGAGCAGGACGAGGCCTTTAAGCACCAACCAGGCGCCAAAGAGTCCCACCGCCATGGCGATACCCATAAGCTTGATGGGCATGACGCCGAAATGGGTAAAGATGATAAAGGTGATCACGGGTACCAGCATGAGACCGCCCCCTTGCAACATTTTCGAGATGCCGTTGGAACGGACGGTGGCGAGGCGTTCCTGGTACAGGCTCTGCACAAAGTCGGTGGCCTCGGGCACGGTAAAACCGTTCAGCATGAGAAATTTGATGACGTCTTCCTGCGCATCGCCCCAGGAGATCTTGGCGCGGGCTTCATTTTCGGCCGTGGCGCGATCCACGAGGCCGAGGGCTTTGGGATCCACCATGATGGGCGGCGGGGTGGCCGGAGCGGGCGCAGCCACACCGGAGATACGTAAGCTGCCGGTGGCGGCGGCCGGGGCCGGGGCGAGGTTGCGGGCGATGATGGCATTGGCGATGGTGGTGCCATCGGCACCACAGGTGGGACAGGCGACGGGGAAGCCGGCCTGTCCGTTCACGGGTTCGACATCGAAGGCGTAGTGTTGTCCGCACCCACATTCAATTTTGACGGCGACCATGATTTGACCCTTTCCCGGTTGAATTAATCCGTTGCAGCGATTCCACTTAAACCGTAAATACGAAATAAGACAAGGGAAAACAACCAGAGCCCGCAGTCCCCGACAAGGAAGTTATCAGTACATTTTATTATCACGAGATAATTTAGATTTGATTTCCTTTTTGAGCCTGTTAAGGTGGCCACCGCTGCGCCGGGCTGGCGCGGACACCTATGGAAACGGAGCATTGCAACCTTCGACGACACACCGGGTGTGCCGCCCGCCAAAGGTGTCTCCGGAACTCCTCAATGGGCCGGGCAATACGAAATCGGCGGGAGCCGCTTTCACTTTCAACTTCACCGTCTCGCTGATTCTATGAACCCGGCAACCCGCCTCGCCCTGGCACTGACCCTGGTTATCCCGGGCGGTAGCTTCGGGTTGCGCGCCAATCCGGCGGACGTGAGTGCGCCAGCGGATGACGGGCTGGGCCAATTAACCGCGCCGGTCGAAGCGATTTCTTTACGGCAGGAGGCGGCGCGTGAGGTTTGCATTTTGGGGCAGCACGCGCGCGGTGGCCGGCTGGTGCTGACGCCGGATTCATGTTTTTTCCACGGGCGGCTGCACCTGACCGGCGAAGTGACTCCCCAATATCCCGGCGCGGAATTGAACGGCAACAAAAGTTGGTCGCGGATTGAAGGATTGTCCGAGCCGGACACACGGGTGGTCTGGGCATTGTGGTTACCGCAAGCGGCGACCTTGAAGCTGTCGATCACGCCGGAAGTGCCGGCGGCGGCAGCGGGAACGACCTTGGAGGTCGGCTTGGGGGAAACGAAACAGACGGTGACGTTGCAGGCGGCCGATGGTTCGGGTCCGCAACCGGAACCGGTGGAATTGGCGGTGACGAAGCCGGGGCTGTACGAACTGGCGCTTTCATTGGGCGGGCCGGGAACGGCGGGAGCGGGTATCGCGGTACGGCAAGTGGTGGTGACGGGGCCGGGTGTGGAATCAGCGGTGCTGGTGCGTTCGCGCTGGCGGGCAGCGGCGATTCACGCAAAGTTCGGCAGTTCGGAACTGTCGGCGGCGCAGGCGGAGAGCCGGCTGTGGGTGATGGAGGCACGGCCGCTGCCGGGGGAAGCTTCCATGTATGCGCCCATCACGACGCCGTTCGGCTATTTTGGTTCACCATTTGAACCGGGCGGGAAAAGCAGCGGCATCAATTTTTCCATGTGGTCATTTGGGAAGGGCGACGCGGAGCCGCCGGTGGAACGGCTGTCGCATTTACTGGCGCTGGGGGATCCGCGTCAGGAGTCTGGGGGCTTCGATCACGAAGGGACGGGCGTAAAACCGCGCGGCTGGAATCCGTTTGAGGGGCAGACAATTGCTTCCGTGAGGCTGGCTTTGAAGCTGGAACCAGGCGAGCCGTATGACACATATACGGGTTATTTTCTCGATCCCGCGACGCACCATTGGAAATTGTACGCGGCCGGCCGGAAATGGCATGAAGCAGGGCGGTCCAGCCACAACCTGCTACCGGGAGCATTCGTGGAAGTGCCGGGACCGCCGGATGTGCAGCGCAGCGCGGAGATTATCCGGGGCGTGGATTTCCGGGGCTGGTGCCGTGATGAGCACGGCGCGTGGCATACGCTGGATGAAATGACGGTGGGCGATATCAAGGCGGGCGAGCCGCTGCAAAAGACGGCGCAACTCGCGCCGGACGGCTGGTTTCGCCTGGCGATGGGCGGCCTCGAACAATATCGCTATGCGAACTCGAAACCGGTGATCCGGTCGAAGCCGGGCCAGTCAACGCCGGATTATCTGGCCCCGGACCGGGTGGCGGAACTGGACGCGATGCCAGCCACGGTGGCGGTGAAAGCGGTTCAAAAGAACGGCGGCGGCGTAAGCGTGACCTTTGACATCAACGGTCCCAAACAACCGGCGAAGGTGACAGTATTTTACGGGCCGAAGGAAGCACTCACATTTGCGGAACGCTGGGCGCATCACCTGGAGCCGGCGACGCTGGCTTCCGGAGCGCACACGATTGAGATTCCGGGGGCGGGGGCAACGGGGGCGTGCCGGGTGCTGGTGCAGGGAAACTTTGGCTCTGTGTGGAGCGAGTCGCCGGCCACTTGGAAATAATTTTGCAGCCTAACTTTTTAACGATAAAAATTATGAAACGGATTTTACCATTGCTGGTAGCGGGCCTGTTCGTGGCGGGTCTTCAGGCGGCCGAACCGGGGCGCAAACCGAACATCATTTTTGTGCTGGCGGACGACCTGGGCTACGGCGACATCGGGGCGTTCGGGCAAAAGATCATTCATACGCCGACGCTGGATAAGTTCGCGGCGGAGGGGATGAAGTTCACGCAACATTATTCAGGGAGCCCGGTGTGCGCGCCGGCGCGGTGCGTGCTGATGACGGGGCGGCATCCGGGGCATGCATTTGTGCGGGACAACCATGAGATCGGGTCGTGGTACTCGTTTCAGGGGCAGATCCCGATTCCGGCGGACGAGCCGAGTCTGGCGGCGATGATGAAGGCGGCGGGCTACGCGACGGCGGCGTTCGGCAAGTGGGGTCTGGGCGGGGTGGGTTCGACGGGCGACCCGCTGAAGCACGGGTTTGACCATTTCTTTGGTTTCAACGATCAGCGGCAGGCGCATAATTATTTTCCGCAGTTCCTGAATGACGATGAAGGGAAGTTTGTGCTGACGGGCAACGGGAATGTTTCGGAGAAGGAAGGCCTCTCGATTCCAGCAGGCAGCGATTCCAACAGTCCGGCCAGCTATGCGACATTCATCGGGAAACAGTATGCGCCGGATTTGTGCTGCGAGCGAGCGTTGAAGTTTATCAAGGACAACCGGGACAAGCCGTTCTTCCTGTATTATCCGACCACGGTGCCGCATCTGGCATTGCAGGTGCCGGAGGATTCGCTGACGGAGTACAAAGGCAAGCTGGACGACAGGCCGTATACGGGCGGGGATGGTTATCTGCCGCACCAATATCCGCACGCGGCGTACGCGGCGATGATCACGCGAATGGACCGGGACATCGGACGTTTGCATCAACTGGTGCTGGATCTGGGCCTGGACGGGGACACAATTTTCATTTTCACGTCCGACAACGGGGCGGTGTATCCGCTGTCCGGGTTTGATCCGGTCTATTTTCATTCGAATGGCGATTTGCATGGTTACAAGGGCGACATTTATGAAGGCGGCATGCGCGAGCCGCTGATTGTGCGCTGGCCGGGGCATGTGCCGGCGGGCACGACCTCGCCGTTTGTCACGGGGTTTGAAGACTGGATGCCCACGCTGCTGGAGCTTGCGGGGGCGACGAACCTGGTGCCGGCGACGGCGGATGGCATCAGTTTTGCGGCGACGCTGCGGGGCGAGGTGCAGGAGCCGCGGCCGTTCCTGTACCGGGAATTTCACGGGTACGGCGGACAGCAAGCGATCCGGGTGGGCGATTGGAAATTGCTGCGGCGGAATCTGCTGGGCACTCCGAAGAAACCGGCGGCACCGACGCTGGAACTTTATAATCTGTCGGCGGACCCGATGGAAACGACCAATGTGGCAGCGGAACATCCGGAGCTAGTGGAGAAACTGTCCGGCCTGATGCGGGCGCAACATGTGGCGTCGCCGGAATTTCCGTGTCCGCTGCTCGATCATCCGGATAAATTATAAACCTGTATGAAAATGCGCATATTGTTGGGTTTGGCATTGCTTGGCTTGGTGACCGGCCGGGGTTTTGCCACCGCTTCGGAACCGCCGGCGAAGCCGAACATTGTTTTCATCCTGATTGATGACATGGGATGGAAGGATATTGGCGCGAACGGGAGCAAATATTATCACACACCGCAGATTGACGCGCTGGCGGCATCCGGGGTGCGCTTTACCTCGGCGTACGCGGCGTGCGCGGTATGCTCGCCCACGCGGGCGGCGCTGATGACGGGAAAATATCCGGCGCGGCTGCACATCACGGACTGGATTGCGGGCGAGGGTGCGCCGAAGAACAGCCGGTTTCTGCTGCCGGACTGGCAGCAACATCTGCCACTGGAGGAAACGACGCTGGCAACGGCGTTGAAGCGGGCGGGCTACGTGACGGGTCACATCGGGAAATGGCATTTGGGCGGCGGTGGATTTTTGCCGCAGCACCAGGGGTTTGATACGAACATCGCCGGCGGCGAGACAGGGCATCCGGCGTCGTATTTCTGGCCGTACGGGCCGGAGAAGAATCCGAATCATGTGCCCGGTCTGGCGGCGCGTGGCGGGGCGAAGGGCAGTTACCTGACGGACCAGCTCACGGACGAGGCGCTGAACTTTATCGAGCAGAACAAGGATCATCCGTTTTACCTGAACTTTTGTCACTACGCGGTGCATGCGCCGCTGATGGGCAAGCAGGAGCTGATTGATGCGGCGGCGGACCAACCGGGCGCGGACGGTCAGAATAATGCGGTGTATTCGGCGATGGTGAGCAGCGTGGACGAAAGCGTGGGGCGGATTCTCAAGAAGCTGGCGGAGCTGCATCTCACCGAGAATACGCTGGTCATTTTCACTTCTGACAATGGGGGCGCAGTACATTTTGGGAAACCGCCGGCGACGTCGAATCTGCCGTTGCGAAATGGAAAAGGGTCGGCGTATGAAGGCGGATTGCGCGTGCCACTGCTGGTAAAGATTCCGGGGCTGACGACGGCCGGCCGGGTTTGTGATACGCCGGTGATCACAATGGATTTTTTCCCAACGCTGCTGGAACTGGCGGGCGCGGACAGGTCGGCCAGCCGCACGGCGGTGGATGGGGTGAGCCTGGTGCCGCTGCTGCGCGGCGAGGCGGTGACGCCGCATCCGGAACTGTTCTGGCATTATCCGCACTATTGGAATGGCGGAAAGATTTCGCCGTATAGCGTGGCACATGTGGGGGACTGGAAACTGATCCGGTTTTATGAGACCGGTCGGGAGGAAGTTTATAATTTGAAGGCGGATCTTTCGGAGACGAATGATCTGGCGGCGGCCCAACCGGAGAAACGGCAGGAACTGGAGGTGCGGCTGGATGCGTGGCTGAAGGACGTGGGCGCGCAATTGCCGGTGCCAAATCCGGATTATGTGCCGGGCGGCGCAGCGGTGCCGGTCAAAGCAGGGGCCACGGAATAACCTGTATCTTTCATCGCTTCTGAAATGGTTGCAAGATGTCATAAAATTTTCTGGCGGCGGAGCGCGGTTTGTCTCAAACCGCAGCGGGTCGCCAGGCTGGGGGACGGTGAAATCCCTCCACCCGTGCCAAGTGGCGGCGCGCTGCGAGTTGGGACAACTCGCGGTCCGGGGGGCGTTTTCCGGCACCGCTCCGGATTTTGGATTAACCTGATGCAACCATTTTACATTGCCACACGTCTCATGCTTTCCATGTATCAACGAATCAGTGTCATCGCGGGGCTGGCGGCGGCGATGGTCGCCGGGTTTTCCGCAACAGCGGCAACGGATCCGAGCCGGCCGAACATCGTCATTGTATTTACGGATGACCAGGGCTACGCGGATGTGGGCAAGTTTGGCGCGGAGGGGTTTCAGACGCCGAATCTGGATCGCATGGCGGACGAGGGCGCGGTGTTCCGGAATTTTCATGTGGCGCAGCCGGTGTGCTCCGCCTCGCGCGCGGCCCTGCTGACGGGGTGCTATCCAAATCGCATCGGCATTCACGGCGCACTGGGGCCGCATTCCAAGGTGGGGCTGAGCGACCAGGAAATGACGCTGGCACAATTGGTGAAGCAGCGGGGTTATGCGACGGCGATGTTTGGCAAATGGCATCTGGGCGACGCGCCTTCCTTCATGCCGCTGCGGCACGGTTTCGATGAATTCTTCGGGCTGCCGCTGTCGGTGGACTACTGGCCGGGGCATCCGGATTTGATCACAAATTTTCCGCCAGCCACGGTGGCGATCAAGCGAGAATATCCCAACCTGCCGATTTATGACGGTGAGAAAAAGTTCCGCACAGAGATGTCCATTGATGATCTGAACCATCTGACGACATGGTACACGGAGCGGGCGGTGAAGTTCATTGAGGCGAACAAGGACCATCCGTTTCTGCTGTATGTGGCGCAAAGTATGCCGCATGTGCCGCTGGGAGTAAGCGACAAGTTTCGCGGCAAAACGGCGCGGGGATTGTACGGCGACGTGATCGAGGAGATTGACTGGTCGGTGGGCCAGATTCTGGCGGCGTTGAAACAGAACGGACTGGATGACAATACGTGGGTGATTTTCACGTCGGACAACGGACCGTGGCTGTGCTACGGCAATCATGCGGGGTCGGCGAAACCGTTGCGCGAAGGCAAGGGCACGAACTGGGAGGGCGGCACGCGCGAGCCGTGCATCATGCGCTGGCCGGGTCATATTCCGCCGGGCGCGGATACGTGGGACATGCTGATGTCCATTGACCTGTTCCCGACGATTGCCCGGCAGGTGGGCGCGCCGCTGCCAGTGCGGCACATTGACGGACTGGACGTGTGGCCGATCATTTCCCGGACCCCGGGCGCGAAGAATCCGCACGAGGCGTACTGGTTTTATTATGAGGTGAACCAGTTGCAGGCGGTAACCACGAGTGACGGCCGGTGGAAATTGCAATTGCCACACCAATACACGAGCCTGGCGGGCCGCCCGGGCGGAAAGAACGGGGTGCCGGCGCCGTATTCGTACCGCAAGGTGCTGAAGGAAGAACTTTACGATTTGGCGAACGACATCGGCGAAACGACGGATGTATCCGCGCAGCATCCGGACGTGGTGAAGCAACTCGAGGCCGAAGTGGAAAAGGCGCGGGCGGATCTGGGCGACACGTCGGTGAAACAACCGGGAGCGGGACGGCGGGAGCCGGGTCATCTGCCTGAAGGGGCAGCGGGAGAACCGGGCAAATCATGAAGCGTTTAGTACAGTACAGTTATATTCTCGCGGGACTGTTCTTGCCGGCAGTGGCAATGGCGGTGCCGGCGCGGCCGAACATTCTGTTCATCATGGCGGATGACCATGCGTGGCAGGCGGTGAGCGCGTATGCCGAAGGGCGGCATTTGATCCAAACGCCGAATATTGACCGGCTGGCGCATGAAGGCATGCGGTTTGTCGGCTGTCTGGTGAACAATTCACTGTGCGGGCCGGCGCGGGCTTCAATACTTACGGGCACGTACAGTCATATCAACGGGTTTTATAACAATGGCAACAGCCGTTTTGATGGCTCGCAAACGACGTATCCCAAATTATTGCAGGCGGCCGGTTACACGACGGCGGTGATTGGGAAATGGCATTTGGAAACGGATCCGACGGGGTTTGACCATTGGGAAATCCTACCGGGCCAGGGGATTTATTATAACCCGATGCTAATCCGCGAAGGCCAGCGGGTGCGGCATCCGGGTTACGTGACGGACATCATCACGGACCTCTCGCTGGACTGGTTAAAACAGCGGGATACGAACAAGCCGTTCATGCTGCTGTGCTGGCAAAAGGCGCCGCACCGGCCGTGGGAACCGGCGCTGCGCGACTTGGATTTTGACCATGACCGCACTTATCCGCTGCCGGACAGTTTGTTTGATGACTACACGGGTCGCGGCGAAGCGGAGCACGACCAGAACATGACGATTGCGAATACGATGCGGTTGAATGAGGACAGCAAGCTGACCGTGCCGCCGGATCTTTCGCCAGAGCAGAAAAAAATCTGGGAGGCATATTATGGTCCGCGCAATGAGGCATTTCTGAAAAAGAATCTCACCGGCCGGGAGCTGACAGAATGGAAGTACAACCGGTTCATGCATGATTATCTGGGGTGCATCAAGAGCGTGGATGACAACGTGGGCCGAATTCTGAAATATCTGGATGACACGGGTCTGGCGAGTAATACGATTGTGATTTATTCCTCGGACCAGGGCTTTTTTTTGGGCGAACATGGGTGGTTTGACAAGCGTTGGATTTTTCAGGAATCGGCGCGCACGCCGCTGCTGGTTCGGTGGCCCGGCGTGATTCCGGCGGGGAGTGTGAACAAGGATGTGGTGTCCAGCCTGGATCTGCCGGAGACTTTTTTGGAGACGGCTGGGCTGCCCATCCCCGAACGCATGCAGGGCCGCAGTCTGCTGCCAATCTTTCACGGCACGACGCCGGCTGACTGGCGCTCGGCATTTTATTATCATTACTACGAGTATCCGGCGGATCACCATGTGCGACCACATTACGGGGTTATTACCAGCCGTTATACGTTGGCGCACTTTTACAAGCCCACCGTGTTCGAGCCGGCACAAAAGGCGATTGCCAATATTCCCGATGATTACTGGGAGCTGTTTGATCGCGAAAAAGATGCCGGCGAAATGCGCAGTGTGTTTGGCGATCCAGCCTACGCGACGGTACAAACCAACCTGATGCAGGAAGTATTCCGGCAGCGGACCGAATTGAAAGAGCCGGCTCAGGATGATCCGCGGGCTTTTGGGGCTCCGGCCCGGTAAATCTAAAATTATTTTCAGAACCTGACCACGAATCATGAAATCCATTGTCCTGATCGGTTGCGCCCTGTTGCCAGCGCTTCCCCTGTTCGCCGCTCCGGCGCCGGCCACGTCGCCCAAGCCCAATATCATCCTCATCCTCGCGGATGATCTGGGTTTTGGCGATACGGGCTGCTACGGGGCTACGAAAATTCCGACGCCGAATGTGGACCGGCTGGGGCACGAGGGGTTGCGGTTCACTGATGCCCATGCCACTTCGGCCACGTGCACGCCGTCGCGCTATGCACTGCTCACGGGGCAATATCCGTGGCGCAAACCCGGTACGGGGGTGCTGCCGGGCAACGCGCCGCTGATCATTGATCCGAACCAAGCGACGCTGGCCTCGATTTTGAAACACGGCGGTTACCAGACAGGGATTGTGGGCAAATGGCATCTGGGTCTGGGCGGGCCAGGCGGCGCGGATTGGAATGGCGACATCAAGCCGGGGCCGAACGAGCTGGGATTTGATTACGGTTTCATCATGGCGGCCACAGGCGATCGCGTGCCGTGTGTATATATCGAAAACCATTCCGTAGTGGGGTTGGACCCGAAGGATCCAATTTCGGTCAGCTACGGCACGCCGGTGGGCGACGAGCCGACGGGGCGGGAGCATCCAGAGTTGTTGAAGATGGGTTTGTCCGTAGGGCATGACGGCACGATTATAGACGGCATCAGCCGCATTGGGTTCATGACGGGCGGGAAGGCGGCGCGATGGAAGGACGAAGACAAGGCGGATGTGCTGACGGGTAAGGCGGTGGATTTCATCCAACGCAGTACGAATACGCCGTTCTTCCTCTATTTTGCGACGCATGATCCGCATGTGCCGCGGGTGCCACATCCGCGTTTTGTGGGCAAGAGCGGCTGCGGGGTGCGCGGCGATGTGATTGTGGAGTTCGACTGGTGCGTGGGCGAAATCATGGCGACGCTGGACCGGTTGCACCTGGCATCCAATACGGTTGTGATTTTATCCAGCGACAACGGGCCGGTGCTGGATGACGGCTACGCGGACGGCGCGGTGGAGAATCTGAACGGCCACACACCGGCGGGGCCGTTGCGCGGCGGGAAATATTCAATTTATGAAGGCGGCACGCGCGTGCCGTTTATTGTGCGCTGGCCGGGCCGGGTGAAGCCCGGCGTCTCGGACGCCCTGGTGTGTCTCATGGATTTCCCGGCATCGTTCGCGGCGCTGGCCGGGGAGAAAATTCCGGCCGGGGATGCGCCGGACAGCGTGAACGTGCTGCCGGCGTTGCTGGGCGATACGCCGAACGGGCGCGAAAAACTGGTGGAGCATGACGGCACGCGGCTGCTGGGTTTTCGCGAAGGGGCATGGAAATTCATTGCGCCGATGAAGGTAAACCGGCCGGCGACCGGATTTTCCAAGACGCCCCAGCTTTACGATCTGGCGCATGATTTGGGTGAGACGAATGATTTGCACGCGGTGCAGCCGAAAACCGGCGAGCGCCTTTCGCAGGAGCTGGACGCGGTAAGACAGCCGGCGGCACCGGGGATTGGCGGACAGTAATTTGAGGCGGACAGAGTTTGGGTGGACCGGGCGACTGGAAAGTCGCCCGAACCCGCAGACTGGAAAGACTACGCTACGAGCGTTTCGGGCGATGGACCGCCCGGCCAGGCGCATTGCACCTCTTCATGCCCTGCGGAAAGAAACTCGCAGAGCAGATGCTCTGCGCTCCGGGACGAGGAGTCATCCCCACAAAAAAGCAGCCGGAGAAATGAATCTCCGGCTGCGTTGCGAGATGGAAGGCGGTTTTATTGGACCGCTTTCACATTGAAGAAGGCGGCCGGCTTGGCCGGGTTGATTGCATTCGTGTACCGGAAAGTGCCGTCTGCATTAAACGAGTTGGTGGAGAGGACGGTCCAATTGGTGAGCGGGATGCTCAGGTTGGTCGAGGTCAGCACGGCATAATGGAAGCTGCTGCCACCATTGCGATTGGTGCCGTTGAAGACGATCCCGTCGCTGGTTACCGTTACGCCCAGAATGCTCGCGGGGAGGGTCGGGTCGGTCGGCACGTTCGCCACCACCGCAATAACACCGGTCGTGTAGAGGTTGGTGACGCTCCACATCATGGTGCCGGGCAACGCGGGCAGATTCAGATTGGCAAACGCGTTGGTGGGAGCGGTGTTCCAACTGATAATCTTCCAGGCATCACCAATGTGCCAGCCGGTCAGGTTATTGGGGTTGGTCACGGTAAGGGTGGCATTGGTATTGATGGTGACCGTGGCTTGGGCATTCAGGATGTCCGCCGCGCTCGCGGTGGCCGTGTTATCACCGGCGCCGGCGCCGGTGAATAGCGCCACGCTGAGGGTGCTGCCCGAGTTAAAGGTGATGCCGGAGTTGGTGACGGTGAAGGAGGTGGCCGCAGTGTGGCCGGGGTTGCCCACCGCGAGGGTACCACTAACTTGCAAGGTATGGGTGGCGGAGTATACCGAGCCGGTGCCGCAGAGAGTGCCGGTGGCGGCAACCGAAATGACGCCGTTGCCGGAGCCATAGCCGCCGGAGTTATCAATCACCAGCGTGGCATTGGAACTAATATTCACATTGCCGGTGCCGAGGCCGTAACCGGTGGTATTGGCCACGATCAGCGTGCCGACGCTGACGGTGGTCACGCCACCCGACAGGCTGTTATCGCCGGTGAGCGTCTCGGTGCCATTACCGTTCATGACGATATTGCAGGAATAACCCAACGCATTGTTGGTAAACGTTCCATTAAAGGTGCCGGAACCGCCGGCGCTGCCGATATACAGGGTGGTCGCATACGCGGCGCCCGGGCCGGGTTCAATGGTGCCGCTGCCGGTAAGGCTGTTGATGGTGGGGCTGTTGACATCGCCCAGATAAGCGCCGGCATCCACGAAGAGATTCACGTTGGTGGAAACGGCGACGTTGATATCCAACATCGTGCCCGCGCCGGTAATGTTGATATTGCCGGTGAAGTTGGCCGCCCCCGTGTTCCATTTAACGTAGCCGCCGGTGGGAAAGTTGCCGCCGCCGGTAACCGTGACGTTGCCGGTGCCGGTGATGCCGCCATTGACGAGAAGCTGGGCGGTGGTGCTGGAGTTGGTGAGGATGAGATTGCGTTGCAACGTAATGGGGCCGCTGATGGTGGCATTGCCGCCGCTTTCCAAACCGATCAGCGCGGCACCGGTGCCATTGGCCGTGAGGTTAACGGCATTGGCCAGGGTGATGCCGCCACTCAGCAGCAAGCCGACGTCGCCGGTTTTGGTATTGGCATCACCCAAGGTGACCCCACCGCTGCCGAGGGCGGTGGCATTGCCGGCGGAAACCGTACCGCCACTGATAACCGTGCCACCGGAGTAGAGGTTGGCGGAACTGACCGTCAGCTCGGCCGCGCCCTGTTTGACAAGGGAACCGCTGCCGATGGAACCGCCGCCGGAGGTGGCAATGGTGTAATTATTGACGTTGTTCGAGACGGTCATCGTGAGGGGCGTGACACTGCCGACCAGATTGATGCCGAAGGTGCTGGCGGTGTCATTGAACACAACATTGTCGCCGCCGAAGAAGTAATCACTGCTGGCGCCGTTCAGCCAGTTGGCCGTGGTATCCACATCCCAATTGGCGCCGTTGTTGCCCTGCCAGACGAGGCTGGCGTTGTTCTGACCGCTGGGATAGAACGTCACCTGCACGAGGCCGGGGGTGGCGGTGGAAACAGTACCCGGCAGATACGCGCGGGAAGGCGAAGACACGCTCAGGCCGGCAGCGCTGCCGATGAGTGAACCACTGTAAGAGATAATCGTATAGGGAGTGTTGGTCAGGACCGAGCCTTTCAGCGCGTTGACGGCCACGATGGCGGTGCCCTGACTCAGATCCAGGTTGCCGCCAACCAGGATGAGGTCGTTGGTTTGCAAACCGATCGTGGTATTGGTCGCCAGATCCAAAGCGATGGTGCCGGAGGCGGGGATGAAGTTGCTGCTGATGGTCAGGGTGCCGGGGATGCTGGCACCAGCCACTTTCAACGTCGCTCCGCCGGCGGCGGTCGCGGCCAGACTCAGGCTGCCGTTGATATCCGTGGCCGCGCCGTTGGTGCGGCCGGCGATCAGGGTTTGCGGATAGCCGTAGGAAGCATATTCACCGAGCACAAAGGCGCTGCCATTCGTGTCATAGGAGCTGACATCCAGCGTAGCGCCGGAATTAAAGGTCATGGTCGGAAACAACACCGTGGAGTACGGATAGGTGGCGTTATAGCCCAGCACCACATGCGCCGTGTTGGTCACCTTGAGGGTGCCGGTCAGATAAATCAGGTTATTGAAGGCCCAGGTACCGGGGCCGGTGATGGACATGGCCGCACCAAAATAGCTCGCCCCCAAGGTGCCGTTAAACACGTTGGTACCGGTGGAGGTGCCACCGAAGGCGGCGGTAAATAAACCCGGTCCGGGAAACTTGTTGACCGTGCCATTAAAGGCCAGGCTGGAGTTGTTCGGACTGCTGTTGTTGAAAACAATGTTGGCCGTGGAGCTGTTGGCGAAGCTCAAGTTGCGGTCCGTCACGCCGTTGTTGGTGCCCAAATAGGTCAGGCCGGCGGCATAGCTGGTACTGCCGTAGCCAATAAGAATGTCGCTGGTACCGGCACCCAGAGAACTGTTCTGGCCGCCCGGGGCGAGGCTGTAAAAATAGAGATTGCCCGTGCGGTCATTCACCTGGCCGGTGAAGCTGTTGTTGGTGTTGACCAGATAAGCCGCACCCTGGCCGGCCGCGCCGGCCGCCTTGGCAAAACCACCCGTCCCAGACAACACGCCGGTAAAATTCAAAATGTCACCGGTGCCGCTTTGCGACAGGGCGATGCCGGCATTCAGCGTCGTATTCAACCCCCAGGTGGCCGTGCCAGTGACGTTGTTGGTCATGATCCCGCTCGTATTGGTCACGGCATTGCCGGTGATATTCCAACCAACGGAGGACATGTTGATGATGCCCACGTTCAACGCGGTAAGGTCGTTGGTATTAGTCTGCCGGGCGGTGCCGCCGAACGTCAGGGCATTGCCGCTGGCCTCGGCCGTGCCGCCCCAGTTGGCGGCGTCACTCCAATAGGCGCCCGTGGCGCTGCCGCCATTCCAAGTGCTGGTGGCGGCGGAGAGCGCGGCGGTGGAAAGCAGCAGCAGGGCAAGCCCGGACAGACCGGGATTCAGCGAACCCGGCCGGGGAGACCGCAGGGGTTTATTCATATTTTTGGGATTTATTTTCATGGTGGTGATCTGAGATTACAGGGTGATTATTGGGGGCGGTGACAGGGTCGGGTAATTGCGTCGTCAGCAGTCAGGATAATATTCGTTTGTTTTTCGATTTCAGTTCAGCCGAGTTTAAGGCGTCGGCGCCAGCGTGGAGAGGCCGCCGCCAAACGGTCCGCCCGAAGTCATGCCAGCGGGTAGGTCATCCTGATAGATGTAGCTTTTCCAGTCAGAACGCCAGGAGGTCAGAAAGAGCAGTTTGGCCCATTTATAATAGGTGGCGGAGCCATCCACCATCACTTCCCCGGTACCATCGGGATGATTGGATCCGGGCTGTTTATGTGGCACCAGATTACCGGTGACGACCCAGGTCAGATCAGGTTTCTTTGAAACATTGCAGGCCGCCAGCACCCAGCCGGGTTTGGAATTGGACAATTTTACGGGGCTGGCGGAGGGGCCGTTGTAGATGTCATTATGCCAATAGGCAATACCGCCATAGTATTGATAGCTCTGTAAACTCCATTGGTAAGGGGTGACGGCGGTGTCATATTGCGGATAGCCCTGACCGTTCAAATCCGGACACGCCCAGATGGAACTGCCGTTGGTTTGATTGATGGACAAGCCGAGCGTTGAGCTGGCCTGCGCAGCCGGGTCATTGACCGCGAGCTGGACATAGGAGTCGGCGGTGGTGGGATACGGCTGGGCGGTGGGATTGGAACTGTCGCGGGCGGAGAGCACCAGATCATTATTGTCGCCGGCATAAATATTCATGCCCACGCCGATTTGCCGGAGATTGCTGGTGCAGGAGATCCGCTTGGCCTTGGCCTTGGCCCGCGCCAGCGCCGGCAGCAACATCGCCGCCAGAATGGCAATGATGGCAATGACCACCAGCAATTCAATCAAGGTAAAACCCGCCTTATAATTCCCACCAGCACTTTTCTTTTCAATGGCTCGCATATTTTTATTTGATGATTTCCACGATCACGCGGAACAAATCCCGTCCTGATTTCTAACTGACTCTAACAACCTCCGGAAATTCCATCTAGGGCATAAAGATGCTCCGACCGAACCGCAGCGGCCAATGCCATCAACGACCGCCGGAGCACAAACATGCCCTAGAGAATGGCGCGGTTTGGGGTTATCTTAACCCGTTAACCGACTTGAATTGAATGATGCCACACCGTTTGGAAAAACTGCCGCCAGTCTGGGCGGTCATTTGCGGGTTATTCATAATGGCAGTCATGCTGACAGGCAGCGCGCGGGCGGATCAGTATGACACCCTGCGGCTCTACTGGCAGAACCAGTTGACGGGTACCAATATCAGCAGTTCCACCCTTACCAGCCGGGCCAGCACGGCCAATACTTACTGGAGCACGCTGAATACCAATTCCTCCCGTACCAACCTGTGGAGCGATCTGCCCCTGGGTGGCACCTCGGCGAACCTCACCTCCAGTTTCAGCCGGTTGGAACAGATGGCGCTGGCCTGGGCCTCGCCGGGTTGCTCCCTGCAAGGCAACTCCAGCCTGGCCAATGACATTGCCTCCGGGATGGACTGGCTGGCGGCCAATGCCTACACCGCGACGGCCAGCGAATATGACAACTGGTGGGATTGGGAAATCGGCGGGCCCCAGCAATTCAATAATGCGGTGGTACTGATGTATTCCGCCCTGACCGCGACGGAGCTTACCAATTACGACAATTCGGTGGATCATTTCAGCCCACCGACCAAAAGCTGGGACACGGGTGCGAACCTGACCGACAAGTGCAAGGTGGTGCTACTGCGGGCCATCATTGGCAAAAACAGCACGAAGATGGGTCTGGGCCAGACGAATCTGAGTCCGGTGTTTCCGTATGTGACGAACAGCGACGGGTTTTACCGGGACGGCTCGTTTGTGCAGCACAGCGTCATCGCCTACACAGGCACTTACGGAAACGTGCTGCTGAGCGATGTGGCACAGCTGGTAAATTTGCTGAATGGTTCAACATGGCAGATCACCGATCCCAATCTCACGAATGTTTACAACTGGGTGACGAGTTCGTTTGAGCCGGTAATTTACAACGGGGCGATGATGGACATGATGCGCGGGCGGGCCATTTCGCGGTCGTCGGAAACGGAATTCTCGGATGGCGGCGGGGTGATTGCCTCGGTGCGATCCATTGCGAATTTTGCGCCGGCAGCCACGGCGGCGGCGTTCACCAATTGGGCAAATTCGCCGCAAGTCGGGCCGGGGCAATATCAGTTTGCGAGCATGGATCGCGTGGTGGCGCTGCGGGCGGGTTTCGGTCTGGGGCTGAGCATGTCGTCGAGCCGCATTGCGAACTACGAGTCTATCAACAACGAGAACTTGCATGGCTGGTTTACGGGTGATGGCATGACTTATCTGTATTTGGGCGGCACGGACACGCAGTTTACGGGTGATTACTGGCCGACGGTGGATCCTTATCATTTGCCGGGAACCACGGTGGAGGTGTTTGCCCGCACGAATGCCGTGGGCGAGGCGACCACAACAGGCCAGACCTGGGTGGGCGGGGCGCAAGTGGCTGGCAGCTATGGTTTGGCCGGCATGTCGCTAGCGGCGAACGCGACTTCATTGGTGGGGAAAAAATCGTGGTTCATGCTGGATAATGAAATCGTGTGTCTCGGCGCGGGGATCACCTGCGGGGGCGGCTATGAAATAGATACGACGGTGGAGAACCGGCGGCTGGGCACCTCCCCCACGTCCAATTTTACCGTGAACGGAACAGCCTATGGGCCGGTAATGGGTTGGAGCGCGAGTCTTACAAACACTACCTGGTGCGCGCTGGATGGGGTGGCGGGCTATTATTTCCCCGGCGGCGCGACAAACCTGCAGGCGACGTTTGTAACAAACACCGGCTCCTGGTCGCAGATCAACACGGGCTATGCCACCAATCTTTATACGGATGATTATTTGAAGCTCTGGTACAACCATGGATTAAAGCCGACTAACGCAACCTACGCGTATGTGGTGGTGCCCAATGCAACCGCCAGCAGCATGAGCAGCTACGCGGCCAGTCCAGACATGGCGGTAATCACCAACACGGCCACCATACAGGCGGCCAGCAAACCTACCCTCGGTGTGGTCGCCGCCAACTTCTGGGTGGATGGCACCAACACCGCCGACTTGATCACCGTCAATCGCAAGGCTTCGGTGATCACGCTGGAAACATTTTCAGGCATATCAGTGGGCGTAGCGGATCCCACTCAGACGAACAAGACCACGATCACCGTGACGCTAAACCGCGCAGCCACCAGCACAATCTCCACGGATCCCGGGGTGACGGTGGTTCAACTCTCACCGCAAATCGTGCTATCGGTCAGCGTGAATGCTTCGTTTGGCCACACGTATCAGGCCTCGTTTACGTACGCGCCGCCGAATGCGATCTGGGATGCAAATACCGGCACCACCGGCGCGCAAGACGGCACCGGCTATTGGGATTTTGGCTACTGGTGGACAGGCACCAGCGACGTGAGCTGGAGCGATTCCCCACCGTACGTGGCGGTATTGGGGGCCGGCGGCACGGCTGGAAAGGTGACGCTGTTGAATTCGCATATTGCCTATGGGCTGACCTTTAATCCAGTGAGCAGCGGAACGTATTCGCTGGCGGGGATCGGGTCCTTGACGCTTACCAATGGCATTACGGCAAACGCTTCGGCAACGGTGGGTGTGCCATTGACGATCGGAGCAAGTCAGACGTGGACGGTGGCCTCCAACCAGGTGCTCACGGTCAGCGGGGCGATCGGCGGCAGCGGGGCGCTGACGGAAAATGCGCCGGGTGCCACGATGGTTTTGAGCGGCACCAATATTTTCACCAACAATATAACCGTCACGGCGGGGTCAATGTGGATCAACAACAGCAGCGCGCTCGGCAGCGGCAGCAAGATCATCACGCTAAGCAACGGCACGGTGGGCCAGCCGGCGTTGCACTTGAATGGCACGAATGGAAACATCCTGCTGCCGGCAGGCATCGGCTATCTGACCAGTTGCACGAGCGGATCAATTTTCAATGAGGCAGGCAGCAATGAGTTGGACGGGCCGATCACGCTGACCAGTGGCGGCGGCGACACGTACATTTACGCCAACAGCGGAACGCTCACGCTGGCGGGCGGCCTGGCGCCCAATGCTTCCGCCCGCAATTTGCGGCTGTGCGGGGCGGGCACTGGCAATATCACCGGGGTGATTGCGGATGGAACCAGTTATCCGCTGGCCAGTCTCATCAAGCAGGATACCGGTACGTGGACGCTGGCCAATGCGAATATTTATTCGGGCGGAACGGCGGTGAACGGTGGAACGTTGCTGGTGAATGGTTCACTGAGTACGAATGCCGTCATGGTGGCGGCAGCCGGAACACTGGGCGGCACCGGAACGATCACCGGCCCGGTGACTTTGGCTGGTACGATTTCACCCGGCGGCAGCGGAGTGGGCACGCTGACCACGGGCAGCGAGACGTGGAACAGCGGCGGGACATACCAGTTCAATGTGAGCAATGCGACGAATAGTTCCGGCTTGAGTTTACTGATCATCAATGGTTTGCTCAATGTGTCGGCCAGCACCGGCAGCCCGGTAACCATCAAATTGAATTCGTTGAACACAAACGCCACCTCCGGTCCGCTGACTGGTTTTGCCAGTGGCAACTCGTATGCGTGGCCGCTGGCGGTGGCCAGCGGCGGCCTGACGGATTTCACTCCGGCGAAGTTTAATGTGAACATGAACGGTTTTCGCAATGCGATCACCGGCACGTTTAGTGTAAGCACCAATGGCAATTCGCTGGTGCTGGTCTATACCGCACCGACTTCAACCGCGCCGTTGCTGAGTAATTCCGCTACGCTGACGGCGGGCATATTCAATTTGAGTTTCAGCGGGCCGAGCGGCCAGAGTTACCGGGTGTTGGAAAGTACCAACGTGACCCTGCCGCTGACGAACTGGCTGGCCCTGACCAATGGTGTGTTCGGTACGGGTACGGTTCATTTTGCCGATCCGGCGGCCACGAATCTGCAGCGGTTTTATCGCGTCACCTCGCCTTAAAATATTTCCGGCAGCGGCAGCGTTTCCACATACTGGATCGAGTCCGGCGGAGCGACGAATGGCCGGGCCAGATTTTACCGAGTACTGGTCAATTATTGACCATCGCGGATGCGGGGCGGGCCGGCTTTTCCCGCTGAGCCGATCGCGTGGCGGACTGATTCGCGTCATGCAAGGAGCCGGCGGGATCGGTTTCATCGTAATAATGAATGCCGTTTTCGCGGTATTGTTGCAGAAAAGGTTTTAGGCAACCATCAAAGCGGGCGAAATCGCGCGCTTCATCGGTAGTCCAGGCCATTTCGGACAGGGCGGCCAGACGCGGCATGGTCATGAATTCCAGATAGGACGTGGTGGTAATGCGCTCGGTCCAGAGACAGCCTTCCACGCCGATGATGTGCTGACGCTGAGCGGGCGTGATGGTTTTGGGAATTTCAGGACCGCGATAGACTGCATCCAGCGTATTGAACAACTTGCGGCCTTTAACGGGGTAAGTAAGATCCTGAGGATAGTCAAAATAGCACGGGGCACGCGGAGCAAGCACGACGTTGTAGCCACCAGCCAGGGCCGAGGCGAGCACCTCGGGCCGGTCGTGGCGCCACCAGAATATCAGCGTGTCTTTTACCGGTTTGGCGGCGGCCACCTCATCCCAACCGACCGGTGTGCGGCCATGGTCGTGAATGTATCCAGCCATCCGGCGCACAAAACTTTGTTCGAGCTGCTGGGGGGAGTTCAAACCATCGGCCTGGAGTTTTTGGGCCACAGTGGGGTCGGTTTTCCAAACACTGCAATCCACTTCGTCACCGCCGAGGTGGATCCATGGGGAAGGAAACGTTTCCATGACATCCAGCAGCACGTTCTGAAGGAAGTCATAGGTTTCTTCGCGGCCGGGATTGAAGGTGTGGACGCCACCATCCAGTTGCGGAAAGGTGCGAGTGGCGGCGCTGGCATGGCCGGGCATGTCAATTTCCGGCACCACCACAATATGCCGTGCCTGCGCGTAGGCAATAATCTGACTCATGGCTGCGCGGGTAAAGTAAGCGGCCGGGGCGTTGGAATCCGAAAAATTACCCCGCGCGCCGGTACTGGTCAGTTCCGGATATTTTTGAATTTCCAAGCGCCAGGCGGGGTCATCGGTCAGATGCAGGTGCAGGCGGTTGAGTTTGTAGCCGGCCATCCAGTCGATTTCGCGCAAAATGGTGGACTGGTCAAAGTAATGGCGGCTGACATCCAGCATGAAACCGCGCCAGGCATAGCGCGGGGCATCGGTAATCTTCACGACTGGAACCGTGCGGGTCTGGGGCTCGATGAGTTGCTGCAGGGTTTGGCAGCCATAGAACGCACCGGCCGGGGAAGCGGCGCGGATAGTGATGCCGGCGGGGCTGACTTCCAATTGATAGGCTTCTGCGGCCAGACCATGCGCGCCCCGGGTGGTCAGTTCAATCCGGTTTTTGGACGCAGCAGCGGTGTTGGTCAGATGCAGAGCGGCGGACAAGCCGGCGGCTTCACTGGCAAAAGCGTGATCAGCAACTACGGCCGTCTGTTCGTTCACGGCAAACTGTCCGTCCTGCTGCGTGATCTGAGCCGGCCAGGGAATCAGGTGCAGTTCGGCGGCGGCCACCGCCGGGACGGTGCCGCCCAACAGGACGGTCGCCAGCAAATTTAAAATGAGTTTCAATTTTTTCATTACATCCACCTGCAAATTAACCTCGGTCAATGATGCTTCCCTTTTCCGGAGACCGGCCAGGGGGCGCAATAGCCCGGCGATTTATTCTGGAATTATCCCATCTTTGGGACTGTTTCAAAGGGCATAAAGATGCTCTTAGCTTCGCAGCGGTTTTTTCACTACCTTGGCTTATTGATTCACATTTATTGCCCTTGAATACGGGCAGCACTTATGTTGGGATTCAAATGATGTCGTTTCGCCTGCGCCAGATTGCGGTCGTTTGCCTGCTGATGCTGGGACGCGGAATCCTGCTGCCGGCGGTGGCGCAGGAGGCGGCCAACCCGGCGCCCCCCTTTCTGGTGCGCTCCTGGCAGACGGATCAGGGGCTGCCCAACAACACGGTCAACGCGATCACCCAAACCCGCGATGGCTATCTCTGGCTGGGTACTGACAATGGGCTGGTACGGTTTGACGGCGTGCATTGTCGGGTGCTGGGACTACCGGAAGGGTTGAGCAGTCTGCAAATTTCGGCGTTGCTGGAAGATCATCTTGGCGCCTTGTGGGTGGGCACCACCGGCGGCGGCTTGAACCGTCTGTTCCATGGCGAAATTGAAAACTTCACCATCAAGGATGGGCTCGCAGGAAATTCCATCCAGACCGTGTTGGAAGCGACCAATGGTGACATTTGGGTGGCTACATCTACGGGCCTGTGCCGCCGGAGCAATGGCAAGTTTGAGGTGATGGGGCATAATCTGGGCCTGGTCTATGATCTGGCGCGCGACCGGCAGGGCGACGTCTGGGCAGCCACCCTGCATAACGGGCTGGTGTGTTTCCGGGATGACCGTTTTTCAACCAACAATCGGCCGGCGGGCATTGGCGATTTCAATCCCCGCTGCCTGTTGGTGGACCGACAGGACCGGTTGTGGGTCGGGGCGCGCGAGAAATGCATTTACTGCTACGCAAATGGCAGCTGGACCCGCTATGGCACCAATGAAGGCTTCCCGGAAATCGTGTTAAACCGGCTGGCGGAATCGGCGGATGGAGCCGTTTGGGCAGCATCACTAAATGAGGGGGTTTATTTTCTGCAAAATGGCCGGTTCAACGCGTTGCGGATGAAAGATGGCCTGCCGGATGATGCGATTCTGTCCCTGTTTGCGGATTCCCAATTCCTCTGGGCGGGCAGCCAGTCGGGCGGCTTGAGCCGGATCGGGCCGAAGCGGCTGACCGTTTGGCATGCGCTGGAAGGCTCCTCCGAATGTCAGTTGCGTTCCCTGACCGAAACCACCAATGGCGATTTGTGGGTGGGCACTTATGGGCAGGGCATTTACCGGCAGCCAGCCGGACAGCTCGAAATGGCGCAGGTGACCGAGAAACCCTTTCATGATCATGTGATTGTTGAGGCGATGCTGGGCACGGCCGATGGCAGCCTGTGGTGGGGTGCCGGACCGGTGCTGTACCAATGGCGCGCCGGCCAGCAGCAATTCAAATTTGGCGAAGGCGTCCTGGCCGGAGATCGGATCTGGTGTTTGTGCGAAGCTCCGGATGATGGCATGTGGGTGGGCACATACAACGGTCAGCTGTTACTGGTGAGCCAGGGGAAAGCCACGGCCCTCAAAGGCCTGTCCGGCCGTCCGATTACCTCGCTGGCATGGTCGGAAGACGGCACATTGTGGATTGGCTCCCTGGGCGGCGGGCTGGGCCGGTGGCAGCACGGCCAGCTCACCACGCTTACCACCCGGGACGGTTTACGGAGCAATCTAATCCGTACGCTGCGGTTGGATTCGGATGGAACATTATGGATCGGGATGGACGGCGGGGGACTGGCGCGGTGGTCGCACGATCATCTGGTCAGTTTCACTTCACAGGAAGGGCTGATTGACGATACCGTCCTGCAAATACTGGATGACGATAACGGCAGCCTGTGGCTGGGCTGCAACCGGGGCATCTACCGGGTGTATAAGCGGGTTTTAAACGACGTGGCCGGCAGCCAGGCGGCCAGCGTGCATACGCTGGTATTTGGCCGTTCGGACGGGATGCCCTCGGAAGCCTGCGTGGGCAATTTCGGTGCGGCCTTGAAAACGCATGACGGGCAGCTCTGTTTTTCCACGGCCAAGGGAATTGTGGTGATCGATCCTCGGCATCAGGTCAACAATGCGACCCCGCCCACCGTGCTGATGGAAGATGTGCTCATGGATGGCCGGGGGCTGACCAACCTGCCCGCCGGCAAGCCGGCATCGCCACTTGCCACCCTGGCCTCGGCGATCGATTTTCCCGGCGGCGCCGGCTTGCAAATTCCGCCGGGCCGGCACAGTTTTGAATTTCATTACACGGCACTGAGCTTTGATGCCCCGGAAAAGATCCAGTTCAAATATCAGCTCAATGGACTGGATTCACACTGGATTGAAGCGGGGAACATCCGGGTGGCGCATTATGGCTATGTGCCGCCGGGCAGCTACCGTTTCCGCGTGCTGGCGAGCAACGACAACGGGCAGTGGAATGAGACCGGGGCGGACGTCTCGTTTACCGTGCTACCTTATTTCTGGCAGATGGCCTGGTTTGAATTGCTGCTGGCGCTGGCTATCCTGGGATTGTTTGCCGGGGGCATCCGGTACGTGGAACGGCGACGCTACCGCGCGCGGCTTAAACGCCTCGAGCGGGAACGGGCGATGACTACCGAGCGCGAGCGCATTGCCTGCGATTTGCATGATGAACTGGGGTCGAGCCTGAATTATATTTCCATGTCGGTGAGCGACCTGGGCCGCTCACGGGGAGATGATGCTGAAGAATTGAAGTCGCGCTTGGAAAAGGTATCGACGTTTGCGGTGCGCACAGCGAGATCGCTGGATGAAATTGTCTGGGCGGTGAATCCGCAAAACGACTCCCTGCGCAGCTTGGTGGAATATCTCACGCAGCTGGCCCGCGAATTGTTTGAAGACACGGGCATCCGCTGCCGTTTCCAGATCCAGGAGGACCTGCCGGCGCTGCCGCTGCCGCCAGAAATGCGGCATCATCTGTTCCTGACCGTGAAAGAAGCGCTGAACAACACCTTGAAACATGCCCGCGCCACGGAAATTGTGCTGGGGGCAGCCACGGCCGGACGGCAGGTGGAACTTTTCATCCACGACAATGGCGCGGGCTTTGATGCCGCAGCAGCGGCCGGCAGCGAACGGAACGGCTTGAAAAACATGCGCCGGCGCATTGAAACGCTGGGCGGCCGGCTGATGGTCGAGACCAAACCCGGCGACGGCACGACTATCCGATTGACAGTGAGTTACCCCACCGGCTACAAACCTGAAAGCCCTGCGGGTGCCAAATGAGCAAAACCATCAAAATCGCCATCGTCGAAGATCACGAAGAGTTCCGCAGCAAACTGACGGAGCTTCTCGGTGAAGCGCCGGAATTAAATCTGTTGGGCGCTTTCAAGGACGGCCCGGCAGCGCTCAAGGGCATTCCCCCCTTGAAGCCGGACGTGGTGGTGATGGACATTCAGTTGCCGGGGGTGGATGGCGTGGAATGCGTGCGCGAACTCAAGGCGGCCATGCCGGCCACGAATTTTCTGATGCTGACGGCTTACGAAGACAGCGACCGGCTGTTCGAATCGCTCAAGGCCGGTGCCGGCGGTTATCTGCTGAAGCGGACTTCCTCGGTACGGTTGTTGCAGGCCATCCAAGAACTGCATGCCGGCGGATCGCCGATGACCCCGCAGATTGCGCGGCGCGTGGTTCAGTTCTTTTCCGGCCCGGCGAAGAGTTCGCCATCCGGCATGGATGATCTTACGGCCGGGCAAAAGAAATTTCTTGAGGAGTTGGCCCAGGGTTACAGCTACAAGGAAATCGCCGACCACCTGGGCATCACCGTGCACGGCGTGCGAAACTACATCCGCAAAATCTATGAAAAACTGCACGTGCACTCGAAGGTGGAGGCGATTAACAAGTATCTTGGGCGGTAAGCGTTCGGCCTATTTGATATAATACCCGGCGGATTTCCAACTGCCATCGGCTTCCTGCATGAAGGTGACGGTTTCGACGCTGGACGTCGCATGTTCAAAGGACGTGCCAAACTGCATCAGCACATATTGGCCGACGGGTGCGCCGGGCAAATGATCCAATAGTTTGGCTGATTTCAAAGTCCGCGACTGCTGCGAACCCAGCGGCTGGCGGACGCTTTTGATGGTGCTGCTCCAGTCCGGTTCGCTGACGGCGGCCCGAAAGGCGGCGCCGGCAGTTTTCCAGCTTTCGTCATAGTGGCCGGCATCCACCAGCGCGAGCCAGATTTGGGCTTCGCCCACCACGGTTTTCTCCACCGCCGTAAGCCCGTTGCGGTTGGTTTCCGTGCCAGGCGACACCAGATATCCCGCGACTTTCCAACTGCCATTGGTTTCGCGCGAACACACGACGGTTTCCAACGCCGGAGAAAAACTGGCAAAGGCGCTGTTGAATGTGGTCACATACCCATCCCCGGCGGGCAGGCCAGGATAATTGGTGGCGATCCGGCTGGATTGGAGTTTACGCGATTGCAAACTTCCCAATGACTGAACGGTTTGATTCGCTTTGGCAACCCAGTCGGCCTGAGAAATGGCCTGGTGAAAACTGGCAGATGCGGTCACCCAAGTTTGGGTGTAGTCGCCGTGATCCATCAGGGACAGCCAGGCGGTAGCCGCTGCCGTGACGGCATCTTCGACTCGATTTTTGGGCGGAGTTTCCGCCAGAGGTGATTGGGAAATGATATGGTCGTTACGACGCACAAAGAAGGGTGACTCAGTAAGCGCGTGACCGGCGCGCAGGCCGGTGGCGTTCTGAAACAGGATCGGCCAGGTTTTCACAGCCTTGAGCGTAAACTTGGGCTGATCCTGCACCTGCAGATGCAAATGGGGATGACTCGTGTTGCCCGAATGACCGCACTTGGCCACGGGCTGACCGGTGCGAACCGTTTCGCCAAGGGCCACGAGTACGCTACCCTTTTGCAAGTGGGCCATGACAACGTAGTGTCCCTGCCCGATATCGATGACGATGTGATTACCGGCAAGATTTTCCAGGTCGGTCTCACCGAGCGGCAGATCGGCCAGATCATTGACCACTTCGGTTATTTTGCCATCCGCCGGGGCATAGAGCGTTTCGCCCCAGGAGGGATAGGACGTGAGCTGGCCGGGGTCACCGGTCCGCTCCTGACCATTCACGATCCGTTCGATGTCCAGGGCATCCCGCTGATTGTTGAAGTGGTAGTGGGCATTGATCAGGGGACTACGGCCGCCGTGAACCACCAGCCATTCGCCTTGGAATGGCGCGGACAGGACCACGCCATCCGCTTTGGCTTCCGGCCAGTAAATTCGCACCAGTTGCATGGCCATGAAAATGGCTCCCGCCGCGAAAACAAAATTCGTGGCGACATAAACACGTTTGCCCGGCAGCAGTTCCAGCAGCAGCAGCGCGATGACAGCGCCCCAGTACAGCACGTGCATCGTGGTGTATTCACTCGGGGAAAATTGCACGGGAACCAGACAGGCTCCCAACACCAGAGCCGCGAGCAACCAGAACGTCCAGCGGATCAGGACTTGCGCACACTGTTTACCCATGCCCGGCGCGAATGGATTCCGCCAGAACCACAATTCCAGTGAACCGGTAACACTGCGTCCTGCTGCCAACATGATGAGGGCTGGCACCATGAACAGGACAAAGAAGTACAGGACGTTGAAGAAGATTTCCGTCTCGTACGCCAGCCAGCCGGTAAAGGCGAGCAGACCGGCCAGCACCACATTGGACACCGTGAGCACGACAGTTTGGAAGCGGGAAAGCTTGGGCGGGACCGGAACAGCTGGAAATTGGGCAGGCGTTTTTCCCGGACTGCCGGCGATGGTCTCCACCTCGGTTTTAAACGTGCTGGCCTGCTGGTAGCGGAGCTCGGGTTTGGTTTCCAAGGCGCGCAGCACAACTTCATCCAGCCGGACATCCACGTGAACTTTCCGGGAGGGCAGCTCGATTTTTTTGCCAGGCAATTCGCCGGTAAGCATTTCATAAAACACCACGCCGAGCGAATAGATGTCCGCCCGGCTATCCACGCGCTGCGGGTCAGAGCGCTGCTCGGGGGCGCTGTAGCCCGGGGTGCCAACGGCGTTTTGCGTGGCATCAGCGGCAGGGGCCGGCGCGCCGGCGACTTCATTTCCAGGGCTGGTGCCCAAAATTTTGGCGATGCCAAAGTCGGCGATTTTGACACGACCAGTTTTGTCGAGCAGCAGGTTCTCGGGCTTGATGTCGCGGTGTACAATGCCGCGGTCATGGGCAAATTGCAGCGCATCGCAGAGCGTCGGGATAATGGCGAGCGCCTCCTCGGGCGTGAACTTGCGGGCGCGCAATAATTGGCGGAGATTCGCGCCATCCACAAATTCCATCAGCAGAAAATAAAAGCCGCCGGCCTGGCCGAAATCATGAATCGTGACAATGTTCGGATGATTCAACGCCGCGAGTGCCTGAGCCTCCCGCGTGAAGCGCTCGGCAAACTTGGGATCGTTGACGCGCTCCGGGGCCAAGAGTTTGAGGGCCACCAAGCGGTTCAGGGTTTTCTGACGTGCCTTATATACCACCCCCATGCCGCCGCGACCGAGCAATTCCAAAATTTCCAACTGGGAAAAAAACGGGGCGATTTGTTCCGGGGTGAGCGGTGCCTGCTTGGGGGCGGCATCACCGGTGAAAGCCGTTTCCGTTTGCAGATTGAGCGCCATCAGACAGCGCGGGCACAGCCCGGCGGGCGCACTTTCCATCAGCGGCGTGCCACATTGCGGACATTTGGTCGAGAACTCGTTGCTCATGCACGTTACTTACCGGTTTTGGACGGATTGTTACCTGATTATTATTCTACCCTCTGGCCAGGGCGGCGGCGAGATGGCGCAATTCGGCGTCCAGATCGGCACCATCCGCCAGGGTCTGGGAAATTTCCTCGCGATAGATTTCACGGAACCGTTTGCGCAGCCGATGCACAGCCACACGCGCGGCCCCTTCGTTCACGCCCAGTTGACCGGCCACGCCGGCATAGTCAATCGCCCCGCGTTCCGCCATCAGGCATTGTTTGAGGATGTCAAACTCAGCGGCGCGGCCGGCGGCCCGGTGCTCCGCCTGCAAGCGGTTGACGGTCAAATCAAGCAAGGTCAGCGCCCATTGCTTGTCGAAGGCCTCATCGGGAGCAAGGGCCTGCGGGTCGGCAGCGTAACGGGATTCGGCCAGCGCGGTGTCAGATTGCGCGCAGGTCTGGCCACCACCACGCCGCTGCGCGGAATGACGGCGCCATTCCTTGTTCATGAAATGTTTCAGCGCCACGATCAGGTAGGCGCGCAGCTTGCCCTTTTCCCGGTCGGCGGCATCAAGCCAGTGTTTCTCGAGGAGCCGGCAGAAAAATTCCTGCGTGAGATCTTGGGCATCCGGCGGGGACTGTCCGCAACGACGGACATAGGCGTAGAGCGGATACCAGTAGTCGCGGCAGATAGTTTCCAGTGCCGCCGCAGATTCCGGCGACTCTGGCTGACGCGCTGCCAGGACCACTGACCACCGGGTGTTCGGAAACAGGCGCGGCCCTTCGCTGGAGGCTTCCTGGCTGCTCATGCGGACATCGTATCCCCATTAATTACCGGAAACGAGGGTGTTGTTACCGGAAATTTGCGAGCAGACTAAACTATTCGCATTGTCCCGATACTGGCCGACACGTACCGAAAAGGATCGGGAAATAAAAAACCCGGCGCTAAACGCCGGGTTTAAAGGATTCGTAATTGAAAGAAAGGTCAGATGCCCAGCGATTTGGCCGCCTCGTTGGCGAGATCCAGAATCGTGTTGGGGAACAGACCGAGCCAGAAAATACCCGCCACGCACAGGGCGAGGGAAACTTTGGCGGGACCATCCAGTTCAATGGGGGTCAAATCCGCCGTCTCGCGGCTCCAATAAATGGCCCGGACGACACCGAAATAATAGTACATGGAGATAACCACGCCTACCAAGGCAATGCCAGCGAGCCAGTAATAACCGTGGTCGTGGGTGGCGGCACCCTGGGCAATGACCGCTTTCAGCAGCAGGAACTTGCCGAAGAACCCGGCCAGCGGCGGAATACCGGCCAGCGAAACCATCGCAAAGGTCATGGTGGCAGCAAGAAACGGCGAACGCTGGCTCAAACCGGCCAAACCGGAGATTTCTTCACTTTCCAAATTCTTGAAGACAATCGCGATGACCGTGAAGGCGGCAAGCACCGTGAACAAATAACCGGCGAAATAATACAGGATGGCCGCGATGCCGGCGGTGTTCAAAGCGGCTACACCCAGCAGCAGATAGCCCGCGTGTGAGATGCTCGAGTAAGCGAGCAGGCGCTTGAGGTTCCGCTGGGGCAGCGCGCACAGGTTGCCGTACAGAATAGTGATGCAGGAAATGATGATCAGCAGGCTGGACCAGTGGGTGGTCAGGGCGGGTACGGCTGTGAACAGAAAACGCAGGAGCAGGACAAAACCGGCAGCCTTGGAACCGATGGCCAGAAAGGCGGTGGTCGGGGTGGGCGCACCTTGATAAACGTCAGGTGCCCAGATCTGAAACGGAAACGCGGCGATTTTGAAACCGAGACCAGATAGCACCATCAACACGCCAAGCACGAACAGCTTGCTCGTGGCAAACTGCGGGGCGACGGCGGCGAGGTCATTGAAATTCAATTTACCGGTCGTACCCCAGATCAGCGCGATACCGAAAATCATAAAGGACGAGGACAGGGCACCCAGAATCAGGTATTTCACACCCGCTTCGAGGGACGCAATCTTCGAGCGTTGGAAGCTCGTCAGCACGTAGAACGTGATGGTGATAAGTTCGATGGAGACGAACAGCATCGGAAAGTCATTGGCTGAGGCGGCAAATAACATGCCGGCGAGCGCGAACAGAACCAGCGAGTAATACTCACTGATGGCTCCAGGGACGCGGCTCGAGAACTGGAGCACTACAAAGAGAACCAGGATGGCCGCCGTCAAAAAGAGCCGTTTGAAAAAGACTGCCAAGGCGTCATTCACGTACGAACCGTTGAAGGCCGAACCGCCCAGACTGCAAACCCCCTGACCGCTAAAGCTGATGACAAGCAGACCGGTCAGCGCGGCAATGGCCGCGTAGGCGAGGTACTTCTTGCGCTCGGCCGGGACCCAGAAATCCGCCAGCAGCAACGCAGTGCCGAGGGCGATTACGCACAATTCAAGTGTGATCAAGGAAGCGTTCATCAGTTGCGGACTCCAGAAATTTCAGCCTGCGCGACCAGTTTCGCGGGGACGGTGACGTTCGCGAGGTTCACAACCTTCTGCGCGTCAGGATTGATCTTCGAGGTGAGCAGGGACGGCACAAAACCGAATACCAGCAGGCTCACGAGCAGCAGCGCGTAAGGCAGTTTGCGCCAGGCGTTGGCATCGGGCAGCGTGTTCCAGCGTTCGGGCAGGGGGCCGTGCAAAATCTGGCGCACGGCGCGGGTCATGTAAATGCCACCAATAACAAGGGCGCCCCACAGACCGATAACCGTCACCGTCGGGAAAATCTTCCACGCACCAAAGAACACGGTGGCTTCGCCGACAAAGTTGGCAAACCCAGGGAGACCGCAACCGGCCATGGCCGCCATCAGCAGCGCGGTACCGATAAAGGGCAGCTTGCGACAGAGACCGCCGAGGTCGTTCATCTGGAGTGTACCCGTCTGCTGGTAGATATAACCACTCAGCGCAAAGGTCAGCGCCGCCAGGAAACCGTGTGCCACCATGATGAGCACCGCACCGGTGATACCAATCAGGTTCAGACTGGCAATACCAAGGAAAATAAAACCCATGTGCGCCACGCTGGAATTACCGATCAGCAGGTTCAGGTCCTTTTGGCGCATGGCCACCCAGCCGACATAGAGGATGTTGCCGACACAGAGCCAGGCAATAATATGAGCCCAATGTTGGGCCGCCTGCGGCAGGAGCGGCAGGGCGACACGGATTAGACCGTACAGACCGAATTTCTTAAGCACACCGGCATGCAACATGGCGGTGGGCGACGGGGCCACGCCATAACCCAGCGGCGCCCAGGAATGGAACGGCCAGAGCGAAACCAGAATGCCGAAACCGAAAAGCAGCAGCGGGAAGATGAAGTTCTGCGCGTTCACCGCCAGCGGATTGGCCTGCACATGCTTGATGATGGCCGGGATGTCGAAGGTGTTCGCACCACTCTGCAGATACAGGGCGATCAGGCCGATCAGGGCGATCAGCGCACCGATGCTCAGATAAATCGTGATCTGGAAGGTGGCGAAGTTCTTCTTTTCGCCGCGGCCCCAGACGCCAATCATGATAAAGGTCGGCACCAGCGCCAGTTCATGGAGAAAATAGAAGAAGAACAAGTCCAGCGAGGCGAACGCCCCGAGGATGCCGCCCGTCATGATGAGCAGCAGCACGTAAAATTCTTTTTCGCGGGACTGGATTTCCCACGCGCAGAGGGTCGCGGCCAGACCGACAATCGCGCCCATCAGGATCAAGCCGACATTCAAGCCATCTACCCCGACGTGATAGCTGATGCCGAGGGATTGCACCCAGGGGATTTGCTGCACAAAGCGGAAGCCATCGGCATCCACGGGCGCGGACGAGTACTGGCAGAACATCCATACGGCGGACACGGCGGAGAGCAGGGTGCCCAAGATGGCGACGGCGCGGATGATGACGCGATAATTGCGCGGGATAAAGACCAGCGCCAATGCCGCCAGCAGCGGCCAACCTGCGATGTAAGTCAGAATGGACATTTTATTTTCCAAAAACCAAAACCCAATAGAGCACCACGGCCACGCCCGTCACAAACATGAAGGCGTACCACTGGAGATTGCCGCTTTGCAGCAAACGCAAACCGCGGCCAAAGATGTCGGTGCCGCCGCGAACGCCACCGATGACGAAACCTTCCAAAATCCAACGATCCACAAACGCGGCCACCCAGGCAATCGCGTCATGCGCCCGGATAAAGGTCGCCTCGTAGATTTCATCAAAATAGAACCGGTTCTTCATGGCCGTGGCCAGCGGACCCAACTTGGCCGGCAACGGATCGGTGGCGGCATTTTTATACAAGGTGAAAGCGGCCAGGAAACCAACAACCACCGCACCCAGACCGCAGGCCAAACCAACCGGCGCGTGGATGGGCTCAACGATCTGCTGGATGATCGAAAGGGATTCGGCATCCGGCTTGAATTGCGAATTGTAAACATTGACCACGCCGATAAACCCGCCAGCCACCGCCAGTACGGCCAGCGCAATCAGCGGGAAGGACATGACGGCCGGAGATTCATGCGCATGCTTGGCCTTTTCCGAGCGCGGGTTGCCCACGAACGCCACGAAGAACAGGCGGAACATGTAGAACGTGGTCAAGGCGGCGACGAACACAGCCACTCCGAACAAGACAAAATTTTTCTGTTCCAGCGCCAGGCCCAGAATCGAATCCTTGGAATAAAATCCGCTGAAAATAGGCACCCCGCACAAGGCCAGCGTACCAAACAGGAAGGTATAGAAGGTAATGGGCATCTTCTTCTTCAGTGCGCCCATCTTCCAGATGTCCTGTTCTTCATGCAGCGCGTGAATCACGGAACCGGCCCCGAGGAACAGCAGCGCCTTGAAAAACGCATGCGTGGTGAGGTGGAACATCGCGGGCGTGGGCCCGGTCAGACCAACCGCCATAACCATGTAACCGAGCTGCGAAAGTGTCGAATAAGCGAGGATGCGCTTGATGTCGTTTTGCTGCACGGCGATCAGGGCCGCGAGCAGGGCGGTGAACCCGCCAACATAGGAGATCACATGCAACGCTTCCGCGTTAAACAGCACAAACGTGCGGCACAGCATGTAAACACCGGCGGCCACCATCGTGGCGGCATGGATCAAAGCGGACACGGGCGTGGGACCTTCCATCGCGTCCGCGAGCCAGACGTGCAGCGGGAACTGGGCGGATTTGCCGAGCGTACCGCAGAAAATGAGCAAGCCAGCCAGCGTGGCGAAGCCGCCGAGCGCGACGGGATTGGTCAGGAACTGGGCATTGATTTCGCCAAAGTTCAGGGTGCCAAGCACGCCCCAGACCATCAAAATGCCGAACAGGAAACCGAAGTCGCCAAGGCGGTTCGTGATGAACGCCTTCTTAGCCGCGTCGCCGGCACTGGGCTTCTCAAACCAGAAACCGATGAGCAGATAGCTGGACACACCGACCAATTCCCAGAAGATGAACATCTGGAGGAAATTGTTCGCCAGCACAATGCCGAGCATTGAGAACGTAAACAGGCTCAGGAAGGCAAAGAACCGGGCCATGCTGCGGTCTTCGTGCATGTAGCCAAACGAATAGATATGAATCGCACCACCCACCCCGGTGACGATGAGCATCATCATCAAGCTCAGGGCATCGAGCTTCAGACCAAAATCCACATGCAAGGTATCAATCGAAAGCCAGCTGGTGGCTGTTTCCGTTACGGCCGGATGGAAACCGTTCGCATGGATAAAGGCCAGGGTCAGGATAAAGCCGGCCACGATCGCCCCGATGGAGATGAGCGAGCTGACTGTGCGGGAGCGCAGGGTAAAAAGCGTTATCACCGCCGCTGACAGCAGCGGCAGGAACAGGATAATCCAGGGCAGAGCTTCTAATTTCATTGCTTCACAGTTTCATGCTCGTCAGGTCCTCGACATGCGCGGACTGACGTTTGCGATACAGGGCGACAATCAGCGCGAGGCCGACCGCCACTTCGGCGGCCGCAACGGTGATGATGAAAAACACGAGCACCTGACCGTCCAGCTTGCCGTTGTACCGCGAAAACGAGACCAGCGCCAGGTTGGCGGAGTTCAGCATCAGCTCCAGTGACATGTAAATCACGAGCAGGTTGCGCCGGAGGATCACGCCGAGCAGCCCCAGGCTGAACAGCAGAAAACTCACGGTCAGATAATGTTCGAGTCCAACGTGCATGTTAAATTTTTTATTCCGCCAGGCGTGCGGCCCGGCGACGGTTCATTCCAGTTTCTTTTTGCACAGCAAAATGACACCCACCATCGCCACCAGCAGCAGCACGGAGACGACTTCAAACGGCAGGGTGTATTGCGTGAATAATAGTTTGCCCAGCGAGGCGGTATCACCATCGCCTACGGGGTTGTTGGCATCCGGTGCAGCGCTCTTCAGCGACTTCAGCATGATGAAAACGATCGCGGCAAAGGAAATCAGACCGGCGCCAATGCCAAAGAACTTGAACTTGCGCCGGGCTTCTTCCTTCAGGTCCAGCAACATGATGACGAACAGAAAGAGCACCATCACGGCACCGGCATAAACGATGATCTGGACGATGCCGAGGAAAAAGGCGTGCAGCAGCACGAACAGGCCGGACATCGAAATGATGGTCAGCACCAGAAACATGGCGCTGGTGACCGGGCTGCGACTCAACGGGTTTGCAACGACCAAAACGCCGCACAACAGCGTCAGGGCCGCAAATACATAAAACAGGATGTCGGGCAATGCTGGCATGGATCAGACTTTCACGGGAAAACTTTCCTGCGCTTCGGCTTCCTCCAGCTTGTGTTTCCACTTCTGGATGCCGCCGTGCGTGCCGCCGAGCGCGAGGAGCTTTTCCTTGTTATAAATCATTTCTTCACGGTTATGGGCGATATGAGACCAGTCGTTCTGCAGGAAAATCGCCTCTTCGGGACAGACCTCCTGGCACATGCCGCAATAAATGCAGCGCAGCATGTTGATCTCAAATTCCTTGGGCATCTTCTCCGCGTTGGCGCGGTCCGCAGCCTGCCCGTCCTGGCCGGGGGGCGTAATGCGGATGGCCTTCGGAGGGCAGACAAATTCACAGAGCTGGCAGGACACGCACTTGGTGCTACCATCCTGGTCTTTCACCAGATAAGGCGCGCCACGGTAATTTTTTGGCAGGGTCCAGCGCTGCTCCGGATATTCCATCGTCACGACTTTGCCCTGGAAGAGCGAGCCGTAGGCGTGCTTGATGGTCACTTTCAATCCGCCGGCGATGGCCGGCAGATAAAGTTTTTCCCAGAACGAAAGCGGTTTGCGGTTGACTGTAATTGCCATATCAACTCCTCAGATACAGCCAGACGGCCGTGATCAAAATGTTTACCAGAGCGAGCGGTAAAAACCGACGCCAGCCCAAGTCCATCAACTGGTCATAGCGGAAACGCGGGAACATCCAGCGCACCCAGATGAACAGCACCATGAAAAACAACAGCTTGGCTACGAAAATCAGGATATGAGCAATGCCCAGGCCCAGCGAACCAGGACCCGCGACGTGATCCAAACCGAAGAACGGCAGGGACCAGCCGCCAAAGAACAGCGTGACCATCATCGCCGAAGACGCGACCATGTTCGAATATTCCGCCAGGAAGAACAGCGCAAATTTCATGGAGCTGTACTCGGTATGATAACCGCCGACCAGTTCGGTTTCGGCTTCCGGCAAATCGAACGGTGTACGGTTCGTTTCCGCAAACGAAGCGACCATGAAAATAACGAACGAAATCGGCGCGTACATCACCAGCCAGCCGTGCGTGGACTGCCAGTTGATGATCTGGCTCAAATTCAAATTACCAACAATAAGGAGCACCGGAATGATCGACATGCCCATGGAGATTTCATAGGAAATCATCTGTGCGCTCGAACGGATGCCGCCAAAGAAAGGATACTTGGAATTGGCCGCATAACCCGCCAGCACAATGCCATACACACCCAGCGAAACGATGCCGAACGTGTACAGGATGCCAATATTCAAGTCGGCAATGACCATGTGCTGATTGCCAATCTGGGAACCGAACGGGATGACCGCCACGGTGAGCATGGCCGGAACCACCGCAATGGCTGGAGCCAGCCAGAAATAGATCTGACGGACACCCGCCGGGGTGAAGTCTTCCTTGAACATGAACTTCAAACCGTCCGCCAACGGTTGAAAAATACCGAGCCGTGTCAGGAACGGACCCAGCACCGGGATATACTTCATGAACGGCGGCGCGGCGCGGTTCGGTCCCACGCGATCCTGAATCCAAGCCGAGATTTTGCGCTCGGCCAACACCGAGTAAGCCACCATGCCCTGCACGACGCCGACTACCACGGCGATCTTGACCAGGCTGAAGATGATGAAATTCCAGTCCATGTTAAATTTGCACCGTCACGCCGGTATCTCCCAAGGCCGCCCAGTTCAAACCATTGAATGCGGGCACATCCTTTGCCATTTCGTTGAACAAACCTTCGATCGTCACAAAACCGTTCTGGCCGGTGACGTTATGCACCAGCTCATGCAGGAATTCCCATTCCGCACGCGCGTCGCCAGGCGCTTCGACCGCCTTCATGAATTTCTGCACGCGACCCTTGGTGTTCGTAAAGGAACCGCGCTTTTCCGCATGGGCGGCACCGGGCAGCACATAGTGCGCCAGCTTGACCGTCTCATTCGGCAGAATGTCACTGACAATCAATGTTTCCAGTTTGGCGAGCAGATCGGCGCTGAGGCCGTGCTTGGTGACGTCTTCACCGAAGACAATCAACGTGCGGATCTTGCCGCTCTGGATACCCGCCGCAATCTGCGGCAGGTTGGAACCGATTTCCGTAAAGCAAATGCCGGTCAGACGCGCGCCGTTCGTGTTCGGATTTTTATCCGCACTCACGAGCAGCTTGTCGGCCTCGCCGAAGCGGGCAACCGAATCGCTGACGGCACTGAGCTTGGCCTTGAGCTTTGAAATCAGCCACAATTCCTCGTTGGTCTGACGCGCAGAGGCAATAATCGCCACGGAACCGGCTTGGGCACGCTTCAGTCGGTCGGAAATCTGGTATAGCGCCCCGGCCCACGTGTTTTTCTTGCCGAAAACTTGCACTTCCTTCAGGCGGTCAGCGCGCTGGATCCACTTGTAATTCAGGCGGCCGGCATCGCACATCCACGGACCGTTCACCGCGGCGTTGTCGCGCGGGGTATAGCGGAACAGTTTTTCTTCACGGGAACCGAGCAGCGTGCTGCAACCGGTGCCGCAGCTCGTGCACAGGCTCTTGGTTTCCTTGAGGAACCAGACGCGCATCTGAAAGCGGAAATCTTTCGAGGTCAGCGCACCCACGGGGCAGATGTCCACCGTGTTCAGCGTGTAATTGTTGTCAAACGGCGTGCCAGGGAACGTCGCGATCGTGTTGTAGCTGCCGCGATTGATGATGCCCAGCTTGTCATCGCCCGCGATGTCGCGGGTGAAACGGATGCAACGGGTGCAAAGCACGCAACGTTCGGCATCCAGCATGATCCGCGGTCCGAGGTCAACGGCCTTGGGCTTGTGCACCTTGGCTTCCACGAAACGGCTCGCGCTCTGGCCGTAATCAACGGAGTATTCCTGCAGCTTGCATTCGCCAGCCTGATCGCAAATCGGGCAGTCCAGCGGATGGTTGATCAGCAGGGATTCCAGCACGCCTTCGCGCATCTGCTTCACCGCCGGGGTGGTGGTGTAAATTTCCATCCCAGGTGAAATCGGGGTGGCGCAGGCAATGGCCGGTCGCGGGGACTTCGCTATCTTCGCGGTACCATCGGGATTGATGACCGGTTTGCGGTCAGGGCCCATCGCCGGCGTGCCAAACTCCACGAGACACATGCGGCAATTGCCGGCGACCGGCAGCTGGGGATGCCAGCAATAATGCGGCACATCGGTCTTGGCCTGTTCGCAGGCCTGGATCATGGTCGTCGGCGTGAGCTTGCCGGACCAGTCGGCCGTCAGACGCGGCACTTCGATTTCGCGCCCATCCACCTTCACCTTGATTTTTTCAATCACGGGTGCGGCGGGCTTCGTTTCAGTTGTGGCAGCGGTTGACATGAAAATCAGTGATGCGCTTGCGCCAGTTGTTTCGGTTCCGCCGTACCGGCGGCTTCCTGCGCGCGGCGTTCTTCATCCGCGGCGCCTTTGGCGACGAATTCATCCTTAAACTTGGCGACAAAACTCTGAACCGGCCAGGAACAGGCCTCGCCAAAAGCGCAAATCGTGCGGCCGCCGGGAATATTGTCGGCGGTCTTGACCAAGTAGTCGGCGTCCTGCTTGCGGCCCTGACCGTGAGTAAGCCGGTGCAGGGTCTTGTTCATCCACAATGCGCCTTCGCGGCAGGGTGTGCACTGGCCGCAGCTTTCGTGAGCGTAAAATTCGGAGAGATTGGCCAGCGCTTCCACAATGTCCACGCTGTCATCCATCACAATGATGGCGCTCGAACCGCTCATGGTGCCGGCCTGCGCCAGCGAATCAAAATCGTACGGCAGATCCAGCATGTCGGTTTCGACAACGATTTCCTTGCCTTCGGCGTCCTTCTTCTTCAGCTTGAACTTCTCGCCGGCTTTCAAAACCTTCGAAGACGAGCCGCCGGGAATGATGGCCTTGAGCTTGCGGCCATCGCGCAGACCGCCGCCAAATTTCGGATCGTTGATCAGCTCGCCCAAGGTGGCCTTGCCGACTTCGATTTCGTAATAGCCGGGGCGCTTCACCTGGCCGCTGAGGCTGACGATGCGCGTGCCCGTGTTGTTCGGCGTGCCAAGCTTGGCAAACGCCGCGCCACCCATTTCCACAATGTGCTTCACATTGCAGAGCGTTTCAACGTTGTTAACAATCGTCGGGCACATCCACAGGCCGAGTACAGCCGGGAAATACGGGGGCTTGATGCGGGGATACGGCCGCTTGCCTTCGAGTGATTCGATCAGGCCGGTTTCTTCGCCGCAAATGTAGGCGCCAGCACCGCGATGCACGTGCATCTCCAGATCGTAGCCGGTGCCGAGAATGTTTTTGCCGAGGAAATTCTTCGCGCGGGCTTCCTTGAGCGCCTGGTTCAGAATCTTCGCGCCCTCGGGCATTTCGCCGCGGATGTAAATGTAGGCCAGCTTCACGTCATTCGCGAAGCAGGAGATGATCATGCCCTCGATCAGTTGATGCGGATCCTTGTGCATGATCTGGCGGTCCTTGAAGGTGCCGGGCTCGGATTCATCGGCGTTGCAGATCAGATAAATCGGCTTGCCGCTGCGGCGATCCACGAAACTCCACTTGAGACCGCAGGAGAAACCGGCACCGCCACGACCACGCAGACCGGAGACTTTCACGTCTTCGCGAATCTGTTCGGGACCGGAAAGTTTTTTGCCGTCCGGCAGATCCTTCGGCTGGATGGCGAGCGCCTTTTTCAGGCCCTCATAGCCACCATGACGCAGATAGCATTCGATGTCCGGTGTGTAACCCGGTTCATCGGCATACTTCAAAATTAATTTGTATTCTTGCGCCATAGCAACTTGACTCTTCGTAAAAATTCTCTAGTTTAAACGGCCCATCACTGCCCGATGGTGTAACGGTAGCACAAGTGACTCTGAATCACTTTGTCATGGTTCAAATCCATGTCGGGCAGCCATTTCATTGGCATTTTCCCAAAATTTCGTCGGCCTGCTTGTGAGTTACGCCTTCGTAAAACTTGTCCCCCACCATCATTACCGGTGCGGTTCCGCAGCTCGCGAGACATTCCACAAATTCAACCGTGAACTTCCCGTCCTTGGTCGTTTGCGGGCCGTGCGCGTGGGCATCCAGGCCCAGCCGCGTGCAAAACAGCTGGTGCAATTCATACGCGCCACCCAGCGCGCAGCTCAGCGTGCGGCAGACCTTGATCGCATATTTCCCCTGCGGATGCTGACGCAACATCGGGTAAAACGTGACGATCTCGTACAAATTAATCGGCGGCAGCTCCAGCTTCTTCGCGGCCCATTCGATGGACTCCTGCGAAATCCAGCCGTGCTCGGCCTGGATGGCGTGCAACACCATCAGGGAAGCGGCCCGTTTCACCGGGTAGTGCGAAATCAATTCGTTCACTTCCGCTTCCAGACTGTCTGTGACTTTAAAACTCATGGTATCCGGAATCTTTCTTAACGGTCGCTTTCACCCATCACGAAATCCAGCGAGCCCAGGATGACCGGCACGTCGCTGATCATGCAACCAGGCATCAGTTCGCCCAGAATGCTCAGATTGATGAATGAAGGGGCGCGGATCTTGAGGCGATACGGCACGCCGCCGCCCCGGCTGTTGATATAGAAGCCGAGCTCGCCCTTCGGATTTTCGTGGCCAAAATAAACTTCGCCGGGCGGACAGTTCACGCCTTCGGTTACCAGCATGAACTGGTGGATCAATTCCTCCATGCTCGACAGCACTTTCTGCTTCGAGGGTAGGGTGATTTTGCCATCAGGTATATTGACTGGTTCTTTGGACGCGTTGGCGCCGCCACCGGGAATCTTATCCACGCACTGGGCCAGGATGCGCATGCTCTGACGCATCTCTTCCATGCGGACGAGATAACGATCGTAGCAATCGCCCACCGTGCCCACGGGGATGTCAAACTGCAAATCCTTGTAGCACAGATATGGCTGGTTTTTGCGGAGATCGTATTCCACGCCGCTGCCGCGCAGATTGGGACCGCTCAGACCGTAATCAATCGCCATTTCCTTGGAGACCACCCCGAGATCGCGCAGACGGTCCACCCAGATGCGGTTGCGGGTGAGCAGCGTTTCCGCTTCGGCCAATGCCACGGCAAATTCCTTGAGAAACTGGCGGACTTGGTCGCACCAGTTAGGCGGAACATCTCGAAATAGACCGCCAATGCGGGTGTAGCTGGTCGTCAGCCGCGCCCCGCTGGCCGCTTCGGCCAGGTTATAAATCTTTTCGCGTTCCGTGAACGTCAACAGGAACACCGTGACGGCGCCCGTATCCATCGCGAAGGCGCCGAGACCGAGCAAATGGGCAGAGATGCGGGCCAATTCGCAGCACATCACGCGAATGTACTGGCAGCGCGGGGGCAATTTGTCATGAATGCCCAGCAGTTTTTCCACGGCCAGGGCATAGGCGACATTGCTGGCGAGGGGCGCGAGATAGTCCAGACGATCCGTATAAGGGATGAACTGGGTGTAGGTCATGTTCTCGGCGATCTTTTCATCGCCGCGATGCAAGTACCCCACATCCGGATCCGCCTTGGTGATGACTTCGCCGTCCAGTTCGAGGACGATGCGGAGCACGCCGTGCGTGGCCGGATGCGACGGCCCCATGTTCAGGACCATGCGTTCGCCCTGGACATCCTGCAGCTCTTCCGCCGCCTGCGCAGCGCGCGCAGCGGAATCGCGAATTTCAATCTCTTGAACCGAGCTCATTGATACAAAGCGTGTTATTCTTCGGGATTACGAACCCGGGGTTCGCGTCCGATCGAGTCCCCGCCACCGGCCACGGTGACGAATGGTCCGCCTTCGAGCGGGGCGGGTTTGGTAAAAGCCACATTGGGCAGATCCGTCGGCTTGCCGGCCAGCGGAAAATCCTTGCGCAACGGATAATATGGATACCCTTCCCACATCAAAATGCGGCGAAGATCGGGATGGCCGCTAAAGCGGATGCCCATCATGTCGTAAATTTCGCGTTCGTGCCAGTTGGCCGAGCGCCAGACCGGGAGGACGCTGGGCAGCTCGGACTTTTCCTCGCTGACGTTCGTCTTGATCCGCAACTCGGTATCAAAGGACAGGTTGCGGAGATGGTAAACCACGGTCCAACGGGGATCTTCGCCGTAGTTGTCCACGCTGGTAATGTCCACCAGAAAGCCAAACCCCAAGGTCTTCTTCGCAAAGCTGGCCACTTCAAAAATCTTTTCGGCATCGGCCAGGCTGAGGCTGATTTCGCCACGGAATTCCGTCGGTTCGGAGAGAATGTCGCCGAACTTGGCCTTAAGTTGATTGGCAGATTCGAGGGCGGTCACAGGATCAGGATTTGTTTTGCCCGGTGAGGGTCTTGACGATGTTCAGGTCCTGGATGAGAGGCTCGCCGCTGATCTTTTTCTGCAAAGTCATCAGCGCATCCAGCACAGCTTCCGGACGGGGCGGACAACCACTAATATACAAATCCACGGGAACGATGTTGTCCACGCCTTGCAACACGGCATAGCTGCGATACATGCCGCCGGTGGAGGCGCAGGCACCCATCGCGATCACCCACTTGGGTTCCGGCATCTGGTCGTAAATGCGCTTCAGCACGGCCGCCATTTTGTAGGTGACGGTGCCGGCCACAATCATGCAATCGGCCTGGCGCGGAGAAAAACGCATCACTTCGGAGCCAAAACGGGAAATATCGAAGCGACTCGCCCCCACCGCCATCAACTCGATGGCGCAGCAGGCCAGACCCATGGGCATCGGCCACACGGAATTGGCACGAAACCAGTTCAGGGCGGCATCGACGCGGGTGACTATGACATCCCCCTCAATTTTGGAATCGTAGGCGTAATCGCTTTGCGTCTGCATTTTAATAAAAAAACGCCAGAAAGTAGGCGCACCTCAAGCCTACCCATGGGGGGGAGGCCGGGCAAGTTCAAATTTGTGATTTTTTTCACAAGCCGGGCTTGTGACCCGCCTAATCACCCCTTATTAACTTGGAAATGACAAGAAATGACGACCACAAGTAGGGCTTGTTACCGGCGGAAATTCCTCTACATTTTAACGTCACGTTGGTCGCAAGAAATGAAAACGTTTGCCGAATCTAATTTTCCGGGGCGCCTGATCGCCGTTGAAGGCTTGGACGGCTCCGGCAAGTCCACGCAAATCTACCTGCTCAAACGCTGGCTCGAAGCGGAGGGCATCAAGGTCTATTTCAGCGAGTGGAATTCCTCCGAACTGGTCAAATCCGCCACCAGCAAGGGTAAGAAACGCGAACTGCTCACCCCCACCACCTTCAGCCTCATCCACGCGACCGATTTTGCCGATCGCTATGAACGCCATCTGGTTCCCCTGCTGCGCGCCGGTTATATCGTGCTCTGTGACCGTTATGTTTTCACCGCCTTCGCCCGCGATGTCACCCGCGGTTGTCCGCCGGAATGGGTGCGCGGCAATTACAGCTTCGCCTGTGCCCCGGATTTGACCATGTTTTTCAAAGCCGACCTTGATGTTTCGCTAAACCGCATCCTGGAAGGCCGCCCGAAATTGAAATTTTTCGAAGCCGGCATGGACCTCCGGCTTTCCCCCGATCCCTATCAGAGTTTCAAGATTTTCCAAGGCCGCATCCTTGACCAGTACTTGGCCATGAGCAAAGAATTCAATTTCATGATCATGGATGCCAACCAGCCCGTGGAAAAGCAGCAGGTGATCGTCCGCAAGCTGGTCAGCGAACATATCGACCTGAAACAATTCAAACGCCGCAGCCCGCTGCCGCTACCGCCGGCACTGTCGGCGGATCGCGAGCACCACCACGAAGGAGAGGAGGACAAGGCCGCATGAGTGTCAAATCGACGCATCGCTTTTACGGACATGGCATTCCCGGAGTCAAATCCGAGGACTTGGGCGGCAAATTGATTGTAATGGAAGGGGCGGACGGCTCCGGACGCTCCACCCAGATCGCCCAGTTGGTGGATTGGCTCGAAACTGGCGGCCGCCCCACCGTACAGGTCGGACTCAAACGCTCCACCTTGGTCAGCGAGGAGCTCCAGAAGGCTCAGGAAGGCAATGTATTGAGCCGCACAACATTGGGTCTTTTTTATGCTACCGATTTTGCCGATCAGCTCGAAAATATCATTTTGCCTGCTCTCAAGGCCGGCTTCATTGTGCTGGCCGACCGCTATATCTATACCTTGATGGCCCGCGACATGGTTCGTGGCATGGATGAAAGCTGGCTGAAAAATCTGTATGGCATCGCCCCCATACCGGATGCCGTATTCTACCTTTCGGTGACACCGGAAGAGCTGGTGCAGCGAAATCTGTCCAAAAACGCCACCTTGGATTACTGGGAGAGTGGCATGGACTTGGGCTTTTCCCGCGAAGTCTTCGACAGCTTCCTGAAATATCAGGCGGCCATGAGCGATGCTTTCCGCCAGCTCCAGAAGACGTACAAATTTGATATCGTGGACGCTAACCGCTCCGTCAGCGCGGTGAACAAAGAGCTGCGTAAAAAAATCAGCCTGCTCTTGGATAATGAATAAACGGCCAGCTGAACCACATTTTACTTTAAAGTGACAAACCAAGCGGAGTAATCCGCTGGATTTTTGTTTTGAATCACACCATTTAAAACAACATGCTTTAACGTTGCAGGCCGTTATTCAACCCGCATTTTAGGTCAAATACTACCAAAATTAGTCTTCACTGATGGAGAATTCGTCGGCACCGTCACACTGGGCTGATTCGTCGCTTGGGCGGGGTGGTGGGGACCGGTAGGACGAAACGGTTTCAGCAAATCATCATACTTTTTACGCTGGTCGGGGGTAAGCTGCTCGCGAATGTTATGACTCACATCCACCATTACCTTCCGCATCGGGTCCTGACCAGCGGCGATGATTTTATCAATGCATTTGTGCTGCTCCGGCGTCAACGCCAGTGCGGTATCGAGCTTGGACAGGAAAGATTTGTTCAAGACTTCGGACAAACGGATGGTCCCCATCGCCGGATTGGTGCCCGTGGCTTGCACCGTCACATTCGTACCGGGCGGGGGCTGGGCGGCGGTTTTATGCGAACCGCCATGGCGTTCGGAGAGATGGACGTAATTCACCAAAAGGCCACCGGTGATGACACCGGCACCGAAAATGATGACCGTGGCAAAAATGACTTTCCAGTTGTTCACGGCGCGTTGTCGCCCTGGTCAACCGAAGCCAGCAGCGTGTTTTGAAAATCCATGGAGAGATCATCCGATGCCGGGGCACCCGCCGGCTCCAAAATCGTCCAGACGCCAAACAGCATGGCGACGACGACGCACGACACCGCCGCGCGCCACAGACTGTGCGTCCAGGCGGACACCCAGCGATGGTTCACGGCACGCGCGTCCAAATGAGCCATGATGCGCTTTTCAAACGCATAGGGCACACGGACATCCGGTTTTTCCAACCGGGCAGCTGCGATCAGCTTCTTTTGGAGTTCAGCGATGTTCATACACGCTCATTTAGGTTGACGGTCAGGTTCCTTTAAGGGTTACAAATACTTCTCCTTGGCCATGCGCGCCACTATTTTTCGCATTTCCGCGCGCGCGCGAAAAGCCCGTACTTTTACCAGGGGCACGGACCAGCCGGTGATTTCGGCGATTTCCTTCACCGAACGGTCCTCAATCTCCAGCAGGGTCACCACCAGGCGGGCGGCGGGCGACAGCTTCTCCAAGACCCGGTCCACCAGCAGTTTGGCCGCATCCGCATCCTCGGCAGCACTGCCTGGTTCGGCCACAAACCGTTCCAGCCAGTCCTCTTCCGGTTCGGAAATCTCGCTGAAGGCCGATTCGCGGTTTCGCTGGTGGCTGCGCAGAAAATCGTAGCAGGTCCGCACGGTCATGCGCATGAGCCAGTGCTCGAACGGAGCCTCGCCCCGGAAGGTCTTAAGTTTGTCAAACGCCTTCAGCCAGACTTCCTGGGCAATATCCTCCACTTCGCTGTCTCGGCGGGCATATCGCCGCGCCGTGGCAAACACGCGCGGGGAGTACTTCTGCACCAACGGCTCAAAGCTGGTGCTGTCGCCCGACAGCACCGCTGCAATGAGTTCCGCTTCCGACCGTTCCATGATGAAATGATGCCGCAGCCCGCGCACTGACTAAAGGTTAATTGTCCATCGCTTATGAGTGGCGAAGCGGTCAGCTCTTAGCATAAGGGCCAGTCACCTGCCCATGCAAGGGTTCTTCCCGGACCCACTAAACATCAAACACCGTGATTTCCGGCCGGCAGTTGAAACGGAAGTTGAACCTGCCCAGATAACCGATGCCGGGATTCACATATAACGGCCCCGCCGGGCTGGCATACAGCCCCAGGTCATATTCCTCCACCGAGGATGGCACGATGACGGAGCCATAAAAGGGAATCCGCACCTGACCGCCATGGGAATGGCCAGCCAGCACCAAGTCAAACCGGCGATCCTTCAGTTTTTTGGCCCAGGCTGGATAATGCATGAGCAGAATGTTCAGCGCAGCCGGATCTGACGGCGGCAGACCCGGATTGCAATATAGCCCGCCGGCCCCGATGAGGTTGATTTTTCCGTCCGCCAACCGACGGCGGTCATGCTGCAGCCAGGCCCCGCCCGTGGCGTTAAAGCAGGCGATGACCGGCGCAAAGGAAATGCGGCTCCAATAATCATGGTTGCCGGGCACGCCATATAGCGGCACTTTGATGCCTGAAAGAATTTCCAATGTTTCGGGCAGAAACTGGCGGGATTCCACGAGGTCGCCGGTAAAACAGGCAAAATCCGGTTTGAGGGCGTTGATCTCATCCACCACGGACTGCAAATAGGCCCGGTTGCCTTTATGATGCAAATCCGAGAAATGAACCAGCCGGAGGCCCAGACCTTCCGCGCCCAGCCGCACCCGCCTGACCTTCAGCCAAGTTGGCTCCAGACACTTACCCTCGGCTCCCGCCATTGCAGCAGCCGCCAGCAGGGTGGCGCCTATGAATTTGCGCCGGCTGATTGATTTGGGAATAATTTCCACGCCTTGCCATCCACTTTAACCGGGAAATTCGACACCGCAAGCATTGCATCCGTTCAATTCCCACGTTAGGTTGGACGCGTGCCGGGAATTGCCGCCCAGTTAAAATCATCGTTGCTCCTGTTGTTGTTGCGGGTGAACCTCATCCACAGCTGGCGGCGGCTGCTGGCGATCCGGCAGCAATCCCGGCTGCTGACCTCCATTATCAGCCTTTTTCTGGCGGCCTATCTGGCACTGTCCTTTGAACTGTTCTATTATGGACTTAAGTTCATTGCCAAATTCCCCGGCCTGGGCCCAGTGCTGACCGAGCGGCTGCTTTATACTCTGTTTGCCTTTCTGTTCGGGCTGCTGCTACTGAGCAACCTCATTATCTCCTATACGAATCTGTTCAAAAACCGGGAAACGGCCTTTTTGCTGACCCTGCCGGTGAGCAACGAAACCATTTTCCGGTGGAAATTCATTGAATCGGTGGTGCTGGCCTCGTGGGCCTTTTTGTTTCTGATCGCGCCGCTGTTGGTGGCCTTTGGGTTGGTGCGCGACGTGCCCTGGCATTTTTATCCGCTCACCGCCATGCTCATCGGCATCTTCGTGGTGCTGCCGGGCGTGCTCGGGTCTTGGCTGGCCATCATCATCGGACGGCATCTGGACCGTCGGAATTTTCAGGTGATGCTGGTGGTGCTCGCGATGGTTTTACTGGCGTTCGTCGCTTTCTGGTGGAAATCCAATCCCGTGGATGACGAATTGCTGGACAAGCGGACGCTGGAGGCGCTGGACCGGTTGCTGGCCAAAACTCGCTTCACCCTGTTTCCGTTCCTGCCCAGCTACTGGCTTTCAACCGCCGTGCTGCAATGGGCCGAAGGCATCACGCGCGAAGCCATCTTCTTTGCCGCCGTGCTCCTCAGCCATACGCTGTTTTTTGGCGGCATCGCGTTTACCCGCTTTGGCAAACTCTTCTACAATACTGCCTCAGCCGTGCAGAGCCGGGGCAGCGGTCAGGGGAAAAACCGGCTTTGGAGCGGGAATAATCCGGGCCATGCCCCCGGTCTGCTGGAACGGATGGCCGCTAAAATGACCTGTTTCGCCCCGGATACCCGCGCCCTCGCCGTGAAGGATATCCGCATGTTCTGGCGCGACACCACCCAATGGGGCCAGTCGGTTATGTTTTTCGGCCTGCTGGGTGCTTACATCATCAACCTCCGGAATTTCACCCATCAGCTCAGCAGCCCCTTTTGGATCAATGCCGTCGCTTTCCTGAACCTCGGTGCCTGCGCGTTCAACCTCGCTTCCGTCACCACCCGGTTTGTGTTTCCCCAGTTTTCCCTGGAAGGCCGCCGCCTGTGGATCGTGGGCATGTCGCCCATGGGCCTCCAACGTATCGTCAAAACCAAATACTGGCTCGCCAGCGTTCTGTCCTTGTTCGTCACACTCGGCCTCGTCACGCTCTCCTGCTATCTGCTGAACATGGTCTGGACGGATGTCGCCTTTTTCGCCGCCGTAGTAACGGTCATGACCTTTGCCCTGAACGGCCTCGCGATCGGGCTGGGCGTGCTCTATCCAAACCTGAAGGAAACCAACCCGAACAAAATTGTCAGCGGCTTCGGCGGCACCCTTTGCTTTGTTCTGAGTTCCGTCTATATCATTGCCTCGCTCACACTCCTCGTGTTTGGCGGCGGCGGCTTCCATACCCATACCGCCTGGATCATGTTAAGTCTCCTGACTTTCGTCGCGCTGTCGCTGGCGGTGGGCTGGCTGCCGTTGCGTCTGAGTATGCGGAGGTTGAAGAATTTTGAGGCGTAAAGCCCGAACTTAACCGATCGTGTTTAAAGCCATCCGGCCGGCTCGTAAATGTCACCTGTTCGTAACTTGAAGTCATCCGGCTATTGCCTAATCATGACAGGATGAATCCGGCGGAATTATTTGCCCATCAGACCGACACCACCAATCTGGCGCCGGGCGACACGCTCTTTCGCGAAGGTGATGCGGGTGACGGCATGTACGTGGTGCTGGAAGGCGCGCTGGAAATCCAGGTTTCCGGCAAGGTGGTGGAAACCTCCACGCGCGGTGCGATCATTGGCGAACTGGCCCTGATTGACCAAGCCCCGCGCATCGCCACGGTCACGGCCAAGGAAGCCTCCAAGCTCGTGAAAATCGACCAGCGGCGCTTTCATTTTCTCATCCAGCAAAATCCGTTTTTCGCCACGCACGTCATGAAAGTGCTGGCGGAACGTCTGCGCCAGATGAACCGGCTGCTGGCGGAACACTGAGAAACTGCCTTTATGTCACGGCCCCGGTTCCCGTAAAAAAACCTTTCTGAATCCGGCCCGTGTGCTACAACGGGCTGGACCATGGATTTTTTTGACCGCCAGGAACAGGCCCGGAAACAGACGCGCCGGCTAATTTTTCTCTTCGGCTTCGCCGTACTGGCGGTCATCGCCCTGACCTATTTCATCCTCGCCAACCTCATCCTCGCATTTAGCAAACCCACGCCCGGCTTTGGCCGGACGATCCTGCCGCTCTTCACCACCCTGCTGGAATTGTTCGCGGAGGCGGTCATGCATCCGTGGGCTTATCTGCATTGGTTGTGGGACGGCTGGCTGGCGTGCTGGATTACCTTGGGCTGTCTGGTTTCCATGGCGGGCGGCTGTCTCTACAAGCTGCACCAGCTTTCGGCGGGTGGCGCGGCCGTGGCGGAATTGCTCGGCGGCCGGCCCGTGGCAGTAAAACCCGAAAACCTGGAGGAACAGCAGTTCCGCCATGTGGTGGAGGAAATGGCGATTGCCTCCACCCTGCCCGTACCGGAAATCTACGTGCTCGACAACGAACGCGGCATCAACGCCTTTGCCGCCGGCCACACCCGTGATGACACAGCCATCACGATTACGCGCGGCGCCTTGAAACTGCTCTCCCGCGATGAATTGCAGGGTCTGGTGGCGCACGAGTTCAGCCACATTCTCAATGGCGACACCCGGCTGAACATGAAGCTCATTGGCCTGGCGCACGGCCTGTTCTGGCCAACCATCCTGGGCCGCGTACTGATTTACGGGGACAGCGAACCGCTGGACGACGATGAGTTCATTGTGGTGCAATCCAAACGGCGCAAGATGCTGCCCACTGCGCTGCCCGGATTTTTCCTGGTCGTCATCGGTTCGCTCGGTCTGCCGTTTGTGCGGCTGCTCAAGAGCGCCATCTGCCGTCAGCGCGAATGGCTGGCGGATGCGGCGGCGGTGCAGTTCACGCGCAATCCGACCGGCATCGGCGGCGGGCTCAAAAAGATCGGCGGCCTGTTCAAACAGGGCCGGCTCGACACCCCCCATGCGGAAGTGGCGAGCCATCTCTACTTCGCCAACTCCAATTACGAGCCCTGGTTCCCCTGGCTGGCCACCCATCCGCCGCTGGATCGCCGGGTGCTTGCGATTGACCCAACGTTTGACGGCCAATTCCCCAAGGTGAAAATGCTGGCACCCAGCCAGGGTGAACGGGAGCGGGACTACGACCAGGTGATCGGTGGGGTTATGCGCATTGAAAAACTGCTGCCGGACGGCTTGGCGGCCATGTCGGTGGGGCTGAGCGCGGAGAATTTACGGCAGGCCATGGTCGTCCGGCTGGGTCTGCCACCGGAAATCAAAGCCGCCTTGCACACGCCGGAAGACGCCGCATTGGTGTTGCTGTCGTTGCTGCTGAATGACGATGCCACCGTGCGGACCCGGCAGTTAGAGGTGCTCCGAATGGCGCTCGATGCCTCGCTGTTTGCCCGACTGGAAACATTGGCCCTGCTGGTGGCAACCGTAGAGGATAAATACCGGTTTCCGCTCGCGGAATTCGCCGTGCCGGCGTTGCGGCGGGCCAGTCCCGCCAGCCGCGTCGCCATCCATGAGACGGTGCAAAAACTCGTGGAGTCTGGCGATTCCATCGGCCTCTTTGAATACACGCTGCTGAAGATGGTGCGACGGCAACTGGACGCGCATTTCGACGGCCCCTTACCAGAGACAGGTCGGTACGGAACCGTCAAGGATGTGCTAGCCGAGAGCGCCTTGCTACTCTCCGCGCTGGCGCATGTGGGACAAGAGGAGGATGAAGCCGCCGCCCGCAAGGCTTTCGCCGCTGGCGCGGAATTTCTGGATGCGCCGGGCGCGAAGGTTTATTTCGTGCCGCGCAGTGATTGGGATCTGGCCAAGGTGGATGCCGTTCTGGACCGGCTGGCGCGCTGTCCTGCCGGTGTCCGACGCAACCTGATTATGGCCGCCGGCAAGACCGTGGTGGCCGATGGCGCAGTGACGGTGCGCGAAGCGGAATTGCTCCGCGCCGTGGCCGAGACGCTAAATTGTCAGCTGCCGCCGTTCGTGGAGGCCATCCGCAACGATGAGCTGGCAAAGGAGGCGTAAGCCCTTCATCAAAAGCAGCAACCTTAACCGGTTTTGGAACGTCTTTAACTCGGATAAACATCCGCTCCCATTTTTATGCTCGCACCCAAAAAATCAGTTCTGCTCGGGGTCCTGGTAGGCATTTGCCAATTACCACCGGCCATGGCGCAAGCGGAGCTGGCCAAAACGTTCATCGCCGTGCCCGGCACCAACACACTGATGACGGCGCGCAATGCCGTGCGCTCCTGGCACGCCAACGGCCATGCCGACGAGGTCGCTGTGATTGTCCTGCGCGAGGGTGATTACGCGCTCACCGAACCCCTGATCTTGGATGGCCGGGATGGCAACGCGAATTGGCTGGCCCGCACTCCGGATAAAACCCTCATCACCGGCGGGAAGCACATTACAGGTCTGGCCGCTACGCCGGATGGCCATTGGCACGCCGCCCCGGAACTGCACTTTGAGCAATTGTTCATTAACGGCGAGCGCGCCGCCCGCAGCCGCTTTCCCGCCAAAGACCGGCTGCCCCTCGGCGACCTGCAGGTAAAAGAGTTGCCGGCCAAGCGGGCACAAATCTCCGTGAAAGTTCCTGCCGAAATCATCACCGCGCTGACGGCTGATCCCATCGCACTGGCAGAACACCAAATCCTGGTTTTCCATAAATGGGACACCTCCCGTTACGCGTTGTCCGCGTTTGATCCCACGAATGGCACCATCACCGTTGAAGGTCAGCCCATGACCAGCTGGAATCCTTGGAATGCCCAAAGTTTTTACCTGTTGGATAACTGCACCGGCCCGTCATTGGCGCCGGGTGCGTGGTTTCTGGGTCCGGCCGGCGAGCTGAATTATCATCCCTTGCCGGGCGAAACTTTGGGCCAGACGGAAGCCGTGGCGCCCGTGCTGGAACAACTCTTGATCGTTCATGGCGCGAGTAATCTGCATTTTCGGGGATTGCATTTTGGCTACACCGGCTACCGGCTGCCGCGCGAAGGTTGTCCTCCAGTGCAAGCGGCGGCAGGCATCGGGGCATCCATCCAAATTGATGATGCGGAGAATCTGACATTCGATAATTGCGAAATTACCCATACCGGCAATTACGGCATCTGGTTACGGAGCGGCTGCCGGCATTGTCGCATCGAGCATTGCCTCCTCGAAGATCTGGGCGCGGGCGGTATCCGGATCGGCGAAATGGGCATCAGCCAGAATCCCGCCAACCTCACCGGCGCCAACGTGATTGCGAACAACATCATTCGCGGTTGCGGACGGATTCATCCAAGCGCCGTCGGCATTTGGGTTGGCCAAAGCGCCAACAACGAGGTGACGCACAATGACATCAGCGACACCTTTTACACCGGCATTTCCGCCGGCTGGACCTGGGGTTATGGCCCCAGTCAGGCGACCAATAATGACATCGGTTATAATCGCATCCATCAGATTGGGCAGGGCGTGTTGAGCGACATGGGCGGTATTTACACCCTGGGAGTGAGTCCGGGCAGCACCTGCGTGGGCAATGTCATTTTTGATGTCTGCGCCCACGACTACGGCGGCTGGGGAATCTATCCCGATGAAGGCAGCTCCGGCTGGCAAATCGCCAGCAATCTGGTTTGGCACTGTACCTCCGTGCTCTCGCCTTCCGGCGGCGGCTTTCACCAGCACTACGGCGCTTCGAATAATATCGTGAACAATGTTTTCGCCCTGAGTTCCGGTCCGCCGATGCAGGCCACCCGGGTGGAAAGCCATCTTTCCTTCACCTTGGAGCATAATCTGATCATCAGTTCCAACTCGGCGTTTTTCTACGGGCCTTGGAACAAGCTACAATATGCGAGCGGCAGCAATTGTTTTGTGGCGTATGGCCAGGCTGCGCCGCTTTTCCCAAAGGGAAATCTGACCGCATGGCAGCAGGTGGGCCACGAAAGCGGCTCCATCTTGACCGCTCTCGCCGTGAAAGGGAATTGGCCAGACGTGACGTTCCCGGCGGATTCGCCGGTATTCGCTGTCGGCTTCAAGCCATTTGACGCGCAACTCGCCGGCGTCACCGGTGACCGTGCCTGGATGCGCCGCGCCCTGGAATCCGGGAACGACGGAGCCCGGCATCACCCGTATTTTCCATGACGCACGGGCCGATTCGCTTTGCCTTGCCGGTGCCTTGATTGGTTAAATAAGACGCATGAGGAGATGCCATTTTCCCCGTAATCGAACCACTGCCGGCCTGCCACTGTGGCGCTGGTTGCAGTTATGCATCGTGTTGCTGGTCCTGGTGGCGGGTCCGGCGCGAGCCGGTTCCGATCCGGCGCATGAAGGCCGCAACGAATCCAAGCCGTTGCCCTGGCCGGACGGCATCATTCCCTACGACATTTCAAAGTTAAATGCCACGCAGCAGACGCTGGCCCTGCACGCCATGCAGCGCTGGATGGATACCGGCGCGAACATTCATTTCATTCCCCACACCACCGAGACGGAATACGTGAATTTCACCGGCCGGACCGATGCCGGGAATAACACAAGCCATGTTGGTTATCAAAAAGGTGTGCGCACGGACATCAACATCACCGCCTTCTGGTGGCATGAACCAGAATGGATGGCTGTGCATGAACTCGGCCATGTGCTGGGATTTTTTCATGAGCACCAGCGCTGGGATCGCGACCAATTTGTGACGATCCATTACGAGAACATCAAGCCCGGCCGCGGTTCTGATTATGACTGGATTGCGCAAACCAACTGGATCGATGGCAGCCTGCCCTACGATTACTACTCCATCATGCACTATCGCATCTGCTGGGCTTCACAATGTGAAAGCGAATGCGTGGACGGCGTAGGCAGCAGTCCGTGCTCGGTGATTTGTCCGGTAGATAAAAAGTATGATCAGGTCATCGGGCAATGGACCGATAATCACCTCAGCCGCCTGGATGCGGAGCGGGTAAGGCTGGTTTACGGGGTGCGAGTTAAAAAGTAAGCAGCCGCCGCTGAGCGGCGGCTGCCTGCCAGTATTTATTTCGCCGTCACCACCACGTAATTTTTCTTCCCCTTGCGGAGCAGCAGATGTTTGCCGAACAGCAGGTCGGCCGCCGTGATCATGCGGACGGCACTGGCTTCGCGGATGTTATTGATGTTCGCGCCGCCGCCTTCGATATCTTTGCGCCCCTGACCCTTGGACGGACTCAGCCCGGCATGGACAAACAGGTCCAGGAAAGAAATGCCCGCATCCCCCAGCCGCGCCAACTCAATCTCTTTGGTCGGCACTTCGCCGATGATCTCGTTAAACGTGCTTTCCGCGATGCCGGCCAGATTGCCGCCGAATAAAATTTCGCTCGCGCGGATCGCCTCAGCGGTGGCGTCGGGCCCGTGAATCAGATCCGTGGCCGCCTTGGCGAGGGCCTTGTGGGCCACGCGCGCGCCGGGGTTTTCGGTGTGCTGGGTTTCCAGTGCGGCAATTTCCTCCTGGGGCAGGAAGGTGAAATATTTCAGGTACCGGATCACGTCGCGGTCATCCACGTTGATCCAGAACTGATAGAAGCGGTAAACGCTGGTACGCTTCGGGTCCAGCCAGATGGCACCGGCGACGGTCTTGCCGAACTTCGAGCCGTCGGCGTTGGTGATGAGCGGCAGCGTCAGGCCGTAAACCTGCCGGCCGGATTTCTTGCGCGTCAGTTCGCTGCCGGCGGTGATGTTGCCCCACTGGTCGCTGCCGCCGATCTGCAACTCGCAGTTGCGGTCGCGGTTCAGGACATAAAAATCAAACGCCTGCAACAGCATGTAGCTGAATTCCGTGAAGCTGATGCCCACCTCGCGGTCTTCCATGCGGGCGCGCACGGATTCCTTGGCCACCATCTGGTTCACCGAAAAGTGTTTGCCGATGTCGCGGAGGAAATCGAGGAATGAAATGCCGGCAGTCCACGAGGCGTTGTCTACCAGCAGGGCGGGATTCTGCTTCGTCTCAAAATCCAGCAGCTTCGCGAGTTGCACCTTCACACAGGCGATGTTGTGATCCAGCACTTCGCTGGTGAGCAATTGGCGCTCCTGCGATTTGCCGCTGGGATCGCCGATGGAACCGGTCGCCCCGCCGGCCACGGCAATGGGATGGTGCCCGAGCAATTGAAAACGGCGCAACGCCAGCAACGGCACGAGATTGCCCACGTGCAGGCTGTCGGCCGTCGGGTCGAAGCCACAGTACAGCGTGATGGGCGCGGCGAGTTTCTTTTCCAGTTCCACCGCGTCCGTGCAATCAGCCACCAGGCCGCGCCATTTCAATTCTTCGATGATGCTCACGCCGTCAGATTAAATTGCCGCCCGCCCGTTGCCAATGGCCAATTAATGGCCGGTTAGCATCCGTACCAGCAAGGTTTGCCTGTCCGATGCCAGCCGGCCTCTCGCAATTCGTAAATCCTATATCGCAAATCCTGAAAATACGCATTTCTGACTTTGGCCGGAGCGGGCCGGCCTCTAAACTTCGCGCGTGTCTAAATTGTTGAAAGCGTCCGGCGCGATCGCCGTGGCCACGCTCACCAGCCGCGTGCTCGGCATGGTGCGCGAAATGGTGTACATGAGTTTCATGGGAGTGGGGCTGGTAAACGACGCCTTCCAACTCGCGTTCACGGTGCCCAACCTGTTCCGCCGACTGCTTGGCGAAGGCGCGCTCACCGCAGCGTTCATTCCGATCTTCAAGGAAAAAGAGAAGAATGCGGGCGAAAAGGAGATGTGGCGCGCGGCGAACGCGGTTATCTCAGGTCTGTTGGTCTCGGCCAGCGTGATCGTGGGCGTGGTCATGCTCGGCATTTCCATTGCCCTGGGCATGCACCAGTTCGATGAGAAAACCGAGCTCATGCTCCAATTGCTGCGCATCATGTTCCCCTACATGCTGCTGGTCTGTCTCACGGCGGCACTAATGGGGATGCTCAATTCGCGCGGCCACTTTTTTATCCCTGCGCTGGGGGCGGCCCTGCTGAACGTGGTGATGATCGCCTCCGTGCTCTGGCTGACGCCTTGCTTTGGTCACGAACGGTCCCAGCAGATTTTTGCGCTAGCGGTAGGGGTTCTGGCGGCCGGGGTGGCCCAGGCGGCGTTTCAAATGCCAACTCTCTGGCGCGACGGCTTCCGTTATCGCTGGGTGACGCCGTGGCGGGATGAAACGGTGCAACGGGTGGTGCGGCAGATGATTCCCGGAACGATTGGCGTGGCGGCGTTTCAAATCAACGTCATGATGGTGCAGGGCGCTGCGTTCATGATCGCCACCGGGCTGGTTTCCTCGTACAACGGTGCCGTGCGCCTGATGGAATTGCCGCAGGGAATGTTCGGGATATCGCTGGCGACCTATCTGCTGCCGACGCTGTCCGGACTGGCGGCGGAGAAAAAGTTTCCCGAGTTCCGCGCCACGCTGAGCGCCGGACTCGCGACGTTGATCTTTTTGAACCTGATTGCGGCCACGCTTTTGTTTGTGCTGGCGGAGCCGATTGTCCGGCTGCTGTACCAGCACGGTGCGTTCACGCCGGAAAATACCCGGCACGTGTCGTTCGCGCTGGCCTGCCTGGTGCCGGGGCTGGTTGCTTTTTCCACGGTCAACATTCTGGCGCGGGCGTTTTATGCGCTGGGCGACACCAAGACGCCGATGAAGATCAGCCTCTTCTGTCTGGTGGTGAATTTTGCGCTGGCCTGCTGGCTGATGGTGCCACTGCGCGAAGGCGGACCGGGCATCGCGAATACGGCCACCTCGGCCGTCAATGCGCTGCTGCTCATCGTGGCCTTGCGGAAGAAGTTGGGCAAACTGGAAATGCAGGAACTACGGCTGACCCTGGTGCCGCTGGCACTCAACGCCGCCACGGCCGGCCTGATCGCCTGGTTCAGCTGGCGGGGCTGGGAAAGATATGTGGGCCATGCCACCATTCCGCTGCGAATTGGCGCCGTGTTTGTGCCGGCGGGAATCGCCGGGGTTTTTTACATCCTCACCGCGCTGAAACTTAAGATACCGGCAGCGCACGAATTGATGGCTTTTGCCATCAAGCGGTTTAAGAAGAAATGACAGTATAATCGGCCGTCCGGTGGATGCGACATCTCGTGCGCCAACCTCCCGCCAACCTCAGCCCGCCTGCTTCGCTCCAGCAATTCGACTGACCACCAGGCCGGCAGCGGCGAAGCCAAAGGTGCCGGTCACAAACGTGGCGGACCCGAGGCCGCCGTTGCAATTCAAGCGCGTGCCCTCCTCCGCCTCCGCGCGATTCTCACAGACCGATCCATCCGGCTGTGCGAAGACGGGCGCTTCCGCCGAGTAGACACAATCAATCCCCATCGCCTTGCCGTCGGGCGGAAAACCGTGGTCTTTGCGCAGACGTTTTCGCACTTCCGCCAGCAGACGGTCGTGGGAGACTTTGGCGAGATCCGCGCAGCGTACGAGTGTGGCATCGCGGCGGCCGCCGGCACCGCCGCAAGCCACGATGGGCAGCTGCTTGGCCCGGCATTGGGCGAGGAGGAGGATCTTGTTGGTTACACTATCAATCGCATCCAGGACAAAATCATATTCCGGCGCGAGCAATTCGGCGGCGGTCTGTTCGTTGAAAAAACGCTGCTCTACCTGCACGCGGCAGTCTGGGTTGATGGCGTGGATGCGTTCGGCCATGACGTCGACTTTCGCGCGGCCGACTGTTTCCGTGAGGGCGGGCAGCTGGCGGTTGATGTTGGTCACGCAGACTTCGTCCAGATCCACCAGCGTCAACGCCCCCACGCCGGAGCGGGCCAGCGCTTCCACGGACCAGGTGCCGACGCCGCCGATGCCCACGATGCAGACATGGGCTGCGCGCAGCCGCGCCAGTCCGTCGCAACCATACAGCCGCGCTATGCCGCCAAACCGGGTTTCAAAATCGCTCATGCCGCACCCTATTTAAGCCAAAATGGCACCCGACGGCGAGCTTTGGATGGCAGGCAAGGCCCTTGACGGCGGCGGGCGGGTGTGGGAGTTTCTTCCCATGGCTGTGACACTAACAACGCACATTGATGACGGCTGCCGTTCCGGTGCCTTGGACGGGTTGGTGAAACCCGGACAGGCGTACGAAGTTGAGAAACTTTCCGACCGGGAATTGCGTTTCCGGTTAATTGAGGTGTCAGAACGATCACCCGCCCGTGTGGTAAAGCGCGGCAAGCGGACGCTATTGACTTCTGACCGGGTTTTAACCCAGGAAGAAGTTGACCAGGCATTGGAGGACTTTCCGTGATTTACCTGCTGGATGTGTCTGTCTTGCTGGCCTTGTTGCTGGAGACGCATGTTCATCATGATCGGGTAACGAAATGGGCTGAGGGCAAGCAGATGGCACTTTGCCCCATTACCGAGCCGGGTTTTATTCGTGTTTCCGTGGCGGTTTATAAATCCACCATGGCACAGGCCCGCCAGACATTGTTGGATTTTCAGGCCAGTGACGCCCCACTTTTCATACCGGCCAGCATCAGCGCCCTGGCCGGCATTCCGGCTCCGGATTCCAAAAAGAGCACAGACTGGTATCTCGCCAATCTGGCCGCTGCAAACGGTATGAAATGGGCCACCTTGGATTCACTCGCAAACCACCCCGCCGCCGAATTACTTTAAGCGGTCTGCTCGTCACTTCAAAAAACCATCCACTTGCGCCATAAAAGCCGCCGGCTGGTCGAGCATGATGAAATGGCGGGAGTCGTCGATCCGCACCAGCTTTTTGTTGGGCAGCGCGGCGAAGTTTTGCTGATATACCCCATCCACGGCGGTGACCGGCATTCCGCTGGTCGCGTCCCAGGGATAGAGCATCGTTACCGGCGTTTTGATTTCCGGGAGCTTGGAACGAAGGTCGGTGGTCATGTCCTCGTAGGTGGCGCGGGCGACGACCGATTTATCGGAAGCTATGGACCAGGCGATGGCGGCCTTAAGGCCGGCCGGTGATTTGACGAGCGCCGGCAGGAACTGGCTCTGGCCCTGGGCGTAGGCCTCCGGGGTTTCGTTCAACACCATGTCCCGCATCATGGCCGCCTGCGGCTCGGCGGCGGCGGCATCCTTGACGCCAAATAGCACGCCGAAAAACGGCAGCGAATCCACAATCATCAATTTGCCGGCATCTTCGGGATGTTGCTGGGCGAGCGACATGCCGATCAAGCCACCCAGCGAATGGCCGATGATGTAAGGTGCCTTCAGCTGGTTCGTCTTGATGTACGCATCCAAGGCATCCACGACCGGTTGAATGATGGGACCTTGCGCGTTGGCCTTGGCCGGCAAACCGCCGAAGCCCGCCAATTGCACCAAGTGCAGCCGGTAGTGGGCTTCCAGGTGCGCGGCGGTGGCATCCCAGACAGCGGCGGAACAGGTGAGCCCGGGAATCAGGATCACATCCGGGCCCTGGCCTCGCACGGTTACGGTGATGCGATCTGACACTGTGTCGGCAGTCACAGAATAAAGGGACAGGGCCAGGAGGCCGGCCAGGAGGGTGAGGCATTTTGATTTGAGCATATTAATTATGGGGTTGAGGTTGTCGCCCGTTGGGCGCGTTCGCGACGGCGTTTGAAATAGAGACTCATCCCGGGCGGTAGCAGCCAGGACACGATGATCAGCACGTCAAAGACGGTCCACGCGTGGCGGAAGAAAAAGTTTCCGGACATGAAGGCCTGGGCTGCCGCGTCGTTGGCGTGCTCGGCGATGGCGCCGCCGCCGGTGGCAAAATGGCGGGCCAGCAGCGCCCCGCCCGAAGCCCCGAGCCAGCCAATTGCGCCGCCACCCAAGGCCACGTAACCGGCCGCCGCGCCACCGATGGCCGCCACCCCCAACGCGAAGCCGCCAAACGCAAACAATCCCACGCCAAATCCACCCAGCGCCACCCCGCCAATGGCCAGACCGCCGCTGCTGATGCCGCCTACGGCCACCCCGCCGGACGCAAACAGGACCCCATAAGCCCGGTTGCCCACGGCAATCCAGCCGAGAGCGGGACGCGTTTGGCCGTTCACTTCGCAATTCCAACAAACATGCACCCACGGCAGTCCCAGAAAAGTTCCCGGGCTGCGGTATTCATAGGGCTGGGATTGCGAAAACAGTCCCGCCCGGCCGGCTTGTTTGGCCTCCTCTTTACGGATCCGCACTTGCTTCCGGGCAATCCAAAAGGTGTAAGGCCCCAGGATGGCCACAAACCCAAAGGCGGAACTCAGAAGCAGAATGGTGTACGCCTGCGGATGGACATGCCAATAAGGTCGCCAGACATAACCCGCCAGCATGAGTGCCAGCGGATAGAGGATGGCACTCAGCCATGCCAACCCGAAAGCCCAGCTGGCGAACTTCCGTTCGCGCCGCGATTCCGGGAGTTTCATCATCATCCAGGCACCGGCGACGGCGGGGACAAATTTGATCAGCAATCCTTTGAGAAGCGTGAGCAAACCGGCCGAGGCGACGGCGGCGCCGCCTTTCAGGGTGGTGCCGCCGATGGCGGAAGAACCGGCCACGGTGGGCAGGTGTGGCAGGGCGGTCAGCACGCCCAGGGCAAACGCCGGGCTGGGTGCGGTCCGGGCCAGTGTGCCTTCGACAAACGCGGCGACCTCGGCCTGCAACAGCTTACGTCCGCGCGACAGCCGCTGCCGCACCACGTCCTCCGACAGTTCCAGGATGGCGGCCACCCGTTCCACCGATTGTTGCTCCCGGTAAAAGAGCACCAGCGGTTCCCGATAGGCGTCCGGGATTCGTTCCAGCGAACGCCACAAAATACCTTCCTCCTCCCGGCTGATGGCCTGGCCGGCGGGATTGGTGGTCGTGGCGGTGGACGCCAGGCTTTCATCCAGCGGTTCGGCGGCGGTAAGGGGATTGCGGGTTTGCTGGCGGAAGGCGCTGTTGATGAGGTTTCGGGCAATGCCATAGAGCCAGGACCGGAACTTGGCGGGTTCCTTGAGATCGCGGAGTTTGCGCCAGGCGATGAGAAAGGTTTCCTGGGCGAGATCCTCGCTGCGGGCCAGATCGCCACAGGCGCTGTACGCGAGGGCGCAGACAGCGGATTGATGGCGGTTCACGAGGCAGCCAAAAGCCTCGCGATTGCCGGTCCGGCCCAGTTCGACCAGCCGGGCGTCTTCCGATATATCGCCATCCGCCATGATTCCACATTTCATACTCGCTTAAGGAGTGGGTTAAAATGAAAAAAGGTGACGGGATATTTTTGACCGGGTGACGGAATTTCCCCAAGGGCCCATCAAGGGGGGAATTCTACGAGGGTAATTAAAATTTTCAGCGGTTGCCTTGAGGAGGCACGATTAGCCTTGATTGCTGAGGTTTTAACGCAAAGGCGCGGTGCCCACAGACGCAAAGGGGATGGGACCGGGAAGCTCCAAATTCCAACCTCCAAGCTCCAGAGAACCACCAAGCTCCCAGGGGACGGGTGTTTGTTAGCGGATGCCTTGATGAGCCTTGATCATGCACGATTACAGGGGTTTTCTGCCTTGATTGGGGGATGGGCCGGCCTTTCGGGGCTCGTGGCCTTAGGGGGTGTAAACCCAGGGCGTTGCCCTGGGCTGGTATGGGGCCGCGCC